>NZ_JBHUTX010000045.1:0-65506 GCF_042671245.1 Streptomyces sp. NPDC057099
GACCGGCGACGGACCGGTGTCGGGCCCCCCTTTTTCGCGCGGATGTGGGAGCCGTCCACGCATGCCCGCGACCAGTCGAGTTCGCCGGCCGCGTTCAGTCCGGCGAGCAGGACCCGGTGCAGCAGGTCGAAGACTCCTGTCTTCTGCCACCGGTCCAGTCGGCGCCAGCACGTCTGCCCCGAGCCGAAGCCCAGCTCCAGGGGCAGGAGTTGCCAGGCTACGTCGTTGTAGAGGACGAACAGGATGCCCTGCAGACAGAGCCGGTGCGGCACCGGCCGAGGCCCTGGAGACCGTTCCGGCCAAGGCGGCAGGAGCGGCTCGATCAGCGCCCACAAGTCGTCGTCCACGATCCACGGCCGAGTACTCACACCGTCACGAACGGCCAAATCGTCACACCGGTCACGGCCAACCAGCACACTTCAACAAGATCGTGTTACGAGCTCTTAGAGGGGCTGGTGCCGGAGGAGCTGTAGGAGCTTTCCGGGCCGTTGACGGGGATTCTTGAAGCCGCTCTGACCGTGTCTCGTGAACAGGCGCACCGGGAAGCGGGTGCTGTCTCTCACCCTGTCAGTAGGCTCGGGACGTGACGGATCACGGCATTGAGTTCCCGGCCTTCCGACTTCATGTTGTGCCAGCGGTTCTCGCCCTTGCGAGTCCCTCGTGGCAGCGCGATGTCTGGCTGCGGCCGGAGGAGTTCGAGGACCTGGACTACGTGGTCACCGTCCTGTTCGACGACTTTTGCAACGCAGACGATCCGGCGCCGTGGCTGGGCAAGAGCCTGCGGACCGAGGAAGAAGTCGCGCTCATGAAGGAGCTGAGCAAGGTCTACTCGACCGTGCAGGAAGAAGTAGGTCGCGGTGCCCCGGACGAGGTCTATCTAGATGCTTCAGCCTGGAGCAACGTGATCACAGTCGCGGGCAGGTTGGCTCATGTGATGGTCACCAATGACCTCCAGGCTGCAGCTCTCCTGCATGAACAGGTCAACCTTCCTCACCGCCAGAGGCCCGCTGAAGGGGCATCGCCGGCCGGGTGAGGATGCGGGTCCGGAGGAGCCTCGAACGAGGCACGGCCATACATGGCCCGCTTGAGTGTTTTCACCCTTCACGTGACCCTCGACGACGTCTGAACTCCACGGGAGGGTAAGGCCGGCGGTGACGGCGGCGAGGTCCTGGCGGAGGAAGCCGGCGAAGCCCTGCATCGGCTTCGGGGCGTCCTGCTCGGCCTGCCGGATCCACTCCAGCAGCAGGTACCCGCGCCAGTGACGGACGAGATCCGCGAACGCGCGGGCGAGGTCGCAGGCCCAGGTGATGTCCGGGCAGGCGACCCGGACCTCCATCAGCCACTGGTCCTGGCTCGCGGTGAGGGTCTCGCGGGGCCGCATGATCCATGACGTGCTGTTCGTCTGGTGGCTACGGCGTCACTGCTCGACCGTCCAACGCTGCCGCGCTTCGTCGCTGCACTCGCGGACCATCACGAAGTCGGCACCGCGCGAGAGGAGTCCCGCCACTGCTGACTGCGGCTATCGGTGCACGGCATAGCCAGAACGACATCCCCTTGGCCCGCCTCCGGAAGCCGGAAGACCCTTCGCACACGGCTCCTCATTCGTCGGCCGCCGCTCCTCCGACAGCAATCCGCTGTACAAGTTCGTCGAGCTGACCTGCGATGATCATCCTTCGGCGCTCCAGTAGATTCCTGTAGACGATCAGAGGTACGGGCTCGCCACTGGAGGCCGCCTGCGTTAGCGCGAAGCGGGCCTCCACCTCCAATGCCAGGTAGGCCCTGCGGCGTGCGTGAGCCGCTCGCTGATGCACCTCCGGCTTCAGAAAGGCGATAGCAGCGCCAAGTCCCGCACTGACGAGCGCTAGTACGGCCGCCGGGATACGGGCATCTGCAGAAGAGAGCCCCGTTGCGCCCGAGATCCCGGCCAGCACGGCAGCCGGAAGTCCAAGCGCGGCATGAGTGAACCGCCAGAACTGCCGGCGGAAGCGGTTCTTCCGGGCTTGTTGTTCGCACTCGGCCCGAAGGTCGGCGACCTGGCTCCCCACAACGTCATCTGCCATGGAGCGAGCCTGCCACCTGGGACTCTAGTCTGGAGGGGCTATCAGGGCTCCGTCGTTCTCGCGATGGGTTGGGGATGATCACGTGAGTCTGAGGGGCGCCAGTGGCGCGTGGTAGCGGCGGTACATGCGCACGGGCTTGCCGGACGCGTGCTTGAATCGGCTGGACTTTCTCTGGCCTGGCGTTGCCGTGCGGACCGGCCTTCTTCCTGCCCATGGAGCTCTTTGTCCCTTCGGGTGTCCCTGACCGCCAAACACTGACGCACCCGGCCTTCCTGGCCGGGTGCGTCAGTGTTCTATCGGGGCGTGGGTGGAGTGGTCAGTTCACGCACGCGGTGCTGGGTCAGCGGCGGTGGTGGCCACCACCGTGGTGGCCCCAGGACTCGTCGTCGACGAAACGCCCGCGGTCGTTGCGGAGTGTGGCGGTGTCGGAGCGGTTGTCCCAGACGTACCGGCGGCGGTCCTGGTACAGGTCGGTGTCGGTGTCGCGGCCGTGGCCGGTGTGGATGCGGACCGTGGCGCGGCCCTCCAGGCGGTAGTGGTCGAAGGTGTAGGTGCGGCCGTCCTCGTCCTTCAGGGTCCAGCCGTCGAGGTTGACGGTGCGGCGGCCGGTGTTGGTGACTTCCACCCACTCACGGTTCAGGGAGCGGTTGGAGCCATCGTCACGGCCGGGGGAGTCGTACTGGACGTCGGAGATCTCCACCTTCGACCGCTCGGGACGGTGGTCGGCGGCGGACGCCGGCAGCGTGACCACCGAGACCAGAGCACCGGCGGCGAGCGCGGCGGCGGCGATACGGCGAGCGGTGACAGAAACGGAAGCGGACAAGAGGTCCCCTTATGGTGCGGACACCGACCTCCGGAGGGGCCCCTGCGGGCTGCCCGGGCAGTCGGGTGTCGTGTGTCGGTGACGGCCGGCTGGCCGCCCGCACACTCTGTCCACGCCGTGGAGGAGATGAGGGGAAAACATGACCTCTATTACCTGTTGTCAGGTTTTCCGTAACTCTCGGATGTAACATCCATCTATATCGCCCTTGCGTGATGTTGACGCGCTGACAGGCGGACAGGCCGTGCGGGGGTTGAGGCGAGGCATCTCTCTGCCACGCTGCGCCACCCCGCAAGGGGCCGGGCCGTCACCCGAAAGTGAGTAACAGCAGGCTGGTTGCCGCGCACTCGGGTTCTGACCTGGAGAACGCGTCTGAGTACGTGCGTGGACGGCACGCTCGCGGCGATGACCTCGTTGCAGCAGGTGCCCTCGCCGAACAATCCGGCTTCACCAGCAGCGACCGACTTTCGGATTGCCTCTGACCGCTGGATAAGGTCGTGGTAACCGAGCTGGGGAGGTAGTTGCATGGCCTACGACATCGTGATCGCGCAGACGACCACCGCCGACGAGGAGCAGGCAAGAGCACTGGCGCGGGGGGCGGTCGAGAGCAAGCTGGCAGCGGGCGTTCACATTGATGCGCCGATCACCGCCTTCTACTGGTGGAAGGAAAAGGTCGAGACGGCGCAGGAGTGGCGGATCTCGTATATGACGACGGCGGACCGTCTCCCGGCGCTGGAGGCGTGGCTGCACGAGAGGCACCCGTACGACGTTCCCCAGTGGGTCACGCTGCCCGTGACCGGCGGGTCCGAGGCGTACCTGTCCTGGGTTGTAGATGAGACGACACGGGACTGACGAGCGACGGGCTGTCCGACGGCGTTCGCGTCCTTAGCCTTCCGACGCATCACGCGAGCGGGCTCAGGACACGAACCGCCGGAGGTGAAGGGCGAGTTCTCGCTCTCTGTCGGGAAGCGACGCGGCGATAGTCGCTGCGCGGTCCTTGCCCATCGTGTTGGGCTTGGCCTGCGCCGCTGAGGCGAACTGGCGTGACACGTAGACGCCTTGATCGACGTCACCTCCACGCAGCAGGGCCGAGGCGAGGTCGCCGAGGACTACGACACCGCCGTCCGGGAGTTCATCTCCGAGGCGGTCTATTGCGCTCTCGGCTGTTTCGGTGAGTTCTGATCGCTTCAACTGCCCGTATACGGAGAGGGCCAACGAGTCCATTCGGTACGGGGTCACGAACCGGACCCACGCCTGCTCGCTGGTGTGATCCGCAAAGTCGTAGGCGAAGCGTGCTCGCTCCAGCGCCCGGAGCGCCCCCGCCTCGTCGCCGGCTGCCGCAGCTTCCTCCGCGTGCCTGCCGAGGATCCAGGCCGCCGCGGTCGCATTGCCGTGGCCTCGCACGTCGCTGGCCGCTTGGGAGAGGATCTCCAGCTTGGCCTTCGGCGTCGAGGCGCCATAGCTGCTGTAGGTCAGGGCCAGCGCTCGGAGGGGAGGGTGCCCGGCTATCGCCGCGCACTGCGACGTGACCTCGTAGTAGGCATCGGCTTTGTCCTGCTCGCCCAGATCCCAGGCCACCCAACCGGCCAGGGCTGCGGTTTCTCCGGCGGCGATGGTGAGAGCCCGTTCGTGCTCGCCCGCACGGGGCAGAGCCGCAGTAATCGCGTCGAGATGCGACTCGACCCTACTTTGGAGCCGGCGGGCGCTGAGGTTGAGTTCCTGGACGTGCAGTTCAGCGGCTCGGTCGATGAGCGCGACGGCGGAGGGCGAATCGATCTTGGCCCCCCTGCTGAGGGCGAAGGCGAGGCGCCCCCAAGGCTCGGCAGCCGCGCTCACGCTCACAACGGCGCCGCCCAGCAGCGTGCGACGCTTCACGTCCTCCTCACCCTCTCCTGCATTGGTTTGCCCCGTTCGCTTCCGAGCGCGGGCAGCCTGAGCCTCCCGCTGTAGATCCTCGAAGGGGACACCACAGGCCGCCGCGATATGGCCGATTGTGTGATTTGTGGGGATGTTTTCGAAGTTCTCATAGCGGCTGATCTCTCGGCGGGTCATGGTGTCCCGGCCGGAGACAGCGTTGATCGCGTCTGCCTGCTTCTCCTGCGACCGGCCCGCATCCTTCCGCAACCGGATGAGCAGGTCGGCGAACGGATCTGGCATGAGTGTGACCTCTGTTGGTGGGCGGAAGCCAATCATGGCCTCATCTCCCCCCTCAGTTTCCCCCTTGACAGATTTTTCCCCCTCGGGATTCCCCTGGTCGATGGCGTCGCCAAGCGATGCGATAGCCCCATGACCAGGCTCCAAGAGGAGACCCCGCCCGGCGGGAGCACCCGAAACTCTGCGGCCACAGCAGCCGTGTCCGGCGTGACGTCGGTTCAGGAGGACACGCGCAGCACGTCAGCGAGAGCCAGCTTGCCGACGACATCCCATGCCTGTCAGGCGGCGTTTCTCCCTGAACTCAGCGCAGTTGGGGAGATACGGCAGACAGCCAGGGCGTTCCTGCGGCGGTGCGGTGTTACGCAACCGGTGGCGGGGTTCGTCGAAGTGGCGGTTTCGGAGCTGGTCACCAACGCCGTGGTTCACGGTGAGGGCGAAGTCTCGCTCCGGATCGGTGTGACTGTCGACGTGGTGCGCGTATCTGTAACCGACCACAGCCCGGCCCCAGCTGTACTCAAGCAAGCGGGGCCCAACCATGAATCCGGTCGCGGAATCCAGCTTGTCGACGCGATGGCGGACGCGTGGGAGAGCAGCGGCAAGGAAACGTGGTGCGAGTTCCGGGACGCGAGGGCTGCGGCTTGAGTCAGACCACTACCTCGCCCCCGACCACGCTCTTGGCCTGTCTGGTTCTGGCCGCGTGGGTGCCTCGGACATGACCGTCACCGGGGCGGTCTTGATCGTCCTAATCCTCGGTCCCACGGCGTGGCTGATTCTTCGCGGTGATCGCTCGAGGAAATCCCCGCCGACGAGCGGAGAACCCACGCCGACTCGGGTTGAGCCGCCGCCCCCGTCCGGTTGAGCACCGGTGACTCGCCTCGTCAACAGTTCGCCGGCCGTTTCGGCGGCCCTGAAGCTATCCCCGGATTCGCGGGGCCTAACGGAGACCCACACGATGAAACGTCTTCCGCGTATCGAGCAGTTCGGCCTGATCGGCGATATGCAGACCAGTGCCCATGTCTGTGATGACGGCTCGATCGACTGGCTGTGTCTGCCGCGCTTCGACTCGCCCGCCCTCTTCACTGCGCTGCTCGGTACGCAGAAGCACGGGGCGTGGCGGATAGCACCGGCCGCAGCGTTCGAGAACACCGATGTGAAGGCCAAACGGGGCTACGTCGGCGAGTCCCTCGTGCTGCAGACGGTGTGGACGACGCCCACCGGCAGCGCGAAGGTCACCGACTTCATGCCGCCGCGGGACGGAGCACCTCAGGTGATCCGCATTGTGGAGGGGGTGTCCGGCGAGGTGCCGATTGTCTCCACGCTGCGCGCCCGTCCTGGATATGGCCGGGTCAGCCCGTGGATCCATGAGCTGGGCGGGCGCATGATCGCCGAGGCCGGCGGAGACGCTCTGTGGCTCGACACGTCGACGGGGCAGGGTGAAAAGGACGGGGCGATCGTCAGCTCGTTCACGGTCACCGCAGGCGAGAGCGTCGCGTTCGTCCTGAGCTGGGGCCCCTCGCACGGGGCCGCGCCGGAGGTCCCGGAACCCGAGACCGCGCTCGCCCAGACGCTTGCAATCTGGGTGGACTGGGCGAGCCGGTGCACCTACAACGGCCCGTACCGGGAAGCCGTTGTCCGGTCGCTGATCACCCTGAAAGCGATGACGTACGCGCCCAGCGGCGGCATCGTCGCCGCGCCGACCACGTCGCTGCCGGAGGAGATCGGCGGCGGCCGGAACTGGGACTACCGCTACACCTGGCTGCGTGACGCCTCCACCACCCTGGGCGCCCTACTCGGGACGGGATACCAGCGTGAGGCAGAGGCGTGGCGGCGATGGCTGCTGCGGGCCGTGGCCGGCGATCCGGAGAACCTGCAGATCATGTACGGGATCACCGGGGAGCGGGATCTGCAGGAGCGGGAGCTGGGGTGGCTGCCCGGCTACGAGAACTCGGTCCCGGTCCGGATCGGCAACGGAGCCGCGGACCAGCTGCAGCTCGACGTGTACGGCTACGTGATCGACACCTTGTATCTCGCGCACCTCGGCGGGGTCGCCCGCTGCGGTGACACTGCCGTCCTGCACCAGCGGCTGGTCGAGCACCTCGCCGAGCGGTGGCAGATGCCTGACGAGGGCATCTGGGAGATCCGCGGGCAGCGACGCCACTTCGTGCACTCCAAGGTCATGGCCTGGGTCGCGGTCGACCGGACGATCCGTCTGGTCGAGGCCGGCGCCCTGGACGCTGGCCTGTCCGCTCTGACCGACCTGCGCGAAGCCATCCACCACGAGGTGTGCACGCGCGGCTTCGACCCGGTCCGCAACACCTTCACCCAGTCCTACGGATCGCAGGAGGTCGATGCCGCCCTGCTGCTGATCCCCCGGGTGGGATTCCTGCCGCCGGACGACCCTCGTGTGCTGGGGACCGTGGAGGCGGTGCGCCAGCAGCTGTCCACCCCGGAGGGCTTCGTACGCCGTTACCCGACCGCCGGCGACCGCGTCGGGCTCGACGGCCTGGACGGTGACGAAGGGACCTTCCTGCTCTGCTCGTTCTGGATGGTCGACGCGCTCGCGCTCACCGGCCGTCTGGACGAAGCCCGCGCTCTCTTCGACCGGCTCCTGGCCCTGCGCACCGACCTCGGTCTGCTCGCCGAGGAGTACGACACCGCGACCGCCCGGCAACTGGGTAACTTCCCGCAGGCGTACAGCCACATCGGAGTGATCGGGTCTGCGCTCCTGCTTCAGCAGCTTGACTCGGGGGCTGGTTCTGACTCGATGCGCGTCCGTGAGGGCATGCGGAGAGCAGGGTCGTGGAAGCAGTCGGGCGTGCACCCGCGCTCCCGCACCCGCCTTGAGGTTGTTCCTGCGCCGCGCGGAGCATCACAGCGAGCCGAGCAGGGATCGGCATGACCCGGCCCCGTCTCGGTTCTCACCCTGACCTGATTCGCTCTGTTTCTGCACCCGCGCCGAAGCAGGAGGCCCGACGGGGCGATGAGGCCCCTCCAGGGTGGTTCCGGCTCGGTCTTCGGCAGGCTCGCCTGCACTGGGGCGCTGTCTTGCTCGCCGCCGCTATCAGCCTGCCCACTTCGGCCTCACCGCCCTCGTCGTGCAGCTCTACACCGGGCCGTAGACCACTGCCGCGAGCAGAACCCGGGTGAGCAGCCACCTCACCAAGACCGTGCCTCACCAGAACGCTGAAGGAGTATGACCATGCCGGCCCCGGACGGGACCCTCACACCGCCGCTTTCCCCTCAGGAACGGGATGCCCTGCTGGGCATCGCCCTGGGAAAGACGACCGCGGAGACGGCGTCCCATATGGGCGTGTCCGAGCGCACCGTGAAGACGTACGTCGTCCGGATCGGCCGAAGGCTCGGGGCCGTCGAGCGTGCCGCCATAGTGGAACTCGCCTACCGGCAGCAACTTTTGGACACCCCGGTGCTCTTGCGTCGTGAGGTCCATCTGTCTGACGGGCAGCGCGTGATCCTGGATGGACTCGCGGCCGGCAAGACCGTCGAGCAGATGGCTGACGGCGAACGGCGCCGATTGTCCGACGTGCGTAAGGACGCTCGGAGCACGCTGCGCGCGCTGGGCGCCTCCACCGCCGCGCACGCGGTCACACGCGGCTGGCAGTTCGGCCTCCTCGGCCCAGCGGCTGGCCGTGAAGCTCTTCGCGACGTGACCTCTGTGGCAGGCCCCTCATGAACGCCCGCACAGAGATCGGCAGTCCGCGGCCGGACAGCGGTGGCGTCCACCGGCATGCGGGAGACGCGTTCGTATGCGATCGTCGGCAGGACTTCGCGCCCGCAGTGATCCGCACCCACCGCGGCGGGCGCTGGCGCCGGGTGGACAGGAACAAGAACGCGGGCGACTGGGCTAAGTTCATCCACCGCGCCGAAGCAGTCGTCTTCGATATTGATGACGGTCAGGAGGGCGGCCCCGGCATCGTCACGGGCGTGATGCCCGCGGAACAGGACGTCGCCGCGCGTCTGGCCGCGTTCGCACTGACCCCGGGTATGGCCATCGCCGAGATCGGCACGGACAGTGGTTGGACGGCGGCCTTGCTGGACCATCACCTCCAGGGCGGTGCGGTCGTCACGGCCGCAGACACCATGCGCCTCGCCGCAGGCGCACAACAACGCCTGGCACGCTACCCGCGGGTACAGGTGGTGAGCGAGCTGCAGGCCGGGGCTATTGGGCCGGCGAGATCGTTCGACGGGCTCCTTGCCCATCGTGCTGTGCGACGCGTTCCGTGGGAATGGGTGACCCGAGTTCGCCCTGGTGGCCGGCTGTGTCTGCCGGTCCGCACCGGCCTCAGCGGCTCCAGCACGCTGCTCGCCCTGCGGGTGGCACGAGACGGCCTGTCGGCCAGTGGTCGTTTCCATGCCGGACCGGCGCCGCAGGCACTGTGGCTGCGCAACCAGCGCCCCGCCGACGCTCCCTTCATCGAGTCGCCAGCGTCCCCACGGACCTCGCAGGCCCCGGACGCAACGCGGGCGGCACTGTCGCCCGACGCGCGTCTGTTCGCCGGTCTCCTTAGTCCTGACCTGAGGATGCAGGTCGTGCGGGGCACCACGGAGTTCGAAGGGGAAGTCGCCGACCGTCTCCGTGTTCATGACCACCGGGCGTCGAGGGCGGTGGTCTTCCTGTGCGGCCCGGGCACCGTCCACGAGTGGGGGCCACGTGCTCTCGGCGCCGTCATGTTCGACGCCCTGGCCCAGTGGCATGCGGCCGGGGAACCGAAGGTTCAGCAACTCGGTGTGACCATCACGGAAACCGAACACACCCTGTGGCTCGGTACGCCCGACGGCTCGTCCTGGCGCCTTCCCGACGCCCTTCTGCCCACCCAGGGGGCGGAGCCTCATGCGTCCTGACCACCCGGCGATGATCCCGTCCGGTCCCGGAGTCCCCGACGCGCTGCCGACCAGTTCACTGAACGGAGCATCGAGCGCCCGGATCCACAACTACCTGCTCGGCGGGCGGGACAACCACGCCATCGACCGTGACGTGGCTCAACAGGCCGTCGCCAGGATGCCGTTCTTGCCGAGCGCTGTCCGTCACGAGCGCAGGTACGTGCTCCTGATGGTCCAGGCCCTCGCCATCGCCGGCGTTCGGCAGCTGGTCGACTTCGGCTGCGGACTGCCCCACTCCCCCAACCCCGTGGACGTCATCACCGGCGTCCATCCGAACGCACGAGCGGTGTGCATCGACCAGGACGCGGTGGTGCACGCCCACACCAGGGCACTGGTGAAGGCCAGCGCGCCGGCCGCTGTCGCCCATCTGCGGGCCGACATCAGCGAGCCCGAAACCGTCCTGGCGTCGCGAGAGATCCTGGAGACGATCAACTGGCGGGAGCCCGTGATCCTGCTCTTCGGCGGCGTTCTCCACCACGTCAACGACACGCCGGCCCACCGCCTTGCCGCGCTCGTCAACGCGTACAAGCAGGTCGCCGCATCGGGCAGTGCCCTCGTACTCACGCATGCCACGGCCGACTTCGCCGGAAAGCCCGCACGCAAGACGGCCAAGTTGATGACGGGCGCCGGCTGCTCCGTCTATCCGCGGACGAAAGAGCAGATCATGTCGGTGTTCGAAGGCTGGCAGCTCGTTCCACCAGGGCTGGCCAAGCCCCAGACGATGACGCTGGAATACCCGATGCATCCTCAGGCCGCGTCGTACGTGGGCATGGCGCGGAAGCAGGGTCGGCATGAGTGAGCTTGACCTTCATCAGAGCGTGCCACCACAGCGTGGGAGGACCGGTAGCGCGGTCGTGCTCTGCGCCCGTCCTCACTGGCCCCGAACACTGCCGGACCATCGCTTACTTCTCTGGTTTTCCGCTAAAATCATGGAAGGCCGGAAACGGTCACCCGGGCGTCGCGGACATGACGCAAGACGACAAGTCTGCGCCCCGGAGGACACCGTGCCCGCCCTGTTTCCCGGCTCAGCCGGTATGACGGCCCGCCTTTGCCGCGCCCGAACCCAATGTGTGGTCACCAGCTGCGCAGACTCTCCATCCGTCGGGCACGCGGAACCCTTCGGGCATCAGCTATGTGGTGCCGACGGTGGCCGAGACGATCAGCGAGATCCACCCACAGACCGGCCGTCGGGGCATCCTCGTGGGCCCAGACCGTACGCCGTCTCCCCCGTCGGCGGGGACCTGGTGCGCGTGCCCCGGCGGCCTTCCCCACCCAAGTCCTCTCACGGCCAGTCCTGTTCTCGGCGGCGAGCCGCTGCCGGACGTCCCTTCCTGCCCGCCAAGGCCACGTTCCGCGAGGTCACCCATGTCTGATCAGTCATACCCGCGTCCAGTAAGCCATCGTCGGCGTGGACGCGGGGCTGAGCCCCTCAGCTGTGAGAAGGGGTTGAGGGGTCGGCTGCGGCTGATGGTGCTCGGCCCAGTTCTCACCGGGGTGGTGCTGTCCTCGGCGTGGGCTGCCCACGCGCTCGGTGGCATTCCTGCGGGATGGCTGGTGCCCGCCGCCGCGTTGGGATGCGGCGGTGTGATCGTCGTCTTCGACCGCCTGGCCATCAGGATGGCGGCCGAGCTGCACCAGCAGCGCACCATCCACGACGACCGGGCCCAGGGCTGGCTACGCCGCTACAAGTCACAGGCCGAGGGCGGCCAGGCGACCATCAGCGTGCTGCTGGAACAGCTCGATCGCGGCGAGCAGCCCGAGCGTCCGAACTTCGGCGCAAGGGTGCCGGCCGTGGCGTCGAATGACCCGTGGCGCGAGGTGGAGACTGTCCTGATCGGGGCCAACGAAGCAGCCTGGAATGCGGTGATGAACCGGAGGCAGGTCGAGCTGGCGTCGACGCTCGTCTACCTCGCAGGTGGCCTTCAGACGCTCGTCGTGCGCGCCCTGGGCATCGTGACAGAGCGAACGCAGCACGTGTCGGATCCCGACGAGCTGCACACGCTGTTCGATCTGGCCAACCTGCTGCGGCGCATCCGCCGGTCGGCGGGTCGCCTGGCCGTGCTGGGAGGGACGAAGTCGCGGCAGGTCGCACAGCCGGTCCCGGTCCTGGACGTGCTGCGCGGAGCCGCAGCAGAGATCGAGAAGTACGCGCGGGTACGTATCCCTCTGCCTAAAGTGCCTGCCCAGGTTCCTGGTGTCGCAGGCCCCGATGTGATCCACATTCTGTCCGAGCTGGCCGAGAACGCGACGCTGTGCTCGCCGCCCGAGACGAAGGTTCTCCTGCGGGCCGAGCCGGTACGCGCAGGGCTGGCCGTGGAGGTCGAGGACCGTGGCTGGGGGTTGAACGACGACCTGCTGCACGAATCCAACCGTCTGCTGGCCGACCCGCAGGCTTCGGACCTGTCCAAGCGGCTCAGGCAGCGCCAGGTAGGACTGCTGGTGGTCGCCAAGCTCGCCCGCCGGTACGGCATCAAAGTCGAGCTGCGCAGCAACATAACCGGCGGTACAACAGCTCTCGTCGTGGTGCCCTGGAGCCTGCTGGAGCAGCCGGGCCAGGCCGAACCCGTGCGCGGACACCGGGTCGGCAGTCTCCCGGCTTCTCCCAGCGCCGGCGCGGCCCGCGGTGGTCCACGGCCGCGGGCAGTGAACCGAACTCGCCCGGGCAACGCGGTGGCAGGGGACTCGGCTGCTACCGGGCCCCGGCAGGCGCCGGTGCGCACACCGGAAAGGGCCGCTGCCCCAGTCGGCCACATGGCCTCGGCAGGCAGTACCCCGCCGGGGAGACCGGTGCTTCCCCAGCGGCCCAAGCGGCAGGAACCCCGCCAGGAGGCCGTCGTCGAAGCGCCGCGCGAGGAACCGCCCGCCCCGCCCCAGGCGGACTTCGTGTCCAACATCACCGGAGCGGCCCGCCGCGCGGAGCAGGACTGGAGCGCCGACGCTCCACAACTCCGTGCGACAGGGCCGTCGAACCATCCCCCGGACTAGAGAACTACGGCCTCAATCCCCCACGCATTGCGCCCGGTTCGCTGAGGCGCCGACCGTACCCGGTACGGAGATACGGAGATTCTCGATGACCGACGAGACGAGCACGAGGCGGCCAGGGCAGGTCCTGGGCTGGCTGTTCGAGCCGCTGGTCAGCCTGCCCCATGTGGTGGGAGTGGTACTGGCCTCGCAGGACGGCCTGGTTCTGGCCTATGCGGGCCTGGACAGCGACGAGAAGGAAGCCGAGACGAAAGCCGACCGGATGGCCGCGGTCATCTCTGGCATGCACGGCGTTGCGCACGGTGTCGCCGAGCTCAACGGCAGCACGGGCCGGGACCTGGAACAGGTCCTGATGAAGCACAAGACTTTCTCCGCGCTCGCGATGCGCGCCGGACGCACCGCGCCGGAGGTGTCGCTGAGCGTCGAAAGCGTCCTGGGGGTGTGGACCACGAGGGATGGGGACGAGGGCGCCGTCGCCTACGAGATGGTGCAGACCATCAAGCGGATGGGGGAACGGCTGAGCACGCAGGCCCGTGTCAGCGGAACGCACCCCGGTGCCGGCCAGTGACGTGGAGGACTTCGGCGGTCAGGCATGGACATGCGAGGACGCCGAGGTTCCCGGCCTCTACGTCCTGACCGACGGCCAGACGACTCCCAGTCATCCACTGGAAGTGCAGACGATGCTGGTCGCCGAGGACACCGGAGTGGCCATCACCCTCGGGCCGGAAACCCAGCGTGCCATCGAGATGTGCCGGGGACAGCCGACGACGGTCGCCGAGATCGCCGCCCTGATCGAGGTCCCCCTGCAGATCACCAAAGTCATCCTGTCCCGGCTCATCGACGCCGGCGCCCTGATCACCGTTGCATCAAGCCCCAGCGCCCCCGCCGAGACCTCACTCCTGGAGGCCGTCCTTGAGGGACTCCGCAATCTCGCCGTCGAGCCCGCCCCCTCGTGCTGACACCGCTCCCGCCGCGCTCAAGATCGTGGTGGCGGGAGGATTCGGCGTCGGCAAGACGACATTCGTCGGTGCCATCTCGGAGATCGCGCCGCTGCGCACCGAAGCGTTGATGACGGCCGCCTCCGCGGGCGTTGACGACCTTTCCCTCCTGGCCGGCAAGACGGGAACCACCGTGGCCATGGACTTCGGACGCCGTACCTTCCCCCCACCCGCACACGTGGTCCTGCTGCTGTTCGGCACTCCCGGCCAGGACCGCTTCTTCTTCATGTGGGACGAGCTGACCCGGGGAGCCGTCGCCGCTGTCGTCCTCGCCGACACCCGCAGGCTCGAGGAATGCTGGCCCGCGGTCGACTACTTCGAGGACCACCAAACGCCCTTCCTTGTCGCGGTCAACGAATTCGACGGCGCCCACCACTACACCCCGGACGAAGTTCGCGCCGCCCTGGAGCTGCCCGACGAAGTGGCGGTTCTGCTCTGCGACGCCCGTAGCACCGCCTCCGTGGCCGACGTGCTGTCCCACCTCGTCGAACGCGCACTGTCCCGCAAACGCAATCCCACGCGCGTATCCCAAGGAGCCCCCCTGTGAACGACACCCCCGGCCCCGGATTCGGCCGGCCGTCTGCCCTGCTCACCCCGGACCAAGGTCTGGACTGGGGGGCGCAGTTGCCGGCCGGTTTCGACCCGGCCGCTCCTCCCGTGGGCGCGCTCGACGCTTTCGCCAGGACGCTGGCAGATGAGGCCGGTGCCCCCTACGGCATCGTCAACCTGTTCGGAGAGCACGAGCAGGTATTCGTCGGCGTGGCCAACCCGACCGGCAGCGACCTGCCCCTGCTGGGGCGCGGTATGCCCTACACCCACGGCTTCTGCCCGCACGTCGCCGTCCTGCGACAGCCCTTCGTCCTGTACGACACCCTCGCTTACGCCGAGTTCGCCAGCAACCCGGTGATCGACGAGTTCGGGGTGCGCTGGTACGCCGGCGCCCCTCTCATCGACCGGCACACCAACACGGTGCTGGGCACTATCTGCGTCATCGGCCCCGAGCCGCTTCCGCGCTCCGCGGCCCGAGAGCACTGGCAGCTCGTCGGGCACCACGCGGGCCTCGTGGGGGACGCCCTCTCCCTGCGTAACGCGCCGCAGTAGAGGCACCGCTGCGCATGGCCGCACCACCCGCGAGCACCACCCCGAGAGGGAGACAGTGATGCCCACGATGTCGTCCACGACTCCGGACCTCGTGCCGGACTATGAAGCCCTCGTTGAGCACTTCGACGAGTTCGCCGCCGCAGAAGTCGCCCCGCGAGTCCAGCGTATGGAGTCCTGCCCGCACGACGTGGAGCCTGACCTGGCCCTGCTCATGGCAGAGCAGGGCTGGTTCGGAGCCACGATCTCCCGCGAGTACGGCGGCATGCACGCGGGACATCTCATCAAGACGCTCATGATCCAGAGCATGGCGCGGGTCTCGGGCGCGGCCGGCGCCATTCTGCAGGCGAGCCAACTGCCGGTATCGGTGCTCGTGCACTTCGGCAGCAACGAGCAGAAGGCTCTCGTGCTGCCCCGGGTCGCTTCCGGTCAGACGCTGCTGTCGATCGCGGTGACCGAGGAGGAAGCCGGCAGCCATGTCTTGGGCATGGAGACCACCGCCCGCCGTGATGGCAGCGACTGGGTCATCGACGGCAGGAAGGTACACATCGGTAACAGCCACCTCGCCCACGTCCACTGCGTCATCGCCCGCACCGCGTCCGCCGACACAGCCGGCTCGCGCGCCCTGACCGCCTTCCTCGTCGAGGACGACCGCAAGGGGCTGACCGTCGAACCGCACAAGCCCGCCCTCGGCCTGCACGGCTTCAGCTTCGGCCGGCTCTCCTTCGACGGCGTGCGCGTACCCGAGGCCAACGTGATCGGCGAAGTAGGCGACGGCAAGGACATCGCCTACAGCAGCAGCATCCTCTACGGCCGGCCCAACCTCGCTGCGCTGTCCCTCGGCATCCACGAAGCGATCATGGAATGCACCACCCGCTTCCTTGAACGACGCCGCCGCTACAGCGGCACTCTCGCCGACCTTCCCGTCCTGCGCGACCGGGTCGGCGGCATGAAAGCGCGCCTGATGGCCTGCCGCGAACTCGCCCACCGCGCCGCGCTCCTGCTGGACCAAGGCCAGGGCTGCGACGACGTGCTCATCAACTCCAAGTACCTCAACCACAAATGGGCCGTCGAATCCGCCCAGGACGCCATGGAACTGCACGGCGCCCACGCCCTGCGAACGGACTACCCCCTCCAGCGGCTGTGGCGGGACATCCAGCACACCTACGCCCCCGCCGGAACCGGTGAAGTCCAGCGCCAACGCCTGGCCGAAACAGAACTCGGCGCACCGCCCATCCAGTGGTCCGAACGACTCGCCGACAAGACCTCACTCTTCCGCCCCACCACATGAGCCCAAGCCTTGCCCTCCGTTAGTGCCCGACCCCTCGCCACAACGCCGGCCTCCCGGCCAGCCCCTCACGCCCCGACTCTGCCTTCGGAGCAACATGACCGTCCCGCCCAGCACCCGTAGATCCAGCCGAGCCGAAGGATCGGAGCCCACGCCGCAGTACCTGCAGTTGAGGACCTCCCTCACCTCGCTGCGGCGGGCGGCCACCCAGTTCACCGGTCAGACCATTGCGGGCATCGACCGCGACCGCGAGACGATCTGGAAGACGGTGGAGCCCTGGCTTCCGCTCGCAGAGCAGCGGATGGGCGAAGCAGAACGTTCGCCCTCCCACCAGACGCACTGGCGCGCGATGATCAGCGCCGCTCGCCGTCCCAGCGGCACGTGCCTGCCCCGGCCCGACCTCGTCGCGCTGGTCAGTGCCGCACGCCGCCTGCTGCATGCCCTGATGGAGGCCGAGCGACCCGGACCCAGCGCGGGCGACATCGCCGACCGGGTACGCCACGCCATCAGCAGCGGCACCTACCCGCCCGGGAGCCTGCTGGCGGCAACCCGCATCGCGACCGAGACCGGCGCTCCCACCGTCGAGCGCGTCGACCTGGCCCTGCAGGATCTTCAACGCGAAGGGCTGATCACCATCAGCCCCTCCAAGCGAGCCCGGGTAGCCGGATCCTCCATGCCCGAGGACCGCCCCCAGCAGATCGCCACGTGGCTGCGCTTCCTCATCCAGTCGGGCGTCTACCCGCCGAACTCGGCCCTGACCCCCGTACAGCCCCTGGCACGGAGCCTGGTCTCCTCAACCCCCGACGTCTCCCGTGCGCTTCGCCTGCTCGCGGACCAGCAGGTGCTGATCACCGAACGCGGCCGACGCACCCTCGTGCACCCCTCCCCACCCTTCTCCGTGGCCGCACCCACCAGCCTCGACGACCTCATCCTCGAACTGAACCGCCATGCCCGTCCCCGCCTCCAGCTGACCGGCAAGGACATCCTCGCGGCATGCAGCCAGACACACACCTCGTGGTCGAGCCGCACCCTGCCGGACCCCGGCAAGGCCCACGACCTCTCCGGCACTCTGGTCACCGCCGGGGCACACCTCGCTTCGCAGGCCATACGGAACCTGCACGAGCACCCGCGAGACCGCGACGCACGGACCACCATCCGGCGACTCGCCGCCACTGCGCTCGCAGAACAACCCTCCAACAGGTGGGAGCAGACCTGGCGCGCGGCCTGCCTGGGAGCCCTCGTCCGCGAGGTCTACGACCTACACGCGGCCAACACCGGCCGCCCGGATCCGCAGCGGCCTATTCATCCGTCCGTACCGGCGCACCCACGCTTCGCCTGACCTGATGACGTCTTCCAGCTCACGCAGGATCCACACCCCCCCCCTGAGAAAGGACCGTCGATTCATGAAGCTCACCACCGCCGTCCTCATTGCCGGCGCAGCTGTCTCCCTCACTACCGCCTTGGCCAGTGCCGCCCGGCTCGGGCAGAGCGCGCGGCATCAGGCCGAGCAGAACGACGCGATCGTCACCCGGAACCAGCTCGACTGGCTGGACCGGCTGTCCACCAACCCCGACCTCGCCAAGCTCTGGGCGCCCGAGGACATGGACGTCGAGGAGTACATGCAGCTTCTGAATGCCAACCAGCTCCTGTGCGCCCTCGGCCGGCGCGACCGCCTCGGCTTCGTCCGCGACGGACAACTGCCGCTCTACGCCTCGCTGGTCATGAGCAGCGACGTCTGCAGGAGGTACTGGGACCGGTTCGGAATCCTCCGTGCCCAGGAGACCCAGGGCGACGAGCGCGCCAAGCGCTTCACCGAGGTCCTGGACCAGGCCGCGAAGTCCCACCAGAAGGAGCGGCCCGCAGCCGTCTGAAGACGCGGGGCAAGGTGACCACCGAGTCGACCGTCCCGTTCAGGCTCGACATCACCTTCATCAAAGGCACACCAGCAACCGAGACGGTCCTGCCGTGCGGCACGGGCGATGCCTGCGGCAGCGCCTGCAGCGCCACGTAAGCCGGCCGACCTAGCGGTGCGGGACGGACGGATCTTCCCGTCCGTCCCGCACCCGTCCGTCACGAGGGAAGAGAAGAAGGGAGAGCGGTGACAGGGCACGTAGGACCAAGCCTGCACGAGGGCGAGGCTGCCGCAGCACACCGAGATCGGACGGACCTACCACCTATGCCTCAAGACATCGAGGACTACGCCGTCATCGACGACCTGCACACCGCCGCCCTGGTCGGCAAGACCGGCTTGGACTGGGACTGCATTACGCGCTTTGACTCCGCTGCGCAGGGCTGCCAGCTTTCCCCGCCTGCGACTTCGGTAGCCGCTTCATGATCAGCAAGGCACGAAGACCCTTCCGCCCCGGTGCCGCCCTCTGCTGGACGCCGATGCGGGGGGCGACACGATGATGCGCGTGCGATCAGAGAGCGACGGGCGAAACGAGGTCTTACACAAGCACCTGGAGGCGCTGGGCTGGTCAATCAGCGGCCTCGCGCGCCGTATCGCTGAGCGGTGCCAGGTGATGAGCCTGCCCTACACGGTGAGTCCGAGCACGGTCTCGCGGTGGTGCAAGGGCTCCATCCCTGGTGCCGAACTCGCAGCTGCCGCATGTCATGTGCTGTCTACAGCGCTCCACCGGTCCGTCACCCCCGAGAGTCTGGGCTGGCCGTCCGACACTGACCTGATCGCGGCGCAGGCCCTTGAGTACCGGGACGTCCCGCACGCCGTGCGTATGTTGTCCAAGTTGTGGTCGCTTGACGCCATGCGCCGGCGCAGCGTAGTCGAGAGCGCCGTCTCGGCGCGTGTGTTCGGCCCTGCCTCACGCGAGGCACTGGTGATGCCGTCAGACACTGTCATCGGCGGACGGGGCCCTCACGAGGTCACCGCGGCCGACATCGACTTGATTGACGAGCACACGAGGATCTACGGGAGGTTGGACTCCCAGCACGGTGGCGGTGCGTACCGTGGCGTTTTCGCTTCGCTGATGGACACGCATGCTACGCCGATGCTGGCCGGCACCTTCTCAGCTCGGACCGGGCGGAGGTTGTACGGCAGCGTGGTGGACGCGGTCCTTGCGATGGCGTCGATGGCCTACGACGATCGGCTTCCCGGCCTGGCTCAGCGATACGACCTGCAGTCGATGCGTCTGGCTCAGGCGATCGGCGACCGTGCCCGTATCACTCGCGTGCACATTCACCAGGCTCGCTTTGCCGCCACACAGGGCGGGCGGGAAGAAGTTCTGGCGGACGCGCGGAGCGCGGTGCTGGCAGCCGAGGGCACACCACCTCTGGTCAAAGCCTACGCCTGCGTCACAGAGGCCCGGGCCTGGGCGATCAATAGCCGTCCTGACCATGTCGTGGGAGCGGTGAAGCGGGCTCGAGATCTCTTCAACCGTGCGCAGCGGTCGGACGGCCCCAGTTGGCTGGAGTGGTTTGACCGCCGTGAGCTGGAGGGGCAGGCTGCCTGGGCCTTCGTAGTGGCTGGTCTTGCCGATCAAGGACTTGAGGCGCTGAAACAGGCATCGGCGTGTCCTTCGGACCGCGCTCGAGACGCGCTGGAACTGCTGATAACAGAGGCCGAACTGGCCCGGCTGCGCGGCGAGGTGGCAGAGCATGCGGCACTGACCAGGCGCGCTGTCCAGCTTTCCCGTCACCTGGCCAGTCGACGACTCACCGATCGCATCAACCGGCTAACCGCGGGCCAGCCCCTTGACGACTTCTGAGCCCCGCCCTGAGGTCGGAGTACGCCTTCGCGGTCCATGAAGGTCGGTGAACCTCGTTTGCTACCGGCCGGCTGGTGCTACCCATCGTGTGGCGTACCAGTATCCCCACACGCCGCCGGCCGCCGCCGCCAACCAGGCCCAGGGCGACGGCGGGATGCCTATCACCGCGCACGAGGCCGTGGTGAGCAGCCCCGACCCGAGAGCTGGGATGCCCGCGAATCCCAGACGGTGCGGGCGGTCGAATGTCGCCATGCCTCTACTCTGGCAGATCGGTGCTCTGTCGAGAACGGCTGCGTCGGCGCCCGAATGGCGGACTGCTGACTCGCGGTGTTACGAAGCCCGGCAGGCAGCCGGAGTCCGCCCCGCGGTCATGGAGCCGACGCCGATGGCTCGGTGGCCGATGCCAGATCGGGGGCCTTCGACAGGAATTGGTGTGGACAGCTTGGCTTGGCGCTAGGGGCTGGCAGGTGTGTCCTAGAAGGCAGCGCGGCGTGTGTGGCGCTCACTCGCTGGCGTGGGCGGACCAAGTGATCCTGTCTGCGGGGTCGAATGGCGGTCGTTCTGGGAGGGTTCCTGACTTTGTACGGGTTCCCACGTACAGCCATCCCAGCAGCTGTTCCCCGTCGGTGAGGCCGAGGTACTTGCGGACCTGGGGAGCCTCTACGGCCGCGCCGGTACGCCAGATCGCGCCCCAGCCGTGGCTGTGCAGGAGCAGCGACAGGGTGGTGACCATTCCTGCGGTGGCGGCCAGTTGTTCCCACTCTGGAACTCTTGGATGGTCAGGCACCGGACAGTGCACGATCGACAGGAGCATCGGGGCGCGCAGCGGCTTTACGGCGGCGCGTCGGGCCTGCTCCGGTGAGGTCGCTGCCTCACCGAGTACCTCGCCGAGGCGGGCCCGCTCGTCGTTGATCACGGGGACCAGCCGCCAGGGACGAAGACGCCCGTGGTCGGGGGCGGTGGCCGCGGCTTGCACGAGGCGCTCCAGGTCGTCGCGGCTGGGCGCGGGATCGGTGAGACGAGCGGCACTGCGGCGGGCGAGGACCGCCCGCAGAACCGGGTCCGGTTGCGCGGTCATCCGGTTGTCTCCCGGGCTGCGTCGCGCTCTGGATCGCCTTGCGGAGGCGGCGGGGTCATCCTCGGGTCGTCTCCGGCCACGCGTTTGAGGAGCGGGGCGGTGGCGGCCGTGGTGATGACGGTCATGATGACCAGCAGGGTGAACAACTGCTCGTTGATGGCCTCGATCCGGAGGCCGATGCCGAGCACGACGAGTTCGGTCAGGCCCCGGCAGTTCATGAGTGTGCCGACCGCGGCCGACCAGCGCCAGTCGGAGCCGCTGAGCCGGGCAGCGCAGGCCGCGCCACCCCACTTGCCCATGACGGCGACTGCCAGGATCGCCGCGCCCCAGCCCCACTGTCCGGCCGGGAGAGCGGAGAAGTCGGTGTGCAGGCCGGTGTCGACGAAGAACAGAGGAAGAAGGAGGGGCAGGACGACGGCGCGGATTCGGGCGGCGCCGCGCTCCACGGCCGCGAGACCGCGGGGTGCGACGGCGCCGAACAGGAAGGCGCCGAAGGCAGGGTGCACACCGATCCGGTCGGTGGTGTAGGCGCTGAGGCACAGTCCTGCGAAGAGCAGCACGAGGACGAGTTCGTCGGAGGTGCTGCCGGCCCGCTTGAGCAGGGCGAGCAGTACCGGGCGCAGGAGGATGAGGCCGGCGACGAAGGCGGCGGTGAGGGCGAGGGTGGTCAGGGCCGACAGCGCGGTACCGGCGGTGGACAGGGCGACGACGGCGGTGAGAAGGCACCAGGCGAGGGCATCGTCGGTGGCGGCGCAGGTCAGAGCGAAGGTGCCCAGATGCGTGGTTTCCAGGCCACGGTCGGCGAGGATCCGTGCGAGGACCGGAAACGCGGTGATGCTCAGGGAAACGGCGACGAAGAGGGTGAACGGCAGTCGGCTGACCCCGGGGGGTGCGAAGTGCGGGTAGAGCGCTGAGGCCAGGGCGGTGCCGAGGGCCATGGGGAGCAGCACGCCGCTTAGGCTGACGGCGGCGACCGCGCCTCGGGTGGTGCCCAGCGAGCGGAGATCGAGTTCCAGGCCGATCAGGAAGAGGAACGCGAGGAGGGCGAGGTTGCCCAGGGCGGAGGTGACGGGCAGGACGGAGGGCGGAAGGAGGTGGTGTTGGACGCTGGGGGCGAGCCAGCCGAGCAGGGAGGGGCCGAGCAGGATCCCGGCCAGGATTTCGCCGATGACCGGGGGCTGGCCGAGCAGCCTGACGGCGCGGCCTCCTGCCTGGCAGGCGAGGACCACGACCGGGACGGCGAGGAGCAGGGGCAGCAGCGGGTCGGGCACGAGGGCTCCAGAAGTCGGGGCGGGTGCTCGCGGGGGCAGGGCGACCTGGCGACAGGTGTGTGGTGGATCAGGCGCGGTGGAGTGGCAGGGTGGTGCAGCGCAGGGAGCCGGGGATCCGGGTGACCTCGGAGTAGTCCACGATGAGGACCTCGATGCCGCGCTCGGCGAGCTGGGCTGCGATGCGGTCGCTGCCCGCGGTGACGATCACGGTGCCCGGCGCGATCGCCAGGACGTTGGCCTGGACGGCTCGGGCTTCTGCGTCGCTGACGTCGATCAGGTCGAAGCGTTCCTCGAACCAGCGCAGTTGGGCGGGCGGGAAGACACCGCGGTGGATGAGCGCCGTGCCGGGGGCGACGATGTTGAAGTGGTCGTCCAAGTGGACGATGCCGCTGGTGGCGAAGTAGACCGGGACGACCTCGCGCTTGATGCCGTACTCGTCTAATGCGCTTTGGAGGGCGTCGACGCCGGCCTGTGACGTCTCCTCGCTGAGACCGACCAGGACCGCCTGGTCATGGAGCATGACGTCGCCGCCTTCGATGGTGCCGGCCGCGAGCGGGGCGACCTTCGGCATCCCGGCGGTGAGGCCGGCCAGGGCGTCGGCTTCCGGGAGCCGGTGCTCGGAGTTCAGCCGGGCCAGGAAGAACACGTCGTCGATGACGAAGGCGATGTCGCGGGGATAGTGCTGAGCCGAGCACCCGGGTGCGGGGTCCAGGAGGACGACGTCGGTGCCGCGGCCGCGCAGGAGGCTGATCAGGTTGTCCTGCTGTGCGCGCACGGCGGGGGCCGCGTACTGCGTCCACGAGCTGGTGGTCATCTGCCGGGTGAGGACCGGGTGGACGCCAGGGCCTTCGAGGTCGCGGGTGAAGTCGCCGGCGTAGCGCATGGCCACGCGCTTTAGGGCTCCGTATTCGCTGGTGGCATGCGGGGTGAGCATGGTGGGCCTCCCGGGGCCTGGGGCTGCAGAGAAGGGCACGCGGTGGTGCCGGTTGCTGTGCGGGCGGGTCCCGGGGATGGTCCGGGGTGGCCGGCAGGTCAGGATTACCGGCCACCCCGGGGCACAGGGCGGTGTCAGCCGACGGTGCTGTGCTGGGTGTCCGGGACCTGGTCCAGCCAGGCCACCGCACTGTCACGGAAGCTCTGGTTGACAGGGATGAGGTCGGGTCCAGTGGTGTCGTCCAGGGCTGTGACGACGATGCCGATCTCTGGGACGTCGATATCGATCGCTGCCAGGCGGCTGCCGCAGGTGCCGCAGAAGGCCCGCTTTGCCTTCCCCTCGAACGTCGTGAACCAGGTCAGCTCGCCACCGGTCCAGGTGACGTTCTCCGGCTCGAAGCCGGCCCACCACATCATCGGCCCGCCGCCGAGCTTCTGGCAGTGCGGGCAGCTGCACGTGTGCGGGAAGACCGCCTTCCCCCTGACGGTGAAGCGGACCAGTCCGCACAGGCAGGCGCCGGAGCGCTCCTGAGCGGCGGCGACGATGTCAGGGGTGGCGTTCATCAGACCATCTCCGTTGCACGGTGGGCCAGTTGGGCCCACCACTGTGCCATCCCTTCGAGGATCTCCAGGAATCCGGTGAGGGCCTGGGGAAGATCGAGATGGAAGACTTCACTCTTCCGAAGGAAGTCGGCCAGGCCCTCGATATGGGCGGCCTCGACGCTGAGGCCGTCGACCTGCGCCGCGGCGTGGTCGTCGTCGAGGTGGAGACGGTAGTAGTGGTCCAGCTTGGGGAGCTTGCTGCCGCTCGCTCCGATGGTCAGTTCGCCGTACCGGTCGGTGATGTCCCGCAGGAGTTCGGTCTCGGCGATGGCCACGCCCTCGGTGGCGTAGTAGCCGCCGGTGATCGCGCTGGGCTGGTGGGAGTTGACCATCCGCTCGTGCAGGACCAGCAGCATCTGCGTCTCGGGCGCGGGGACGTGCCCGGTGACCATGAGGTCGAGGTCGCTGAGCAGAGCGGTGGAGTACAGGACGTAGTGCGCGGGGACCTTGCCGGGCTCGCCGCCCTCCTCCAGGAAGTTGCGGTACAGCTCGTGGGCGAGCGCCGGGCAGAAGCCCTCGACGGAGGCGGATGCCTGTCGGAGGTAGGCGGCGTTGTAGCGGGCGAAGACGGACGTCTCCTCCAGGTACATCCGCGCCTGGTCCGCGGTGAGCCTGCCGGGGGCCACGAGCTCGGCGATCTGCCGGTACACCGAGTCGATCATGGGTTTGAGGTGCTTGTCGACGAGGACGGTGCCGTCAGTGAGGCTGCCTTGGAGGGTGCGGGAGATCGCAATGCGGGTCTCGGGGTTGGCCTTGAGGAACACCTGCACGAGGGAGTTGTCGGGGGTCATGATGCGGTGTCCTCCGTGGTGGTGGAGCGCGCGGTGAGGTGGATGCCGCCGGTGGCGCCGAGGTCGCGGACGGCGGCGAGCAGCTGCCCGTTGTCGGGCAGGGTGACCGTGGTGCCGGCGTTGAGCTGGGTGACGATGTCGAGGTCCAGGCCCGTGCCGTCGAGGGTGATGCCGGTCTGGTAGCCGCGCAGCAGCACCTCCTGGGAGTCGCCGTCGGCGCTGAGGACGGTGGTCACCCGGTAGGGGGCGATCAGGGCGATCTTGGCGCCGGGCGTGACCTGATGGGGGTCGAAGGCTTCCGCGGCTTCCTGCCGGGCGAGGTCGCCCTCGACCAGCTCCCAGCCGCCGTTGCTGCGCAGCGTGGACCACCGCTGTTCGGCGTGCTCGCGGGCTGCCGCGGGGACGCGGTCGGCGGCGGCGCGCAGCAACTCGCGGCCGACGGCTGCCAGATGCTGGGCGAGGGCGTCGGGGCCGGCGGCCGTGTTCGCCAGCTCGGAGGGTTCGTTGAGCGGGTCGTCGGGCCCGTCACCGGACAGTGAGGCAAGGGCATCCGGGATGATGCGGCTCTGCAGGAGCTGCGCGTACGGGTAGGTATACAGCGGCATGGCCACCGAGACGGAGAACGTGTCCTGGGTGCCGACGTGGAAGACCCGTCGGGGCAGGAACAGCGCGTCGCCCGGCTCCAGCAGGAAGTGCTCGGCCTGCTCCAGCAGCGCCTGGTAGTCGCCGTAGGTGGGCTGTTTGCTGCCGGTGAGCTTCTCGTACTGCTCGGCGGGCCAGCAGTAGAAGTTCTTGGCATTGGGGCCGAGATGGACGAGGAAGGCGTCCTCGTATCCCTCGTGGATCCCGAAGGCGGTGCCGGCGTAGTTGCCAGCGAAGGCCACCAGTTCGGCGCCGCCCAGCGGCAGGCCCCACCCGTCGATGAGGCTCTTCAGGAAGGTGCCGAGGCCGGCGGCGAGGGCGGGGCTGACGGTTTCCAGGTTGTTGATGACCAGGGAGAACCGCTCGGCGTCGGCGAGGTCCTGCATCCACGGCACGAAGGCGTCCACGCCCCCGTTCCAGGACGGGGCGGTCAGTGCCTGGGGCAGGAGGTCGTCGCGGCGGTCCTCGCCGACGTAGACACGCGCGTGCGCCTTGAAGTCGGTGCCGGCGGCGTAGGCCCGGCGGATGGCCCCGAACCCGGCCAGGACGTCGTCCGGGTCGGCGGCGGTGGCAGGGATGATGCCCTTGAACAGGAAGGGCGTGGTCCGTCCGGTGGTGTGGCCGGGGAAGGTGTTGGTCCAAAATGCCTGGTCGGGCGGCCAGGTATAAGCGGTGTCCATCAAAGATCTCCTGACATCGAGTCGAGCTGTCGTGATGGAGGGGAGACGGGGCGCGGTGGCCGGCGCCGGGGTCAGCTGAGGTAGTCCTCGGGGCCGCCGCGGCGCACGGTGTCCAAGGTGAAGCAGTGGAAGCCGCCGCCGAACAGGCGCCGATGGCGGTGGCGGACCGGGACGACGGTGAATCCGCGGGACTCCAGGACGGCGATCAGCTCCGGGTAGAGGGAGTTGACGACGACGGTGTTCTCGTCGATGGACAGGAGGTTGATGTCCATGTACCGGCTGCCGATGGGGATGACGAAACCGAGGTCCCCGTAGTCCGGAAAGTTGCTGTCGTCGGTCTCCGGGGCGTAGATCACGTCCCAGGACTGCATGTCTTTGGGCAGGTACTTCAGGTAGTCCGGGGAGCGCAGCAGCATCAGTCCGGGGCGCAGCGGGACCAGGACGCTGTCGATGTGGTTGTCGGCCATAGCGTCCAGGCGGTGGAACCGCAGGTCGGGCAGGTTGTCCCGCAGCCAGCGCAGGGCGAATTCGTGGTTGTGGTTGGCGACGTTGACCAGGACGTCGCGGCCCAGGCGCATGCACTGGGCACCGTCGAAGACCATCTCCAGGCTGAGGCCCTCGATGTTGCCGGCCCGCTCGCCGTCGGTGGCGCGGGTGACGTCCAGCCCCTGGCGAGTGAAGTAGCTGGAATCCAGGGAGTCGCGGCTCAGGGCGGGCCGCGGCATGCTCAACCAGTTCGTCCCAGGCCGGTAGTAGCGGTAGAAGAGCGGCTTGAGCAGGTCGTTCTCGAAGATCCTGGCGCGGACGTGGGGCGCGGTCTCCACGATGGTGGTGCCCAGGATGATGGTCTGGTCGCGGACGTTGAGCGGCGGGGTGGCCCGGGCGTCCCAGTGCGGGGAGCGGATGTCGACGTCCTTGCCCGGAGCCGCGGGCCGCAGGACGTTCACCCCGCATCCGGTCAGAGCGTCGGCCAGGCCGGCGATGTCCTCATGGAGTTCCTCGACCACTTGCGGCGGGATCGGCAGGAGTCCGTCCTGCGACGGGCTGGTGCACCGGTCGAGGACGGGCTCGACGTTGTCGAAGAAGAACAGCCGCCACGAGGGGTCGATGTGGTGGGCGTTGTAGTTCTCGGCACGTCCCAGGACGACTTCGTCGAGCCGGGTGAACTCGTCGAAGCTGTTCAGGGCGGGCGGCGAGGCAGGCGTGGGCTGAGGCATGATGGGCCGCCTCCTCGGCGGCGGGCGACGGCGCGCGCACTATCGTGGCGCGGGTGCGCACTGAAGGGTCGGTGCCGTATGGGCTGGGTGAGCAGGTCCGAGTGGGTCAGGCGGCCGAGGCGTGCCGACGCGGGGTGCAGGCAGCGCCGGGGGCGGCGAGCCGGGTGATGATGTCCTCGATCACACACGGCTGTTCGGGAGTGGAGCGCCGGCGGAAGAAGTAGCCGGAGCACCAAGGCACTTCTGCGAAGCGCGGGAGCCGCTGCGCGGTGAGGGCGCGGGCCTCGGGCAGGCGCCGCCATGGGATCTGCGGGCACCAGTGGTGGATGGGGTGGAACATGTCGTCCCAGTGGCCTCCGAGCAGGTGCCTCGTGAGCCAGTGAGAGGTCCAGCCGCGGGTCTGCAGGAGGACGTCGTCGTTCTCGATCAGCCCGGCATGGTTGCCGAGATCGGTGATCCAGGTGACGACGGGCCGCACCAGGACGAGGGGGAGCATCCAGTAGAGCAGGAGGTACGGCACGCCGCCCACGGGCCACAGCGCGACGGCGATCCCCACCCAGAGCACGGCCCTGGCGGCCAATGCCCACCAGGTCTCCCCCGGTGCGCGGGTAGCCAGCGTCAGTACCGCGGTCTTCGGCAGCCGCCACAAGGCGTTGCGCACGATGACCCGCAGAACGAAGGAGCGACGGCTGGGCGCGCGGCCCGCCGCACGGATCTTGCCGGCGCGGTAGGACTGGAACATCGGGTCGTCGTCACAGCCGAGTTTGGCGTGGTGGACGTAGTGGCTGCTGCGGTATGGCTCGAAGCCCTCGCCGAGCAGGCCGGTCAGAAGGTAGCCGATGATCCGGTTGGCGCGGCGGGTGGCCATGAGCTTGGAGTGCACGCACTCGTGCCCGAGGTTGGACAGGTGTCGCTGGCGCACCCCGATGTAGCAGACGGCGAGCAGAGGGCCGACGACGTAACCGATAAGGTGGCCGGCGATCGCCGCGACGACGATCGCGACGAGGTCCCAGGCGACGTCCCATAGGCCGATGGTGGGGCGTCCGCAGAGCTTCTCCAGGTCGGTGATGAGCTGCTGCCCGAGGGCCTTGCGCACAGGGCCGGACGCTCCGGTGCCTTTGCGGGTCCTCCCGGCGGCGGGGCTGCCCATCAAGTCCTCCAGTCGGGTGCGGTGCGGGTGGAATGTGCCGGGCTCCGGCGTGCCCGCAGGCGGGCAGCCGACTGGCGAGCTGCCGTTGGCGGGCACGCCGGAGCCGGCGAAGGGTGGTTCAGTCGCAGGTCAGGCGGTGATGAGGCCGCTGTCGGGGCGCATGCCGACCTTCAGCCCGCCCGCGTCGGGGCGCATGCCGAGCTTCAGCTCCGGCGCGTCCGGACGCATGCCCGCCTTCAGGCCGGCGGCGTCGGGGCGCATGCCGAGCTTCAGCACCGCGTCGGGGCGCATGCCGAGCTTCAGCTCCGGCGCGTCCGGACGCATGCCCGCCTTCAGGCCGGCGGCGTCGGGGCGCATGCCGAGCTTCAGCACCGCGTCGGGGCGCATGCCGAGCTTCAGCTCCGGCGCGTCCGGACGCATGCCCGCCTTCAGGCCGGTGTCCGGGGTCATTCCGGCAGTAGCAGTCATGGAGTTCTCCCTCTTCGGTCGCGGGGTGATCCGCGAGTCCGGGTGATCGGGTGGTGGAGCTGCCGGGCCGCGAGTCTCGTACGGTGCTGAACCATCGGCTCGGCGCGCCCTGGGCGCAGGCACACGCCGTTGGAGAAGGCGCGCCGGAGCACGTCCTGTCCATCAGTGAATGAGCCTCGTGGCGCGGTCGCTCTGGGCGCTTGGCCAGTCACGCTATGGCGGCGCCGGAGGGGCCGCAACGGCTCTGGGCGTTGCGCCGGTTGCACGGGACCGTTGCGTGACCGTTGCGCTCTCATGCCACCTGAGCTGCGGAAATACTGAAGTCAGGTCCTGAATGAGCGGCAGATCGGGTCCACGGAAGCTGCAGGGCTGATGGACAGGCTTCTGCTGCCCGCGTTGGCGCGGCTACTTTGTGGCATCGCCGAGGAACCACGCCCGAGAACGCAGTGGTGCTGCGGCTGCCCTCCATCTGCCGCCGGAAGCATCGACCTTGAGGAGTACGCGTGCTCAACCCCGTCGCCATGAAGTCCGACCTGCTGTTCAGCCTGCGGGACACGCTCCGCTCGGAGACGTTTGTCGAGGTGGTCACCCCGACGCTGCGGAGAGCCGACCTCGGCACGGGACGCCGTGTCCTAGTGGACCTTGACGGCAAGCGACACCTGCGGGCGATGATCGGCCCGGCCCTGCGTGTGAACTTGGAGTACCACCGGCGGGTCTTCGAGATCGGCCCGTGCTTCCGGCCCGAGAAGCCGGACAAGCTCCACGCGCCCGAGTTCCAGATGCTCGACCTATACGCCGCCAACGAGAACTTCGAGTTCCTCATCGACCTCGCCGAGAAACTGATCGGCCCGCACATCCCCCACACGCCCCAACGGCTCTCCGTCGCTGGTCACATCCGCGACCAGTTCGGCATCGATCTGCTCCGCGAACCTCTCGGCGACCTGCCCGCACAGATGGCCGCCCACTTGAACATGGGTGCCGACGTGCCGTTCAAGACGGTGCTCGGGAAGTTCATCGAGCGCGAGCTGGAGGTCCAGAGCACCGGCACCGCACTGTTCCTGACCGAGTACCCGGTCGGCGGAGACGAGCCGTGCGCCCGCCTCACACCCGGCACAGCCGCTGTCCTCAGCCGCTTCGAGCTGCTGCTCGACGGCATCGAGGTGGTCAACGGATACGAGGACGAGCCCGACCGTGACGCGTTCGTCGAGCGCGCCCAGGCGGTGGACCTGTACGACGACGAGCAGGCCCTGGCGTGGAAGGCGATCGACGCCGGACGCTTACCGGCCAGCAGCGTCGGGCTCGGCATCGGCATCGAGCGGCTGTGCATGGCCGCCTCAGGTATCAAGAACATCGCCTTCTTCCAGCAGTCGCCCCAGTACTGAGCGCCGAGGACCACCGTCCGGAATGGAGCCGCAATGCCCTTGCCACCACGCTCGCTCGGCGACACCGGCTCCCCGCCATCGCCGGCTGCTGTACCGCGCCGCCGTCCGAGCCGAGAGTCTCGCGTTCACGCCGCCGGATGACCTGCGGCAAGAACACGAAGGCTCCCCCCCCGTAGTCGGCCCTAGGGTTTGCCCATGACCGTGAAGGTTCCCCTGAAAGAGACCGCTCTCAACGCCGAGCGCATCAGCCGCATCGGCCGCGAAGTCCAGGCGGTCTGCACCGAATTCGATGCCGACGGCTTCGTACAGTCGGTGATGGCTGACCTCCCCCGGCTGGAGCTGAGCGCCCGGATCGCCCGCACCAGTGACGGCCTGCACACCCACCTTCCGGTCACTGGCCCCGGTGCGCTCGACATCCTGCTGCGCTCCCTCCCGCCGACTCCCGAGGCAGCCGGCGTTCCAAACGACTTCGGGCTGTACACCTACGCCCCCCACTCCGACTACGTCTCCCGCTACGTGCGCACCGCCAAGCACTTGGACCAGGCTCTGGCCGCTCTGGCACGCATGACCGGCTACTTCTCCGCCGAGCTGCCGGCGCGGCACTTTCTCACCGACTTCCCCGACGAGACGATGAAGGCTGTAGACGTGTGGGCCCGCCACGGGGACTTCCGGGTACGCCGACTGGCCAGCGAGGCCACCCGGCCCCTGCTGCCCTGGGCCCCGCGGCTCACGCTTCCCACCGACGCAGCACTGCCCGTCCTCGAACAGCTCTACGACGACACCCACCCCTTCGTCCGCACCTCGGTCGCCAACCACCTCAGCGATATCGCCGCAGAAAAGCCCGGACTCGTTCTCGAGATCCTTCAGCGTTGGAAGCAGTCGGGCCGCCTCCCAGATAAGCACTTCACCGTCATCGCTCGGGGCGCCCTGCGCAACCGGCTCAAGGAGGGCTGGCCCCCGGCCTACGCCATCCTCGGCTACGCCCACGACGCACCCATCACGCTTACCCCGCTCACTCTGGAGCGCACCGAACTCCGCGACGGGGACACTCTGGACTTCTCCGCCACTCTCACCGCCCCCACCACCACGCCGGTCCACGTGATGATCGTGATCAGCATCACGGGGCAAACCGGCCAGCCGCGGGAGAAGGTCTCCTTCCTACGCCGCGCCACAGCCAAGCCGGGTCAGGAACTGCGGCTCGCCAAGGTGCACCCACTGCGCTCGACCGCCCGGTGGAAGGTATCCGCAGGCTCCTACTCCCTCGCCCTTCAAGTCAACGGCCGCCGCTTCCCCTCCGTTGGCTTCACGATCCTCGACGCCTGACACCGCTTCTGAGCAAAGGCTGCTGGAGACCGAGCCCGATCTCGACCAGACGGGGAGCCAGCCCAGAGGAACCGCCGCATCGCCCTCGCCGCCCAATGTTGTCGGCGTTTCGGCCATCGGAGGCCCGGGGCCGCTCCAGGCCGGACCAGGTATCCCAGGTCCGAAGGGGGCGCTCGCGCAGGAAGTTGCGGGCTTCCCAGCACGACCGAATGACGTGTGTTCGATAACGGCGCCGGGTCATTAAACCTGACGACTCTGCCGCAGCGACCGTCCCAGGGGGAACGATGACCTCGGCCATCACGCAGGACCAGCCGCCACCACCACCGAAGGGCACGTCGCAGGATGACGACCCGCAGGAGGCCGGTGTTCGAGAGGAGGAGTATCTCTACCGCGACGCGTCACGGCTCCAGGCCGGATCCCTGCTGACGTCCCGCACCATGGCTCGGCGCCTGCCCTCGCTCGTGCGGCGCTCGGTGCGGATGGCCTGGCGGGTGGACCGCGGCGCTACCATCGGACTGCTGGTGTGCCAGATCGGGACGGGCGTCCTCGCGGCCTTGGGCCTCTTGGCCGTCACGGGCACGATCACCGCGCTGGTCTCCTCGGGCGACATCACCGAGCGGCTGTGGGACGCCGCTCCGCAGCTGGCCGTCATCGCCGCCGCCGCCGGCCTGCGCGCGCTGCTGGGGATCACGGTCGTCTGGCTGACCGGGCGTCTGCGACCGGTGCTCGGCCGGGCAGCGGAGGTGACGATGATCGAGGCGGCGCTCGGCGCGGAACTGGCCGCCAACAACAAGCCCGGCTACAACGACGCCTACGACATCGCCGACCGCGGCGCCCAGGTCACTCCCGACCTCGTCGAAGAGGCACAGGACGTGCTCGCGGCGACCGCGACGCTCGCCGCCGGAGCAGCCGTCCTGACCGTCCTGCACCCGATGCTCCTTCCTCTTCTCTTCCTCGCGTGCCTGCCGCAGGCCGCCGCCTACGTCCGTTCCGCACGCGTGATCTACCTCGCCGGTCTGGAGACCTCCGGGCGGCGCCGGATGCTGGGCAAGCTGCGCTGGCACATGGCCTACCAGGAGTCCAGCGAGGAGATGCGCGCCTGCTTGGCCGGTCCCTTCCTGATCGGCCGGTACCGGAAGCTGGCCGCCTCGGTCAACGCGGCCGAGCGCAAGGCCGCGAACACGGGCGCCTGGATGGGACTGGCCGGTGCTGTCGCCGGCGGGATCGCCTCGACCGCCGTGTGGGCGGCCCTGCTGTGGCTCCTGGCCTCCGGGCGGATGAGCCTGGCGGCCGGGGGCGGCGCGGTCTTCGCCCTCCAGACGGCCACCGGCTCGGTGCGCGGCATCATCAACGGCGGGGCCCGCCTGGTGCGCACCGGCTGGTACGTGCAGGACTGGCAGAACTTCCTCGACAACGCCCACGGCCAGGCCATGACCGACTCCCGCGGTACCACGGCCCTGCCCGCGGTACCGGAGCGCTTCGAGGTCCGCGACGTCACCTACCGCTACGACGGCGCCCCCAAGGACAGCCTGAGCGGCGTCTCCCTCCACGTGCGGCGCGGCGAGATCGTGGCGCTGGTCGGGGAGAACGGCTCCGGCAAGACGACCCTCTCCCGCCTGCTGTGCGGACTGCTCCTGCCCACCGAAGGCGACGTGGCCTGGGACCACGCCTCCACGGCGGACCTGGACCCGTGGGGGTCATGGGAGCACGTCGCGCTGGTCCCGCAGAAGTTCACCTACCTGCCGCTGACGATGCGCGACAACATCACCTTCGGGCAGGGCGACACCAGCGACGCGGCCCTGCTCGCCGCGTGCGAGGCGTCCGGCGCCGCGGAGATGCTGCCGGGCCTCCGCTCCGGCCTGAACACCCTTCTGACCAGTGAGTGGTTCGGCGGACAGCAGCTGTCCGGCGGGCAGTGGCAGCGCCTGGTCCTCACCCGTGCTTTCCACCGGCAGGCGGCACTGCTGGTGATGGATGAACCCACGGCCGCGCTCGACGCCCGTGCGGAGCACCGGATCTTCTCCGGCCTGCGCGAGCTGGCCAAGGACCGCGCCGTCCTGCTGATCACGCACCGGCTCACCAATGTGGCCGTCGCCGACCGGATCGTGGTCCTGGACGAGGGCCGGATCGTGCAGGAAGGCACCTACACCCAACTCACCCAGGAGCCCGGGCTCTTCCGGTCCTTGTGGGAGTTGCAGCGCCGTATGAGCGGCGAGGCCGAATGATGGCCGGTTCGCCGCCCCGCACCATGCACAGCCCCGGCACCGACGGTGAAAGGCAGCGCCCGTGACTTCTTCCGTCTCCCCTTCGGACCCCATTGCGCAGCAGGCTGCCCTGTCCGCAGCGCAGCAGTACGCAGCGTCCCGCCATGCGGTGTGGCTCAGTGCCGCCGCGATCATCACCGACCAGATCGGCCGCGTCCTGCTGGTGCACCCCACCTACCGCGAGGACGACCGGTGGCTGATGCCCGGAGGCGCCGCCGACCCCGGCGAGCACCCCGAGGATGCCTGCCGACGCGAGATCACCGAAGAACTGGGCTTACAGGACCCGGCCTTGGCGGGCGTGCTCGCCGTCCACTCCCTCTCGCCGCACCACCCCGACATCCGGCCCGGCATGCCCTGCCCCGGAGAGATCCGCTACATCTTCGACGGCGGAACCCTCACCCCCGACCAGGCGAAGGCGATCCGCCTGCCCCGCGAGGAGCTGTCCGAGTTCGCCTTCCTCGAGACCAGGGACGCGGTGCGGCGTCTGCTCCCCGTGGACGGGCAGATCATGCTCGCCGCCTACCGTGCCCGCCTCGGGAACACCGCCACCGCCCACCTCGCCGACGGCCGGCACATCCTCGACACACCGGTGCTGGACCGCCATGACGTCCACGTCCGCTACCGCCCCCACTGGGACAGCCCCCTCAACCGCGGCCCCGTCCCCGAGCGGCTCCCCGTGCAGCAAGCCTGGGCGTGGTGCTTCGTCCCCGACGGCAGGATCGTCCTCGTCGCCGAACCCCGACCCCGGGGCGCGCTGCCGATGCTGCCCGGCGGCACGGTGGAGAAGACCGACACGACGCCCGAGGACACCCTCCGCCGCGAAGCCTCCGAGGAAGCCCAGCTCACCCTCACCGACCCGGTGCGACTGGGCTGGGTACTCGACAAGACCGGCGAGGTCTACGGCGGAGTGGGGCCCAACGCCCGGCTCCGCCTGGCCGCCCGGATCAGCGACATCGGCCCGGCCGCCATCGACCCCGCCACCGGCCACCCCTTCGCACGCCTGCTCGCCACCCCCGCCCAGGCAGCCGCCCTGCTCGGGTGGGGCCCGCCAGGAGCACGGCAAGCCCAACTCGCCGCCGGGACAGCTCGGGACCGCTGGGGCCTGCCCACCGCTCGCCCCACCGCAATCGAAGAAGTCCCCACGGCAGGGATGCGGCTGAGCTGACACGAACGACCACCCCACCTCGACTCGTTCCGCTCCCCGCCCCTCCGAGGTCCACATGTCGCTGTCGCACCACCACATCCGCACCACCGTCGAGACCTACCTCGCCCGCCAACCTGACGAGCGACCACAACTCGGCGGCCTCCTGGACGCCCTCGACCGGCCCACCGACATCGCCAGCCGCTCCACCTTCACCGGACACATCACCTGCGGCGCCATCGTCGTCGACCAGCTCGGACGCGTCCTGCATGTGCTCCACCTGGCGAGCGGCAAGGTCCTCCCTCCAGGCGGACACACCCAGCCCGCCGACGAGTCCCTGGCAGCAGCGGCGCTGCGGGAGTTGCACGAGGAGACCGGGATCCCACCCCAAGCCGTCACGCCGTGGCCCGGCTACGAGACCGTGCCACTGGACATCGACATCCACGACATCGACGCCCGCCCGGGCAAAGGCGAACCCGGCCACGTCCACTTCGACCTGCGGTTCCTCTTCCGCCTCCACACCGGGACCGAACCGGAGGTGGTGCTGCAGGAAGAAGAGGTCGGCGGCATCGAGTGGCGGCCCGTGGACCGGGTGACCTCACCCTCCCTGCGCAACAAGCTGATCAAGCTCACGCCCGCCGTCGAACCGGCGACCGCCAACGCCTCCGCCCTGATCTACAACGACCGAGGCGAGTACCTGCTCCACCTGCGCGACTACTTCCCCGGCCAGATCTGGGAGCCGGGCATGTGGTCGCTGCTGGGCGGCGGCCGAGAGCTCCAGGACGCCACCCTGAAACACACCGTGCGGCGCGAACTCGCCGAGGAAGCCGGCCTCCACATCGCCGACCTGACCCCGTTCGGCATCGAGGAAGCAACCGACGACGCCGGAGCGACCGTGCCCATCGCCATCTACGCCGGCCGCTGGAACGGCGATCCCCGCGAACTCCGACTGACGGAAGGAGTGATGCTGGCCTGGTTCGCCCCCGATGACCTCCACCGCCTGCGCATCGCACCCACCACCAGCGACCTCGTACGACGCCACGCCGCCAGCCACACGGTCGGCACGTCCTGTGCCTCTCCGCGCATCGGGGCCTCACCGAAAGATGAGCGCCGCCCGGCCGCCCCACACGGCACGGTCCCCAACGTCATCGGCGTCCACCTCTACCTGGAGCGGCCCGACGGAACGGTGCTGTTCGGGCTTCGCCACCCCGACTCCGAGTTCGCACCCTCCACCTGGCACCTCCTGGCCGGCCACTGCGAGCGGGAAAGCGCGACCACCTGCCTCATCAGGGAGGCACAGGAGGAGGCCGGCCTCCTGATCCAGCCGCAGGACATCGAACTCGTCCACGTCATCCACCACATCGACCAGGCCGGGGACCAGCCCCGTATGGGCGTGGTCTTCCGCGTCCAGACCTGGACCGGTGAGCCGGAACTACGCGAGCCGAACAAGTGCACCCAGTGGAAATTCTGGGACCCGACCGCACTCCCCGAAGACCTCGTCCCCTACACCCGGGTAGCCATCGAGGGTATCCTCGCCGACCGCCTCTACTCCGAAGCGGGATGGGCGTGAGCACGGCGCCCTCGGCACTCGGGCCTCCCGGCCCGAGGTGTGTGACGGCTTGCTGAGCAGGCCGTGGGGCGCCCCGGCGTGGACAGACAACTCTTGGTGTCGGCGTACATCCGGTATGACCTTTCCACTCACACGGGCGGCGCATCGGGAATCCGCTGAACACGCCCCTGGCCGGGCCGTTATCACCGTTGCATGGTCAAAGCTGTTCTGCGCGGCCTGGCTGCCGCCCTTGTGGTCCTGTCCGCCACCGTCTCCTCACCCGCCCACGCTGCGGAGACACTGCCCCTGTCCGAAGCCGTCGACATCCTGCCGCTCGGAACTGAATCCCGCGACGGCTACAGCCGCGAAAAATTCCGCCATTGGAACGCCGGTGACGACCCGGCCGACGGATGCAACACGCGCGCTGAGGTCCTGCTCCACGAGGCAGTCGAGCCGCCCGGCATCGGTCCGAACTGCCGTCAGACCGGCGGGAGCTGGTGGTCCTACTACGACGACGTCCTTGTGGAGGCGGCCTCCGGTCTGGACATCGACCACATGGTGCCCCTCGCCGAGGCGTGGGACAGCGGGGCCTCGGCCTGGACGGCGCAGCGCCGCGAGCGGTACGCCAACGACCAAGGCCAGGAAGCGTCGCTGGTCGCGGTCACCGCCCGCTCGAACCGGAGCAAGGCCGACCAGGACCCGGCCCAGTGGCTCCCGCCCGCCGCCGACGCCCACTGCCGCTACGCCGCGGAGTGGGTGGGCACCAAGCTCCGCTGGACTCTGACGGCTGACGAAACCGAGCTTGCAGCCCTGCGTGAACTGGCTGTCGACTGCCCGCTTCAGACTGTGCAGTACGAGCTGGCGCCGTAGCAGGACAACGTCCCCGACGCATTCGGCCATCGGGGACATGCCCGCAGCCGAGGACGCTACGAGCGGAGTTCCTGGCGCACGTCCAGATAGCAGCGCAGCCGTACGCCGGGTTCGCCGGGTACCCGGGTCGTGCTGTCCGCCGGCGCGGTCGCCCACTGCCCGGCGAGCAGTTCCTGGACGGCGAGCGCGGTCTGGTCGTCGCATGCCGCGACGTCGACGACGGCCAGGCCCGGCTGCGCCACGTGCGCTTCGCTGATCGGCTTCATGCCTGGCACTACGCGCTGCGGATCCCGGAGGTTCCCCTGCCGTGGCGCGTTCACCCGACCGGGTATGTTCCGGCCGGCGTCGCGCAGCCACAGGTATGGCGCCAGGTGCGGCGCCCTCGCGTCCCCGCTCGGTCTCCTGGTCCTTGAACTCGGTTTCGCGGCTGGTCGGTCATGTCGCGTTCGGTGGCTGGCCGAGCCAGAAGGCGGCGACGGAGGGCTGGTCGACTCCGGCGGTTGAGCCGTCGTGAGCAAGGAGTTCGGTCGGGGCGATGTAGCCGTCACCCGGATCGAGGCGGATGCGCAAGCAGCGCAGCGGGTGTCCTGCGGCGACGTATCGGCGGATGTCCTCGGTGTGGGGGTGGTGCCGTTCCGGGTCGGTGTGGAGCGTGCGGCAGATCTGCTGGATGTCGTGGTCGCCGATGAGCAGGTAGCGCGGGCCGGGGCCGAGGTTGAGGCAGAGTCGGCGGCGGCCCTGGTGGCGTCTGGGGTAGGGCAGCCGGTCGAAGTTGTCGACGTGCAGGCCGATGCGTCGGCGGGTGTTGTCCTCTGTGGTGGTGGTCCGGTTGCCGGGGCTGGACGCGCACCCCAGGAGGGTGTTGGGCCAGTGGCCGTTGAGGGGGTCGAGGCGAGCGGCGGTTTCGAGTCGGCCGGACAGGTCGTCAGGGTCGAGGTCCGGCAGCGGTCGGTGTACGAACTCGATGCGAATGCTGTCCGGCGTCGAGTCGTCGGCCTGGTGCCGCGCGGCCTCCGTGGCGGTGAGGGGCGCCCAGTCATCGTCGGGGACGATGGCGCCGTGGTCGTAGCCGGGCTCGCTGCCGGTCTGCCGGACGGGTGCGGTGTCGCACCGGCCGCGTATGTCGTCGTACGTGTCGAATACGAGTCGCGGGCCCATGGCCGTGCCTCCCGAGGGCAGGTGTGGGGCTACTTGTCGTGAAGGTCTTCACCGAAGGTGACGCCCAGCTCGGCGGCGAGGGCCTCGGCTAGCTGGAGTGTCTGAGCGTGGTCGATGACGACCTGCTTGAGCGAGGCCAGGCCGCGAAGCTGGGAGAGGTCGTTCCCCCGCAGGTCCAGGCCGCGGTACTTCCCGCCGTCGAACTCGGTCAGCCGTAGGTCGCAGCCGTCGATCAGGGCGGCGCCGAGGTCAGCGGCGGCGAAGGTGGTCTCGCGCAGGGAACACTTGGCGAAGATCACGGGGCCGGCGGCCCGAACGCGGGTGAGGGTGCTGTAGTCGATCTTGCAGTTCTCAAACAGGACGTTGTCGAGCGTGACGTCTTCGAGTGCGGCGCCCATGAGCTTGCAGTCGCGGAAGACGGCTCGGGAGACCTTGCTGTCGGTCCAGTGCAGGGAGGCCAGGTCGCAGCCGGTGAACTCCACGGAGTCGACGCGCAGCTTCTCCAGGCGGGTGCGCTGGGCCTTGAGGCCGGTGATCCGCCCGTCCATCAGGTGGGTGTCGGCCAGATCGAGGTCCCGCAGGTCGGCGTCGGCGTAGTGGAACTCCGCCACCCGGCCACGGCCACCCTCCAGTGAGGTGACGTTGGAGAGGTAGAGGCCCGGCTCGTTCAGGGCGGGGAGCGTGACGCTCGTACGGCGGATCGTGCGGGTGTCCATCAGCAGCCTTTCAGCGCGGTGGCTTGGTCGCCGGTGCTGCTGGCACGCCCGGGGCATGCCAGCAGCGGCGCGGCTCTACTTCTTCTTGTTCCAGTTGTCCCAGGTCGGGCGGTTGTCGAAGGGGGCTGGGGTCTTCGCCCAGTTGTCCCAGGTGGGCCGGTTGTCCCACGTCGCTTCAACGATCACCGGGGTCGGGACGTCGTGCGTGGCGGTCAACTCCATCACGACGGGGGTGTCGGATGCGGCGAGTCGGTCCAGGATCTTCATGCAACAGCCTCCTTGGCTGCGAGCGTGGACAGGGCCGTGACCAGTGCCTGCCGGGAGACCCGGCAGTAGTGGGTCTCGGTGGTCGTGAGGTCACCGTTCTCGAAGTAGCGGTTGGCGGCCTGGGCACCGTGGCAGAAGTCGAAGAACTCGCATTCGGCCTGGCAGCGGTCCAGGCCGGTGAGAAAGTCGCGTACGTAGCGCAGCCGGTGGGCATCACGGAGGGTCTCGGGCAGGGGGTGGTGGAGGATGTTGCCGGCCACGAAGTCGCCGTACTCGGGCGCCGCCGTGTCCGCGAGTTCCGGGGAGAGTAGGACCACGTCGCCCTTCCAGGAGATGGTGGGGATCGGGTCGAGGCGACGCCCGTCCCACTGACTTCTCTGGCCGGACCGGATCAGCTGGAGGTACTCGGCGAGGCGTTCGACTTCCCGGACCGCCGGGGCGCCAGGATGCTCGCGAGTCCAGGTGAGGGTGCGGCGCCAGAACTCCTCGGCCTGGACCGCAGTGGGCGGCTGACGGTCGGTGTTGACCCCTTCGATCTCCTCGATGTTGAAGCCCACCGAATGGCCGCCCAGAGAGGTCAGGAACTGCAGCAGCTCCTCGGGCATCGCGATGCCCAGGGTGCCGACCACCGAGATGACGGAGAACGGGATGCCGTGCTCGCGCAGCTGCGAGATGCCGCGCAGGATCCGGTCGAAGGCGGGCTTGCCTCGCAGGTCGACGCGCTCGGCGTTCAAGGCGGCCGGGCCGTCGACGCTCACCCCGACGTGGACGTCGTGCGCGGCCAGCAGGTCGCACCACGTCTCGGTGATCAGCGTCGCGTTGGTCTGCACATAGTGGTGGACTCGGCCCGCCCGCCGCAGGGCCTCGAACGGTGCGAGCAGGGCGGCGAACCTCTGCTGGCCGACGGCGAGCGGCTCCCCGCCGTGCCAGACGATGCCGATCGGATGGCCGCTGTCGTCGAACTGGGCCACCGCCTGCGCCAGGGCCTCGGCCACCTCCAGGGGCATCTGGTGCTTGAGCTTGCGAAAGGGCAGGTAGCAGTACCGGCAGTCCAGATTGCACCAGGTCGTGGGCTGGACCACCACGGTCTGCGGGGCCGCGAACCGCTGCCGGTACCGAGCCTGCCACGGGTAAGGGCGAGAGCGCATCGGGGTCCTCTCCTCAACGGACGGAGGGCAACGCCGGCCCGCGGTGGGTGCCGCGGAGCGGGATGCGACCACGATCCGTCCCGCGATGACGCCTACGCGATGACATCGCACTGTCATTGCCGATGACATGTCATCGGCGCGGCGCTGACACTGCGCTGAAGTGGCGTCATCTGCACGGGAGTTCGAGTGGATTCCTGTGGGCTATCGTGGCGGGGTGCCTCGCTCGATTCTGATCCACGACGGCCAGACCGCCCGCGATATCGGTCTGGTGTACTGCTGCTCGGGCTACCTCGTCGAGCGCGGCAAGGTGCTGCTTGTGCACCACAACCGCTTCGACAAATGGGTTCCGCCGGGCGGTCATATCGAGCCCGGGGAGTCCTTCGCGGGCACGGCAGTGCGCGAGTTCAAGGAGGAGACGGGTCTGTTGGTGGAGGCGATCTCCAGCCAGCCGGCCATCCACCCGGCCGACCACAACGCCACTCCTGAACCCGTGCCGTTCTATGCGGACATCGAGCGCGAAGGGTTCCCGACGCCGGCGCTGGTCCAGTTCTTCTACGTCCAGCGGCAGCCGGGTACCCGGGAACAGGCCGTGGAGGCGCAACTCGAAGAGGTGCACGGGGCCGCCTGGTTCGGCCTGGAGGACCTCGACACCCTCAAGACCTTCGACCAGGTCCGTTCCCTGGCTCGGTTCGCCCTGCTGAACTACCCGCTGGCCGGGGAGCGCGCCACGTCATAGACGGCCTACTGCCCCGCGAGGCGATACCCGCTGGCCCCGTCCACCGTGCTGGCCAGCAGTAACCGGGTCGGGGCACCGCCGAATGCCGCAGAGACGGCCTGGTTGAGGCGCTGAACGTACTTGGGCACCGAGGACGGGGCGACATAGAGCTTCGCGGCGATCCGCTCGGTCGCCATTGCCGCCTCGGGGGCGTCGTGCACGGCCTTCACCACGTCGAACAGGCGATCCGACAGCTCACACGCCACACTTCCCTCGCTGTCGCGTGCCCTGAGGAGGACGGTCCGGCCCGGCCCGAGGGCGACATGGACGATGACCATCTCGGCCGACGTCTCGCTCACGTCCTCAGAGGTGGTGTCGGCAAGGTTCATACGGGCCAGACGCCGCGCCGCTTCCTCGTAGGCCGACACCGTGTAGTACGCGGCCCTGATGGTGGCGCGCTTGCCCGAGGCACCCGGCTCGTTCCACAGCCCCGCCTCCGGGTCCCACAGGTCGTTCATCAACTTCCACGCCTTGGCGAGGCGGGGATCGCGCGGACTCGCGCCGGCCCGGATGGCAGCCTGGGTGCACAGCGCGTACGCCATGTGTTCCCAGGCCGTGCCTTGCACGTCCTTGTCGTCCTCGACGAACTCCTCCCACCGGTGATGGTTGTGCAGCAGCCACTGGCCGGCCTCGACGACCACGTCGGACAGCCGCTTCCGCTGTACCTGGCCGTGCACCCCGCCCGCCTCTCGCGGGACGTCCCGGTAGGAGGGCTCGCCGCCGGGCCCAGTTCCGGCACAGACGGCCGACAGCGCGAGCAGGCACAGCGCGGTCTTGCTCGGGCTCGGATCGGTGTCGACGTAGGTACGCCACCCCCATGCCCCGCTGGGGCGCCGGTGGTAGAGCAGGCCGTACACCCCATGGTCGATCAGCGGCTCGACGCGCTCCAGCAGGCTGTTGGTCTCCACCCCGCCGGGCAAGAGGAGCCCAGGGCCGAATTCATGGAGGGTATCTCTGAGCTCGGCGAGCCGGTGCACCACCAAGGCGGTCTGGTGCAGCGAGGTGTCGTCAAGTCCGAGGACCTCGGGCCAGCCGTGGTCGACCGAGTGATCCTCCAGCCAGCCGACGCACCAGGCCGCGGACTCCGCGACGCCGTTGTGGTGAAAGAAGCGAGGGTGGGACAGCAGTCCGGCCAGGCCAAACGCGATGAACCGCGTGTGCTCACCACGACCGCCTTTAGGTCGGGGCCGCGAGTGCTCCGGGATGACGCCGGCAAGGAAGTCGAGCCCTTGGCGAACCGGCTGTCCGGCGATGCCTGCGGCCCGCAGAATCGGCAGGACCTCGCTGGTGTTGACGATCGACGAGACCGAGGTCAGGGTGAGACCCCACCCGCCGTCGTACCCCTGATTACGCAGCAGGGTCCGGGCAGCCTCGCCCACTCTGGTCTCGAACGCCGCGAGCCCCATGTGCGCACGCTTCATGATTCGCCTCCGCCGCCGAACGACCCGGACCGCCGGTCGGACCGTACCCAACTCGCCTACCACCGACGCGCGTTCAGGATCGAGATGCTACGGGGCTTGGCCTTGAAGCCGCTCGTGTTCCAGCATGCCCAGGAGTGTGGTCAGCAGGGGAAACCCGCCTCCACGTGCATCTCACCCCCACACTTGCACGCGCTCGCGGTGACGGCGCCGTGGCCTCCCTGCCGGCCCTAGCTCAGCCCTTCCGGTCTGACTCGCTGCCGAGGTGCAGCCGACGGACGCGGGCATCACCACGTGCCCGAGAAGATCACCAAGGCCAAGGTTCTGCGCTACGTCGTACGTGACGGAAGCCTGCTCGTCGACCGCCACACCGACTTTCTTTGGACCCGCGGTGACGAAATACACCAAGTCATTTCTGTGCCGGTAATGACCGAAGTGGTCAGTGAATGCGGCAATCAGGCAGGGGCAGCAGCTGGCGTTGGTAGCGTCGGCGTGTGCCGTGCCGGTCGGCGCGGTGCACCGCTCGACCGAGGGAGACCTGATGTCCCCGACGATCCGCAGGGCCGTGATCCCCGCCGCCGGACTGGGCTCGCGTCTGCTGCCCCTGACCAAGGCGACCCCAAGGAGATGCTCCCCGTCGGCGACAAGCCAGTCATCGAGCACACCGTGCGCGAGCTGGTGGACTCCGGCATCACCGACATCACCATCGTCGTCTCCGGCGGCAAGAACCTCATCCAGGACCACTTCCGGCCCAACCCCAGCCTCGTCGCGCAACTGCGCGAGGATGGCAAGACGGCCTATGCGGACGCGGTGGAGGAGGTCGCCGAGCTGGCCCGCCAGGGACACATCACCTACCTCGACCAGCACGGCCCCTACGGCAACGGCACCCCCGTCCTCAACGCCGCCCGCGCCTTCGGCGAGGAGCCCGTACTGGTGCTGTGGCCCGACGACGTGTTCGTGGCCGAGGTCCCCCGCGCCCAGCAGCTGATCCGCGCTTACGAACGAACCGGCTGCCCGGTCCTGGCTCTCCTGCCGATGGACCCGGCCGAGTCCCAGCGCTACGGCGTACCCGTCGTCAAGGAAGACCTCGGCGACGGCACCCTGCGCATCACCGGCCTGGTCGAAAAGCCCAAGCCCGCCGACGCCCCGTCGTCGTTCGCGGCGATCGGCGGCTACGTCATCACCCCCGGCATCATCGACGAGCTGCGCGAGCAGACCCGCCGCTGGTACGAGCACAAGATCGGCGAGGTCTACCTGACCGACGCCATCAACGCCTACGCCTCCACCCGCGCCGTGTACGGGCAGGTTATCCAGGGCCGCTGGTACGACACCGGCAACCCGGCCGACTACCTCGTCGCGCAGATGGCATTCGCCCTCGCCCACCCCGAGTACGGCCCGGTCCTGCGCGGCCTGGTCGCCGGACTCGACGCCGACCGCACTACCGCCCTCCCGGCGGAAACCGACGCCTGACCTGCCGCTTCCTGTCCTGGGCCGCTCACTCCCCCGGAGCCGCATCTCACGCGCACCCCGACCGGCGCCTCCAGCGCGTTCGCCGACTGGTGCGGCGCAGACGGCCGCCGCGCGCCCTCGACCGGCCGCCCGTCAGCTTCCAACGATCTTAGGACACCAACTCTGCAGGCGTGATTGCTACCAGACGGCAAAACGGCAGCTCCATAGGTGTCAGCGCAACAGGTCGTATGGAGAATTCTTTGCCACCGTGCTGGGGCAGATAGAGACGGCGCGGAGAACTCGATGCTGGATATCTGGCCGTCGGTAGATTGGGAGCGTTCCACAACCTGCGGGCAGCAGGTGCGAGTCGCACCTTCGCAACTATTTCCTGAAGGCGTTCGTCAAGCGGCCACTGTTCTGAATCCACGCGTAGCGCCGCAATGGCGGGCATCGCCCAATCTTTCTCCCAGTTGACGAGCTGGGACCGCACTTCCGGCCAAGTCAACACGCATTCCAAGACGTTGACCCCACTGGCCAGCCACGGAAGGTACTCCTGGACCTTCGCATTGTGAGCGAGAACATCCCAACGATGGTCACTGAGATAGACACCCCAGGTCAGACTATGCTCCACGAGCAAGAGCAGAGCAGGTGGCACCGTTCGGGCTGGGGGGTCCGTGGGGTGGATGTCCGGGGCACGGCCGCCACGCGCGATGCGATAGACGATGTCCCACTCGTCGGAGTTCAGCGCGAGGATGCGACGGACGGCTTCCAGGAAGGTGTCGCTGTAGTTCTCCCGGCGCCCCGTTTCGAGGGCGTTGTACCAGCGGCGACTGACGCCTGCCAGTTTTGCTGTCTCCGCCTGAGTGATCCCACGGGTCGCCCGCACCCCGAAGACCGCAGCGAACCCCGGTATGTCCGCTCCATGTCGCCGTGCGCGTGCCTGTTGCAGGATGCGGGTGATAACGAGATTCTCCGCACCTCCGCCGCTCATAACGTTCATGTGACGCCCGTGGGTGGGATTCGCGTGACAGTTCCCCGAGTCTCGACGCCGCCTCCCTTCCACGCACTCGCCGGCCGTCGGGGCCCGACTTGAAGCAAGTCACAGTGGGCGGCCCCATCGGTCGGATGTCGTTGAAGATTCGACCACCCGGCCATGGGAACTGCCAGTTCTCACCCTCAGAATATGCGCCACCAACAATGTCTGCGCGTTTGGAGATCTGGTGCAAGGGTCACTGACGTCCGGGGCAACGCACCCTGCCGCGCCACTCGAACTGCCGCTGGCCGATCCGGTCGGCCTAGCCCTCGGCGTGCTATGAGCCTGCGCTTCCGGCCATGTCAGCGCCTATTCCACGACGTTGGGGCCGAAACCCATTCCTGGGTCCTCTCCTGCAGGCAAGGGTGTCCCATCGCTGGTCGCTCAGGCAGATGCCCCAGGTTCGCCCTGCTCAACTTGGGCCTGCAAAGCAGGTGGCAGGAGTTGATTGAGAGGGATGGCTGGAGTGCCGCCCGTCGCCCGGCCACGGGGTCCTTCGCGAGCGGGCGAGAAGGGGAGCCTCTAGACCCCCGCCATCCATAACGTTTACATAACGCCTCTCGGCCCTGCGGGTGGGATTCGCGTCACAGGTTTCCGACTTTCTACGGCGCCGTCTGCCGCCATGCCCACTTGCCATCAGGGCTTGCATTTGGGCCAGTTGAAGTCCGCACGCATGGCGGACAAGTGATGGCTTGAACGACGGTCAGCTGGCTATGAGAACTGCCAGTTCTCATCTGCGAGATGAGCGCGGATGTTGTCTCCCGTGCCTTTCGAGATCCGCCAATAGTGTTGCTGCCGCCAAGAGATACACCTTCTGGCCCAATCCGGCTTGGAGGAAGAGCTCCGGCCAGCCGGTAGGAAGGAATTGCGCACATGTCTACGGGAGAGAGGTTCCCCGGCGCTCAGGATTCTGCGGTGCCTGCTCGGGCGAGAGCGAGCCGCCGCTGGGGGCGGTGGCGTACGGGGGAACAACGGACCGTAGAGCGAGACCTCCACCGCCGGCTCCGGATGGAGCTGCGCAGCCTGGGTATTCGCCCGCCACTTGATATGGAAAAGCTGGCCAAGGCTCTTGGAGAGCGGCGCGGCCGTCGGAGCATTCTTCGCCCGTTCCCACTGGAGGTACCGGGGCCGTCGGGGATGTGGCTCGAGCTGCCAGAGGCGGATCTCATCGTCTACCAACAGGAAACGACTCGACTGCACCAGCGCCAGATCATCCTCCACGAGCTTCTCCACATCATCGTCTCGGAGTGGGAGGGTGAGACCGTGGCGGACTCTGCGATCGACTTCGTGGAGGAGTGGGCTTCCCTCATCCCGATCGTCGATCCGAAGCTGATCCGTCGGATATGCCTGCGATGCTCGTACGACGACGAGCAGGAATGCTCAGTCGAACTTGCGGCGACCATCATCCTTGAGTGGTCGTCGGTGGTCGACGAACTCCCGCCGTTGTCGGATGACCCGGAGGTTCGCCGGGTGCAGGCCGCTCTGGGTGACCGGCGGGGGTGGCTGTAGTGGCGAAGTACCTTCCGCTGGTCATCGCGGCTGCCATCGTGTGGAGACTGTTCCTGTGGTCGCGTGCTCCCCATGACGCCCCCACCCGGTCGGTTGCCCTGACCCTTCTGAGTCTGGGCCTGTCACACGCGGTGGCCAGTCCAGGGGGCGCCCACGGCCTCGACATCACGGCAGGGCACGACATCGCGCGACTGGTCCAGAACCTGTTTTTGCTGCTCGCGTCCTACTTCCTGATGTGCTTTTACCTGTACTCCGCCGAAGGCCCGGCTGCCCGGCGCCGAGCCCAGGTGGACGGCGTCGTTGTGGCCCTGGTCGCGCTTGTGATCACCGTGGCGGCCCTGAACGTACCGCTGGGAGCACTCAGCGTGCCGAGCCGCTTGATGGATATGACGATCCCGCAGGTCGCCGTCTTCTACCTCTGCGCGGGCCTGTACATGACGTACGCGATCGGGAGGGCGGGACGGTGGTCTGCTCGCTATGCCCGCAAGTCGCGTCGGCCTCACGCCACCGGGCTGTGGATCACGGCGATCGCACTCGGCTCGCTGGCCCTGGCCTGTGGCGTCCGCGCGGTCTTCACGGTCGTCCGCTGGAGCGGCGGGTCGGTGCCGGACCCGCTGATGACCTCGGCGGCCGTCATGCTGACGGTGTCGAACCTGGTCTTCGTCGTGGGCGTCACCTATTCGGGCCTGTGCGCGAGAATCACCGGTACCCGGCTATGGCTGCGCCGGCGCAGGGATCACCGCCGGCTGACTCCGCTCTGGGAACTGCTGACCGGGATCAACCCGAAGAACGAGCTGAAGTCCGCGTCGCGCACACCGTGGGACAGGTGGCGTGCCCGTGGCGTGCACCGCCGCTACCACCGACGGATAGTGGAATGCCGTGATGGACTGGTCGACATCAGCCCCTACCTGGCGGCTGACGGCGAGGAAGCCGACCTCCTCCGCCTGGAGCCGGCAGAGCTGGCCCGACGGCTGCGTCACGCCTCCACCACCATCCGGCAGGGCACCCCGGCCCCCACAAGGGCAGTACCTCTGGCAAAGCCGAAGGGGGACGACCCGGACTCGGACGTCGACCAGCTGATAGCGGTGTCGGAGGCACTCCGGCTGACCGCGTGACCGTGCAAGAGACAGCGAAGGCGAGACGGCATGTTGATCACCGCCGACCGGGTCCTGACCGGCTCCGGGACGTACTTGAAGGATGGCGCAGTCCTCGTCGACGGTGACCTGGTCACCGCTGTGGGGCCTCGCGCGCAACTCGCCGGCCACGCCGGCACACAGGGGGCCCACCTCTCATTTCCCGGCGCCACTGTGATGCCGGGTCTCATCGACGCCCATGTGCATCTCGTGTTCGACGGCGGCACCGAACCCCTGGCGTCCTTCAAGGACTCGGACGACGAGAAGCTGCTGCGGGAGATGCGCCAACGTGCGGAGCAGCTTTTGTCGAGCGGTGTGACAACTGTCCGTGATCTTGGAGACCGCGACGGCCTGGTGCTGCGCCTGCGGGAGGAAATCGGGCGGGACGCCGCTGCTGGCCCTCGTATCGTGTCCGCGGGCACGCCGTTGACCATTCCCGGAGGTCACTGCCATTTCCTGGGCGGTGAGGTCCGCGGCGAGGCTGCGGTACGCGACCTGGTGCGGGCCAACGTGGCGGCGGGTGCCGAAGTGATCAAGGTGATGGCGAGCGGCGGCGGTCTGACGAAGGACGGGCCGAAGAGCTGGCAGAGCCAGTTTTCGGCGAACGAGCTGAAGGCGCTGGTGGAGGAGGCGCGCCTGGCCGGGGTGCCAGTGGCCGCGCACGCCCACAGCGCGGATGGCATCGCGGCGGTCGTTGCCGCAGGCGTGGACACCATTGAGCACTGCACGTGGATGACTGAGGACGGCTTCGGCTTGCGTCAGGACGTCCTGATGGAGATCGTCGATCGCGGGATCGCGGTCTGCCCGGCCGTCAGTCCGCACTGGCAGAAGGTGGCGCGCTATTTCGGCGACGAGCGGACGCGGATCCTGTTCGGGCAGGTCCGGCAGATGGCCGAGGCTGGCGTCAGGCTCATCGCCGGCACCGATGCCGGGGTGCAGCGGACCGGGTTCAACGGCTCGCTGGCCGGGGCGCTGGGGTTCTACGCGCACGTGGGTGTGCCGACCGAGAGGATCATCGACATGGCCACCGCCCACGCGGCGGACGCTGTCGGGCTGGGTGGGTCAGCGGGCCGCATCGCGCCCGGGTACCGCGCGGACCTGCTGGTCGTCGGCGGTGATCCCCTGGCCGACCTCGGGGCGCTGAAGGACATCCGCGCCGTGATCGCCGCAGGACACCTGCACGACCCGGGCTCACCGGCAGAGCAGAAGCGGTAGCTGCCCGACCGGCCGGCCGCGGGGCCGGTCTACTTTCCGGCTTCTGCCTCTTCTTCCTTCATCTCCGCCACAAGTTCGTTGACCAGGGCCATCATCCTGGGCGACAGGCCCTGGGGTCCCAGGCCGCGGGCCTTGACCCTTCCGATTGATCCTTGCTTGGCGGCGGCCAGCAACTGGAGTCCTTCGTAGACCTGGGCGGCAACGGCGTCATCGGATTCGAAGTAGAGCGGGGAAACGCCGACAACCGCTGCCAGGGCCGGCAGTACTGCCGTAGGTGCCGTGTCCTTGACGCCAGTCCGCAGTTCGAGGAAATCCTGCGCAGTGAGGATGTCCGCACCCATCTGGGCATTCACCTGTGCCGCCATCTCGGCGTCCGACGGGGGTCCTTGAGGCCCGGGGTACGAACGCTGCAGGATGAGGGTGATCTTCTCGGCGAGCGAGCCGGGCGGCCTGCCCAAGTCGGCGGCAGCGTCCTGGTGGACTCCGGACTCCGCTCCTCTGCTCTTCTCCTCCGCTGCGGCGAAGGAACGGTCCTCGGCTCTGCGCAGGTCCCCCTCGCTGACGCCATACCTCGCGGCCAGGGCCGGGACGTACCTGTCCTTGAGCCGTCGGACACCCTTCTCGGCTGCGCTGACCGGACCTGCGCTCTTGGTTCCAATCACCCCGGCCGTCTCGTTCAGGTAGATGCCGGCGTCGCAGCGAAGATCAGCCAGATCGGGCATGCCCGTCCGCGGAAACAGGTCGTCCAGGGCACCACGGAGCGCCGCCGCGTACTCCGGCAACTTCTCCGGATCGGGCGAAGAGTGGCCCGTCTCCCAGTTCGCCACCGCGGAATCCGACACGCCCATGTCAGCACCCACCTGGCCCTGCAGGCGGTCAGCGGCTCGCCGCACGGCGCGAGCGCGGTGTCGGTCGAAGTGACGGGCAGGCATCGAACCTCTCTTTTTCGCTAAGTTGAAGTAGATGCATCTCGTTGACTTTTACTTTGCCGGGGGATAGGTTCAGCTTAGCGAAAAAGGCGTGGCTTAGCCACGCTCCCAGGCACGAGGACCACTCATGATCAGCCGTCCCGGGGCGCACCCCGCGGTGCGACTTCTACAGAGTTTAAGAACCAACTCTGGATCTTGACACGGGTCCGTGCGTATGTTCGTCGTCCCCGGGCAGCCCACCCGCGACGACGGACGTCAGGAGACCACAAGCACGGACCGGACCGCGAAGGTCCACAAACAGCGATGGCGCCCGAGAGCGGGAACTCACGGACGCCGAACGCTAAGCGGCAACCCGCCCCGGCAAGGGCGGAGATTGCCCACCATCACCACGCTGAGTCCTTCCGAGGGGCGCGTCAGCGTGGCAACACTGCAAACGGGAGTATCGCATGCCTCCTGCCCTGCGCAATAGGCCCTTCCGCCTGGCCTGCGCGATAGCCACCTCCGCCTCGGCGCCTGAGCGCCCCGGGCCGGACCGCACCATCCTGGCCCCGGCGAGCCGCCGGTCCCGCCCGCTCATCGGGAGCGGCCGATGAGCCGCGACGCCCGCGAGTGGGTGTGGGAGCACAGCTCCAGCCGAGGAGCCGCGCGACTGGTCCTGCTGTCGATCGCCGACCGGGTCGCGGACGACCAGTGCATCTCCTGGGCCTCGCTGTCCAGCCTCGCCAAGCGCACCTGCGCCTCGCTCTCCACGGTGCGCAAGGCCATCGAGAGCCTGCTCCTGGCCGGCGAGCTGGAACAGCTCGACGATCTCGTAGGCCCACAGCGCAGCACCGTCTACCGCATGCCTCTCGCCGCCGAAGCGGTCGCGCAGGCCCTGCGAGAGCAGCAGCAGGAGGAAGGCGACGCAGGGGTGTCGAACGAGCCCGCCGCCCCTGCGAAGCTCCGGCTCTCGGCTCTGCGGCGGTACGGAATCCGCCCGCGTGAGGTGCCGGAATCCCCCGCGAGGGTCCGGAATTCGGCAGTACCGGAAACCGGCAGGTCGAAGCGTAAACCGGCACAGCGGCGTACCGGCCACCGGCACAGCGATGTACCGGCCACCGGCACACAGAACCGTAGTGAACCTGATTTGAACCGGAGGTACAGCAGTAGTGGTGCTGCCGTCCTCTCGGCTGCCGAGTGGCAGGTCGACCCAGCCACCCACACCTGGGCCCGCCAGCAAGGGCACCGTGACCGCCTCGGCGAGGAGGGCCTGCGGGCAGCCGACGCGAAGTGGCGTGCCCACCGGGCGGGCCACGCCCCAAGGGCGGCGGAAGCCTGGGCTGCCGACTGGCGCTCCTGGGTCGCCCGGGAGCACCCGCCGAGTCGCCCGAGCCTCTACGCCGTGCCCGGCAAGAACACCGCCGCTCCGGGTGGCATGACGCGGACGGAGGCCCACACCGCCGCCCTGCTTGCCGCTCTCGACGAGCCGACCGGAACGGAGGGCTGACCGTTGGACCGCCGCGAAATCGCCGCCCTGCTGGCCTACATCGGCCGACTCGACCCCCGCACCACCCGCACCGACCAGGGCGAGGCCCGCGACCAGCTCGCCCAGTGGCACGAGCTGCTCGGCGACGTGCCGATGGCCACGCCGCACGGCTGGGACGCCCGTGTCGCCGCCCGCCAGCACATCCGCGTCTCGCCGTACCAGATCCTGCCCGCGGACATCGCCCGCCCCTGGGAGAGCTACCGGCGCGACCGCCTGGCGAGGCACTCCGATCCCACACCGTCGGTCGACCCGGACGACCAGGCCGCCTGGACCGCCGAGCTGGTCGGCACCCGCCACGCCGTCGCCTCCGGCACCACCCCGCCCGCTCAGGCCCTGGCGATCACCAGCGGTCACGACGGGATCAACCCGAGGCTGAAGGCCCGGCTGCGGGAGGTCGGATCCTGCATCCCGCCTGCCGCCCGAGCCGCCCTCGCGCCCTACCGTCCCGCCCGGGCAGCCCGTGAGGCCGCCGTCGCGCAGGGGCGGCCCGACGCCCTGAGCGTCAGGTGCGAGTGGTGCCTGGCCCAGCCCGGCGAGCCGTGCCGCCGCCGCAGGATCGGCCCCGACGACGGAGCGCACGGCACCGCCCCGCGCGCCACCCCGCACCCCGGCCGCCTCGACCTCGCCGCCGCCCAGCAGGCCCAGCCAACCGAGCAGGCACAGCAGCCCGCCCTGGCCTGACCGGCGCATCCGGGACGCGTGCACGCCCGCCCGGTGCACCGCACCACCCCACTTCACCGCCCCACACCGGCTACGGCGCACGCCCCCGCGCCGCAGACGGCGCCCGACGCCGCACCCGCCGCCTCGGAAGAGGCGGCAGCACATCGGAGATCCGCCTTGCGCCACATCACCACCCACGACGCGCCGGCCACCGGCCTGCGCGGCATCGGCGACACCAGCTGGCACACCAGCGGAGCGTGCCACGGCATGGACGTCGAGGACGCCGACGCGGTGTTCTTCCCCGGCCCCCGGGACCATGAGGACATCGCGGAGGCGAAGGAGCTGTGCGGCTGGTGCCCGGTGCGCCGCGAATGCCTCGACTTCGCCCTGGAGAACGTCCTCAAGGAGGGCATCTGGGGCGGACTCACCGAAGCCGAGCGGCGCCCGCTGCACAACAAACTGCACCGTCGCCTGGACTACCGGCGCATCACGGCCTTCTTCCAGGGACGCGACGTGCACCTGACCGAAGCGGAGCGGCAGGTCGTCGTCGACCACGCCTACGTACGCGGCTGGCGGCCCGACAGGCTCGCCCCCGCCCTGCAGATCAGCCACAAGCACGCCCGGGACCTGCTCCGTCAGGCCGCCAACAAGGTCCTCGACCGCGACCGCAAGTACGGCGTGCCCCGCCCCAAGAAGAAGCGGAAGAAGCCCTCCAAGGCCAAGGGCGCGCCTACGCCCGCAGCTCCCGGCACTCAGCAGCCGGCAGGCCGCCCGGCAGCGTCGACGCCGGCGCACGCCCCTCTCGGAAAGGCCGCATGACCCACCCCGTCCTTGCCTTCGGTGCCGCTTCGGACCTCCCTCTCCTCCTCGTCGCCGTCGTGCCCGCCGCCCTCGCGGTCGTGCTGACCGCCTGGACGGTCCGGCGCCGGGGAGCGCTCCAGCGGAAACGTCTCGGCGGTCCGGCGGTCAAGGTCGCCGCCCTTGCAGCCCTCGGCTGCACCGCCTACAGCGCCGACACCAGCTGGCGCTTCGCCGCCGACTACCTCGACATGGCCGGCACCGCCGAGCGGGCCGCCATGTTCGCCGCGGCCGAACTCGCGCTCTTCGCGACCGCGCTGATGGCACGCCAGAATCTGGCCACCCAGGGCGCCCCCGGCCTGCCGGGCACCTTGGTCTGGGTGATCACGGGAGTGCAGGTGATCCCCGCCTACGCCGAGAGCGGTCCCGTCGGCGGCACGGTGAGGGCGTTCGTCGGGCCGGTCATGGCGGCGATGCTGTGGCACCTCGCCATGGGTATCGAGCTGCGCCTGCGCACCCCTGGCGCCGCCTCCCACGGGCTGATCGCCGTACTGGGCCGGGAGGCGCGCGAGCGGTTGCTGTCCCGGCTGGGTATCGCCGCGCGAGACCGTGACGCCGCGCAGATCACCCGGGACCGGGCCACCACCCGCGCGGTCGACCTCGCTGCCCGCCTCGCCGAGCGCACGCCCGAGCAGCAGCAGAACTGGCGCGGCCGACGACTCACCCGACAGCTGTCGAAGGCGGTCGGCAGGGCCTCGGTCGGCACCGACCCCCTCCAGCGCACGCAACTGCTCGACCAGCTCGCCGCCCGCCGGCACGCACTCACGCTCGCCACGGTCCCCCTGCCCTCCCCCTGGTCCCCCGCACACACCACCACAACCACAGCCACGGTCCCCTCGCCGCCGGCCTCGGAGACGCCGGTCCCCACAGTCGGTCCCGACGTGTCGGAGGGGGACCGGGGACCGAGCGCCCTGAGGGGACCGGTCCCCGAAAGGGCGGGCTCGGAGGCGTCGCCAGGCGCAGGGACCGAAGGCGAGAGCGCGGGGACCAGGGTGGAAACCGAGGCCCTAGAACCAGGAGCGGTCCCAGAGTCCGGTCCTGCCAATCCGACAGCCGCAGCGGGGGATGCCCAAGGCACGGGGACCGATCGCCTGACGCGAGAAGTTCCTGCTCAGGACCCTCATTCGCATCGGGGACCGGACGCCGCCGAGTCGGGGACCGAACCCACCGGGGACCGGGGACCGACCGACACCGACACGGGGACCGAACCCACCGGGGACCGGGGACACGTGGTCCCCCTCCGGCGGAAGTCGGCCACGAAGACCAGGACGAAGAACAAGGCGAAGCGCGGCCGGTCCCGTACCCCGCAGACGCCTCGCCCACCGCGTGAGCTGGAGCAGTCGGTGGACCAGCTCGTCCAGCAGGTCCGACCCCATGTACGTGCCCTGCTCGATCGGGACGGCAACGAGGCGGTCACGCGGGTCCAGCTGCGGGAGATCCTCCGCCGCGAGGGCCTCAAGGGCGGCCGGAACGACCGGCTGAGCCTCGTCCTCCAGGAACTGCGGAGCGACGACACCACGAAGACAAGGAGCACCACCCGATGAAGACCTGCCCCCAGTTCGACGCCGTCCGCGCGGAGTACGAGCGGGAGGTCGGCTATCTGCAAGCCCACTCCACGCGGCACGAAGGCCGCCCAGCGGCCAAGTCCAGCGCGAGGCAAGCCGTAGCAGCCAAGCAGCGCATGGCACGGGCACTCACCGGCCATGTCGGGCGCTGCCCCCAGTGCGGCTGAACCTGGCAAAGCCGCAGCCCAACGCCCCTATCCACAGTGGGTGGCCCGGCTCCGCCGGTCCACCCACCGCGGTTCTCACGCCGACCGGCCAGTGGCTCGTCCAGCACCACCCCAGCGGGCCTGTCCGCCTCCTCGCGGGGCCGGCCGACATCGTCGAACTGACCGCCGCCATCCAGCACCGAATCCGCTCCACGAGGCCCGAAACCGATGACGAACCCGCTCCAGAACGGCAACACCCCCGAACCTGTCCCCGACTCCAACTCGGTCTCAGGGCGAGCAAGATGGAGGTTCGGACACTCCCCCGAGGGGGCAGCGTCCGAACCTGTCCCCGCCCCTGGGGTGGCGGGGTCCGACTGGCACCGGGGGGTGCCAGACGGGAAGGCTGCGACCGGGGGCGGATCGCAGCCACGAGCCGCCCACACGGGGCGGCCCAAGGGGCGAGCGCGTCCGCGCGACAAGAAGCAGCGCCGCGCGCACAGCGTCCGCCTCAACCCGTCCGAACACACCCTCATCCAGGCCGGAGCGGATGCCGTCGGCATGAGCGTGGCGGGGTTCCTCGCCTACGCCGGGCTAGCCATGGCCCGCGATCAGTCCCGTACCGCCGTCGCCATCGCAACCGAACGCGATGTGCTCACCGAACTGTTCGCGATGAGGCGGCAGCTCGGCTGGGCCGGCAGCAACCTCAATCAAGCCGCCAAGATCCTCAACTCCGGCGGCGACGTCCCCAATCTGACCCAAGTGATGGCCGACGTCCACCGGGCGGCCGACGCGGTGAGGAGGGCTGCCGAGAAGGTAGCCAACCGACAGACGGACGAGGCACCTTGATCCCACAGATCCACAAGCAGGGCGCCAACACCCTGGGCCTGCTGTCCTACCTCTACGGCAAGGGAACCCACGAGGAACACGTCGACCCGCATCTCGTCGCCTCCTTCGACGGCATGTCGCCCGACCCCGGACGCGATACGACCGCGACCAAGAAGGACCTCGGGCAGCTGCTCGACCAGCCCCTCCATCTCCTCGCCGCAGACCAACGCCCCGACAAGCACGTGTGGCACTGCTCGGTGCGGGCAGCGCCCGACGACCCGGTCCTGGCCGACGAACAGTGGGCGGACATCGCCCGCCGCATCGTCGCCGCCACCGGCATCGACCCCGGCGACGGCGCAGGCTGCCGCTGGGCCGCCGTGCGGCACGCCGACGACCACATCCACATCGTTGCCACCCTCGTGCGCGAAGACGGCCGGCGCCCCGACCACCACCGGTCCGGTAAACGGGCACAAGCCGAAGCCCGTCTCATCGAGAAGGAACTCGGCCTGCACCAGGTCGCACGCGGCGACGGCACCGCCGCACAGCGGCCCACCAGCGCCGAACGCCACAAAGCCAAGCGCCAGGGCCGCGAGCGCACCGCCCGCGAGGAACTGCGCGAAACCGTACGACGCGCGGTGACCGGCGCGACGAGCGACGAGGAGTTCTTCGACCGGCTCGCCTCCGCCGGCCTCCTGATCCGCAAGCGCGCCGCGCCCTCCGGCGACCTCCTCGGATACAAGGTCGCCCTTCCCGACGACCGCAACGCCCAGGGCGAACCGGTCTTCTACCCCGGCGCACGCCTGGCCCCCGACCTGTCGCTCCCCCGCATCCGCGAGCGCTGGTCCGGTGACGCACAGGACGTACCGGCTGCACGGCGGGAGGATGCGATCCGTACGGGGCCGGGCAGTCCGGCCGCCGCGCGCCGCGGGACGGCCTCGGTCGCGTGGCAGGCCGTACTTGTAGTCGAGCACGGCAATGATGCGGTCGCCGCCGCCCACATCGCAGCGGCCGGCGAGGTCCTGGACGCCCTCGCGAAGACATCCGCGGCCCACACCCGCCGCGAACTGCGCGACGCCGCAACGGCCTTCGAACGCGCCTCGCGCTCTCACGTCCGCGCCGTACGCGGGCACGACCGCGCCCTGCGGCAAGCCGCCCGCGACCTCGTCCAGAGCGGCCCGGCCCTCGGCCGCGGCGAGGACGGCGCCACCACCGCGATGGCGATCGACATGCTGTTCTTCCTGATCACCGCCGCCGCGCACTGGCACGCCCGCAAGGGGCACGCCCAGCAGGCCGAGGCCGCCACCCGGGCCGCCGCGCACCTGCGCACCGCCTACCAGGCCGCCTCCGCCCAGCCCCTCGGTGTGCTCTACCAGCGCGGTCGGCGGCTGAGCCGGCCGATGCTCCAGCGGCAGACCGTACTGGTCCGGGAGGCGCTGCCGGAGCTGGCCGAGCAGATCCTCGCCGAGCCCGGCTGGTACGCCCTGGCCGCCACCGTTGCGGAGGCCGAAGCCGCCGGCCACGACCCGGCCGCCCTCCTGTCCGACCTTGCCGCACGGCGCGAACTCGGCACCGCGGACTCCGTCAGCGACGTACTCGTGTGGCGGATGCGGCAGGCCGCCGACCTGCCCGCCGACGCCTCCCACCTGCCCGAGACCAGCACCGCAGGGAGCCGCTCCGCACGCGCGGGACGACGACCAGGCCCTCCGAGCCTGGCAGGCGGTGCAGCGGGGAGGAGGCATCGCGCGAGACCAGGTGAGTTCCGCTGAGTGCCGAGTAGCTTCGTAAGCGACGAGAACCGGCTCTGTACCACTTCATGTGGTGACGTACGCAGCATGACTGTTGATCTTCGTGTGATGGTGGTTGGGGCCGCCCGAAAATCTCCCGACCGGAATGCGGTGAGTGTCCAGCGCTACACCACGACGGGACCGCTGCTCCCCCATCCCTGGCGGACCAGGTGGTCGTGTCCGATCCTCGGCCGGAGCACCTGTCCCACGGCCATGGCCGCCGTGCGGTGCCATACGGCTGCCCGACGTACCATCTCTGGGCCGCCGTGCCGGACCACCAGCACGCCCGCCCGCGCCCCGGCTGTGCGGGCCTTCTCCGCGTAATGCATCGCGGCTGCCCGAGCCTCGGCGATGCTGTCCCCGTCGATGAGCAGGATGTTCCGGCCCGCCAACTGGCAGACGGGCTCCTCCTTCGGCAGCCAGGGCGTGAGCGCGACCACGCCGAGCACCTGGGGATGAACGGCTGCACGCAACGCCGCCCGGCCCCCCATCCCGTGCCCCAGCAGAACCACGGGGACGTCTCCGACCAACCGGTTCAGCTCGCTGAGGGCCCGCAGGGCATCAACCTCCGCAGCACCGCCGTTCCAACCTCGCTGCCGGTAGCACACCTGTCCCAGCAGCGTCTCGTCCAGCAACACCGCCGACGCCGCGACCCGCATCACCGGCCGCATCCGCAAGGCACTCAACTGCCAGAGCCGCTCGGGGCGATCACTGACAACCGGTCCATCGTGCAGGCTCAGCACAGCCGCCCTCACCGACTCCGGTCTGTGACGCACCCACAGCGCAGTTTCACCCGGCGGCGTGTCCTGCCATCGCACCAGCATGGCGCCTCTCTTCCCTGGAAGAATGCGGGACTTTCCCCGGGGGGAATCCGTCTCCACCGCCGTATCGGCTTGTCCGAACTGCCGACCCATTCGAGTGAATCACGTACAACTTGGCGGAATTTCACATCTTCTCAAGGAGTCCCGAGGAATCCACCGGCGACGTGAATCATTGCGATTCCGATCCAGTCAGCCAATCCTCGCGACATTCAGAACAGCCGACAGCGCTTTTCACCTTCGACGTCCAAGGCCATTCGCAGGAGAACGGGACCAGGCTCCGCGAGGGGCACCCACCCCGTCTACGAAGACGGCATGCTGTGTGAAATGCGCGGCGGCCCGGCCGGGCCCTCGGGCCGCCTGCGCCGCCGGGTAGCCTTCGGCCCATGGCCGAGGGCGGCTAAGAAGTCCGCCTTGAACTCCCAGCCGATGGCGGCGCGGCCTGACGGGTGGCTCACCCGCGGGCATCGTTGAGGCACTGTTCGCTGCTCAACTGGCGCGTCCGCAGCGAGAGGGCTCTCATTTGACGCCTCAGTCGTGCGGTGTCTGCCCGCTCGAAAGCCAAACGACTGGGTTTGCTGATCATTCGCCTGACGGACAGCGGGCCCTGCCCGCTCATTGCGGGTGAGCGCTGCTTGATCGAGGTGGCGTTCTGTGGCCGGCCTCCTCGCGGCTCTTTCGCGCTGCTGGCTCACGCTCCTGGAGTGGGGTGGCGTAGACGACGAGGTTGTCGCGGTATTCGCTCCGTGCGCGGTCGTAGGTGCCTGAGCAGGTGATGAGGTGCAGGGCAGGTGGGCCGGTGGTCGCGTAGACCTGGCTGTTGGGGAGGGTGTCCTTCTCGTACTGGCGCAGTGCCTGGACGGTGAAGGTGATGCTGGACCGGTCGTCGCGGGCGAGGGTGACCTTGTCGCCCGGGCGGAGCGTGGAGAGGCCGTGGAAGGCGCCGGGGCCGGTGGTGGAGTCGACATGGCCGACGACTACGGCCGCGCCTGGGTCGCCCGGTCGTGGGCCGTCGCTCCACCAGCCAATCTGTGAAGGGCTTCGGGGGACTTCGAGGCGGCCGTCCTGCTGGACCCTCAGGCCGGTCAGGGGCTGGTCGAGGCCGATGGCGGGTATGCGGATTCGTATCGGCGGCGCCGCATTCGGGTGTTCCCCGGACGCGGCAGCCTCCGCGGGCCCCGTGTGCAGCGGCACGGTGCCTATGTCGATGGTTCCGGGGGCCCGCGCGGGTTCCGTCACTAGTTCGGATGTGCCGATGCAGGCCAGGGTTGTGCCCATGGCGAGGGCCAGAGCCCCGGCGGCTGCTTTCACGGTGGCTATTGGGCGGTGCCACAGACGACGTGTACGTGGGCTGTGGCGCGGTCGCCCGCCCCGCCGGGAGCGGGGCGGGCGACCGGAGAAGTGTGGGCTGCTCATGCCTAGCCGACGCGCCGTCGGCGCAGGGCCATTGCTCCGGCGCAGGCCAGCAGTACGCCGCCGGCCACGGCCGTGACAGGCACGAGGGGGAATTCGTCGCCGGAGACGAGGCCGCCGAGGCCCGCGCCGACGCCCCCGTCGGGGTGGAGGGAGTCGGCCTGGTTGACGGCCGCGGTGTTGGGGAGCGCCACGTACGGGAAGGAGTCTCCCGGCTCGCGGTAGGGGGTGTCGACGGCGTCGCCTGCCGCCAGGGCAGGCACGAGCTTGCCGGTCTGTGCGGCGCCTTCGAGCGCCTGGAGTTCGATGTCGACGACATCGTCGTTGAGCCGACGGCCGTTGGGGAAGCCGGCCAGGTCCTTGCCGAGGACGCCGAGGCGGTTGGGCTTGGCGGCCGGCGGGACCGACATGTTCAGGCGCAGTTCTTCGGCGGGGACCACCTTGGCCTTGTCGACGTCCGCGTTGAGCCGCTGCGAGTTGAGGTCCGCCTTGATGGGGCCGCACTCCTTGCAGATCCCGGTGAGGAAGATCTCGACCAGGTCGTTACGGGGCGTGGCCGGGGCGGGGACCCCGTAGATGTTCTGGATGAGCTTGGGGACGATCGGGTCCTTCACCTTGTCGACGACCGGTGTGACAGTGGCGTCCTTTTCCGGGCTCAGCGCGTTGAAGGCGTCCTTGTACTTCAGCGGCACGACCACTTCGTTGACGAGCGGGTTGCCCAGGCGTGAGACCTGGCGCCAGCCCTCGTCACCACCCTTGTCGGATGCGCCCTGCGCGTCCGTCGCCTTCCCGTCCTCGGCGCCCTTGCTGCCTGCGCCCGCGACGGTCGCTCCCCGGCGGTCGGTGGTGGACCACACACCGATCACGGGGTTGCGCGTGGCCTCGCCCTTGAGAGCGACGGCCTTCTTCGGCACCTGGATGGCGACGGTGTTGACGTTGTAGCCGGCGAGTGTGTTGTGCCCGGTCTCCGTCAGGTCACCGCCGTAGAGGAGGTCGAAGATCCGCAGATCGAGGAAGAAGGGGTCGGACGCCTGGCCCGCGAACGCCTGTCCGCCGTCCGGCAGCGGAAGCACGGCCTGCTTGCGCAGGGCGGCGTAGTCGGGCATCGACGCCTTGCCGACGTTGGAGGGAGCTACGGGCGCGTCCTTGAGGAGGGTCTTGCGCCTGCCGTCGCTGTCGGTGACCGTCAGGCTGTACGTCTGGCGGAAGTTCAGGGTTTCGTCGTTCAGCGACTTCACGACGCCCGTGTTGTAGAGGAACTGGTTGGCGTCGTCGCGGATGTGGTCGGTGAACTCCCACGCGTAGGTGGTGTCCGGCTTGCCGTTGCCGTCCGCGTCGATCTTGATGGTGTAGCGGGCGTCGTTGGCGAACGGGTAGAAGTTCGGCCCGCCGTTGGGCTCCTGGAAGGGGATCCAGTTCGCCACCAGGGTGACGGTGTCGGGTTTGTCCGGGCTGGTGAAGGCGTAGACGTCGGTGTTGTCGGCCCGGGGGTCACCTGCGGTCATCGGCGCTTCGCGGTGGCTTGATGCCGAGCTGGAGGCGGGTGCCAGGCCGGTGACAGCGGCCGCGGCCGCCAGGGCCAGGACGCCGGATGTGGCGAGGGCGCGTTCGGCCCGGCGCGAGGCGGACCTTCGTCGGGGCATGCTGGAGGAATGCATGGGCCATCCGTTTCCGGTGAGGGCCGCTTGCTCCGCGGGGGGTGACAGCGGGGCGGGCGGCTGGGAGCTGCGCTCCGAGCGCCACACTGGCCCCGCAGGAACTCGCCCTGATCGACGAATGACCGCGCGGTGAAGATCCCATAATGTGACGCTTGGTCGAATTTAGGTCACCATGCGTCGGGGGCGCCTGCAATGACGGCTGAGCCGAATGGGGCCTGCGCCTCCCCGCCTGGTGCTGTCACCGCGCGTTGGGGTCGGGTGGGATCGCGGAGGGGGACTGGGTGTACTGGAGTTCTCCCGCGGTTGCCACGGGCAGGGAACGCAAGGCGTGCACGATGTCGGGCCGTTTGGCGAGATGTGCGGCGACGGCGGGATCGGTGCCTTCGAGAAACGGAGATGCCGTACAGCGTGCGGCACCACGTGGCCGATCTCCAGGTCCGGTGGCGTCGGGTGATCCGGTCTGGGAGAGCGGGCGATCGCGTGCGGCTCGGGGAGCGGGATGCCGGGGCGGTCCGGAGCGGGGTCGGGGTGGACGAGGTAGGTCAGGACGATGCCGTCGCGGGTGGCGCGCCGGCTGGTCGAGTGCACCATGTGCAGTTCGGCGCGTTGGTCCAGGAGTGCGAGGCGTCTTGCGGTCTGGTCGGGGCTCGCGCCCCTGCCCGCCGCCGTGATCAGCCGGCGGCAGGCGTAGCCCTCGGTCGGACAGTGCCGCAGCAGCACTACTTCGACGGCGACGGGCGGGCCCGGAAGGGAGGCACCCCGCTACCGATCTTATTGCAATTGATACGCAAGTACGCAAATCGACCAGAAGGGGGTCAGCCCGCCCGCCCGCGCAGAGGCTCACGCGGCGGTCGCCCACCAGGTTCGACGAAGAGCGGTGCAGGAAGCGCAACACCATCGAACGGGCGATCAACCGGCTCGAGCACGCCCAAGCCGTAGCGACCCGTTACGACAAGCGCGGCTACGTGTTCCTCGGCACGGCTACCGCAACAGCCCTGGCCATCTGGCTCCGTACCTGACCGCCCGGACAAGTCCTAGCTGTTCCCCGTCGCTGCCCGCACGGTCAGGCCCAGGCCCACGGCGACGACAAGGAGCGAGGTGATGATGGGGCCGGTCCGCGCCAGCTTTCTGAGCAGGGAGTTGTAGGGAAGGGCCTGGGCCCGGTCACGGCTCTCGATCCGTTCGCGCAGGCGGACGAGGAGCAGTCCGGCGAGAGTGAGGGTGGCGGCCATGCCGATTCCGTAGCCGATGACGAGGAGGACGCCGAAGGCGGTGCGCCCCAGGGCGACGGCACCGAGGAGGACGACGAGGGCGGAGGGGCTGGGGACGAGTCCGCCGGCGATACCCATGCCGATGAGGCCGGAACTGTGCGCACGCCGGGCGTTTCCGGAGGCCGCCGACGTGCCCGACGGGTGGTGTTCGTGGTCCGGCCGGGCGAGGATCGCGACCGTCTGGTTCGCCTGGAGGTCCTCGACCGGCAGGTGGTGGTGAGGACGGCCAGGCCCGTGGTGGTGATCATGGCCGTTGTGGTGGTCGACGTCACTGTGGCTGTGGCTGTGGCCCGGCCCGTGGTGATGGTGGTTGTGTTGCGGCTTGCCCCGGAGGGCGCCCGTGAGGAGCCAGAGGCCGATGCCGGTGACGAGGAGCCCGCTTGCGGCGCCGAGCCACATCAGGACGGTTTCGCCGGCCAGATGGGTGGAGACGGGCAGGGCGAGTCCGAGGACGAGGACGCCGGCGGTGTGCGTGAGGGTGACGGTGGCCCCGACGGTGAGAGCGTCCCGTCTGGTGCCGCGGCGGCCCGCGAGGTAGGCGGCCATGATGGTCTTGCCGTGGCCGGGCATCGCAGCGTGGGACGCCCCGAGGACGAGCGCCAGGAACAGGGCCAGCAGTCCCACGGGCAGGGTGATCTCGCGGGCCCCGACGAGCGAGTCGAAGACCCCGGTGACCTTTGCGAGCACCCCGCTGATCACGCCCGCGCCGGGGAGGTCCGCCACTGCCGGTACGGTCGCCGTGCCCTGCCCGGGCTCGCTGCGCAGTGCCGCTGTGCGTTGGTTGAGCGGGGAGGCGAGGGGGTCCTGCGGGTATCGGCGCAGCTCGCGTGTGGCGGAGGTGGCGGGCACGTCGGTCCGGGTGATCCTGACGCCTTGGCCGGTGGCGGTCATCTCGTGCCAGCCGATGCGCGTGGTGTCGTAGTCCGTTTCGGCTCGGATGCCGGCGGGCTCGGTGAGATCGGCCGGGGCGGTCAGGCCGCAGGTGAGGCGGCTGGTCTTCAGGCCCGCTTCGCCGTTCTCGTACGCCAGGGTGGCCGAGGACTGCTTCCAGCTCGCTCGCGTACCGCCCACCCGCAGGTGCAACTGCCCCCTCAAACCGGAGCAGGCTTTCTCGGCGTAGACGCGCGATTCGGTGTCGCTGACGCTTCCGTCCTGGTCGGAGTCGATGCCGGGACGTTCCTGGAGGGCTGAGATCTCTGCCCGGTCGACCACGATCTGGGCGTCGATCCGGTCGGGCCGAAGGACGAGGCCCGTGTGGTAGTTGACGCTGAAGTTGCCCAGGGGGTGGGCCGTAGCCGCGGGGGCTGACGCCACGCTCGCGAAGGCGGCGAGTGTGGTGGCGGCCAGCGTGGTGAGGGCTCGGCGCAGGGTGTGGTTCATGGCCTGGTGTCGATTCGCTGGAGCAGGGCACGGGCGGCGTCGGCGTGCAGGGGATGGAAGCCGGGCTCACGCAGCGCTTCGGTCAGGTCGCGGCGCGCTGCCTCGGAATCGCCCAGTGCGTGGTGGATGGCGGCGCGGTGGTAGTGGAAGAGCGCGCTGCGGGTGCCCAGGGCCAGGGCTTTGTCGGCATGGGCGAGGGCTTCGGCATCCCGGCCGGCTCGGTGCAGGGCCCAGGCGTGGGCGTCGTGGACGGCGATGAAAGGCCGGGTGCGCTCGGCTTGTTCGGCCATGGTGACGGCCCGCTGCGGGTTACCGTGATCGGCTTCGAAGAGAGTCGCGTCGGTGTCCGCCGGGGCGCCGGCGGCCTCCCGGATGCGGTCCTGGGCGCGCAGGAGGGCGTACTGCTCTTCGGCCTGGTCCCGGTGGCCCAGGGACTGCTCGAGTTCGCCCAGGCCCAGCAGGTAGTGCGGCAGGGGGGCGATCGCGATGGCCGCCCGGTAGTCGGTGATGGCCTTGCTGGTGCCGCCCAGGGCCAGGTGGGCACGGGCCCGGGTCTCCAGGAGAGCCGAATCCGTCGGGGCGGCCCTGAGCGCGGTCTGCGTCTCGGCCAGGGCTGCCCGGGGGTTGGCGTCCTGGAGGTCCAGTGATGCCAGGATGTTGTGGGCGAACGCGATGTCGGCCGGTGTGGCCGCTGCCGCCAGGGATCGCCGCATCAGGGCACGGGCCCGGTCGGTGTCTCCCTTCAGCTCGAAGGCGTAGGAGGCGCGGGCGAGGGAGGCGGCGTCCGGGCGGAGATCCGTCATCTTCTGGACGGCCTCTTCGGCTTCGTCGTAGCGGCCCAGCTGGGTGTAGGCGTCGGCGAGGACTCCGTAGGCGGAGGAGCTGTAGGGGCCGCTGGTGGTGGCCTTGCGGGCCCAGCGCAGCGCGGCGGGGAAGTCGTGGCGGGCCGCGGCCAGGGCGCCCATGGCGACCTCCGCGTCCGTGTTGCCTTTGCTCTGTACGGTGAGTGAGGTGCGCAGTGCCTTCTCGGCCCGGTCGTAGGTGGCCGGGTCGGCGGTGGTACGGGCCTGCTGGACATACGCCATTCCCAGGGCGGCCCAGCCGCCCGGATCCTTCGGCAGGCGGGCCACCCGGGCCTGGAGCGCTTCGATCGACCCACGTGGCGGACCCGCTGACTGCCCTTGGCCCAACGGGCGGGAAGCAGTGGTCTGATCGGGTTCCAGCATGATCGCGCCGGCGGCGAACAGCGCCGCGCCCAGGGCCAGAGTGACCACGATGTTCCGCAGCCGTCTGCTTCCCCGTGAGGGGGATGGCGGCGGTGTGTACCGGGGCGCGGTGTGGTCCGGGTGCACGAAATATCCTCCCCAATCTTCGATGGTGCTGGTGCCGCGGTGCCCGGGCCGGCACCGTGGCCCAGCGGCGCGCCCGCCTCCGGGGCGGGCAGCAGCGCCAGATTCCCCAGGGTGCCGG
>NZ_JBHUTX010000046.1:0-65292 GCF_042671245.1 Streptomyces sp. NPDC057099
CGCTCGACGAGGAGCGGCAGGGGCTCGGAGGTGGTGACCAGGTCCCGCAGCGGATGGCGGGACAGCACCTCGTCCACCTCCGGCGTCAACGCCGCCGCCAGCCGCGAGGCCGCCGGGCGGCTCTCGTCCCGCAGGGCGTCGACGGCGGCCAGGACCACGTCCCGCAGGCCCTCCTCCTCGGGTACGCCGTCGGCGGCCCGCTCGTACAGGCGCGCGCCCTCCTCCAGGACGACGTCCGTGTCCATACCGGCCGGGATCTTGATCTGCGCGTGGTGGCGCCAGGTGCCGACCGGGTCGCCCCACGCCTCCACGGTGAACGTCCACAGGCCGGGTTCCCCGGCGGTGACCGTGGCGCCCCACCGGTCCGTGCCGGGGGCCAGCTCCCGCATCGGCGTCCACGGCCCGGGGCGGCCCTCGGGATCCCTCAGGACGGCATTGGCGGCGACCGCGTCGTGCCCCTCCCGGAACACGGTCGCCGAGATCTCGAAGGTCTCGCCGGTCACGGCCTTGGCCGGCCGGCGTCCGTGCTGGACGACCGGGCGGACGTCGAGCACGGGTATGCGCCCGACGGCGGTCGCCTCGCCCACGGGGGGTGGTTGCGGGACCGGTGGACCGGCGTCGGCCGGGCGCACGGGGGGTGCCCCGCCGCCGGGCGCGTGCGCCCCGGTGCGGCGGGTCGGGGGTGGTGACGAAGGGTGCTTGGCGGGCATGACCGCTCCTGTCCGCGTCAACGTGGGTGGGCGGAGGTCTATGGGGAGGTGGGTCCTGCGTGGTGCTCCTGAGAGGGGTACCCGCAGGAGCCTTCCCACCCTATTCGGGTGGGCAATCCGGCACTTTGTTAACTACTCACGCGTATGTCGACACACAAGACCGGCCTCGTCCGCGACGGACGAGGCCGGCCCTGGTGTGTGGCTACTCCTTCGCCCTACGGGTGCGGCACCCGCAGTAACTTGTCCGGCGAACCGATGCCCCGGCCGGAGATCTTCCCGGTCGCCGCTCCCGCGGTCAGAGCCCTCCCGACCTGGGACGGAGTCGCCTTCGGATGATCGGCCAGATACAGCGCGGCCGCGCCCGCCGCGTGCGGAGACGCCATCGAGGTGCCCGAGAACGTGGCCCGCGCGGTGTCGCTCGCTGCGGCCGCGGAGGTGATTTCGACGCCCGGGGCGAACAGATCGAGGGCCGGACCGTGGTTGGAGAAGGCCGGTTTTGTATCCCTCCGGTCGGTCGCGCCGACCGTGATCGCCTGCTTGACGCTCGCCGGGGAGTACAGCCCGGCGGGCCTGCCGTCGTTGCCCGCGGCGATCGTGTAGCTGACGCCGGAGGCGATGGAGGCACGGACGGCGGCGTCCAGCCGGTCGTTGCGCGGGCCGCCCAGACTGAGGTTGGCGACCGCGGGCTTCCTCGCGTGCCGGGTCACCCAGTCGATCCCGGCGATCACCCGCGCCGTGGTGCCCGCGCCCGCGGCGTCCAGGACCCGTACGGAGACGATCCGGGCCTTCCCGGCGACGCCGTGGGTCTTCCCGGCGACCGTGCCGGCCACGTGCGTGCCGTGGCCGTTGGCGTCCGCCGCGACCTTGTCGTTCCCGACGAAGTCCCAGCCGTGGCTCGCCCGGCCCCCGAAGTCCCGGTGGGTGGTCCGGACGCCGGTGTCGATCACGTACACCGTCACCCCGGCACCCGCCGACTCGGGCGGGGTGTAGCTCCGGTCCAGGGGCAGACTCGGCTGGTCCACGCGGTCCAGCCCCCAGGACGCCGGGGTCCGCTGTGCGCGGTCCAGTCGCACGCGGGTGTCCTGGACGACCGAGGTGACCCGCGGATCGGCGGCGAGCCGCGCCGCCTGTCTCGCGTTCGCCCTGATCGCGTAGCCGTTCAGGACCGTGCCGTAGGTGTGGCTTATGTCCACCCCGTACGTCTCGGCCAGGCCCTTTCCGGCGCCCGAAGGTGCCCGCGTGCCCTCCTTCAGTGTCACGAGATAGCTGCCGTGCACGGAGCCGGGTCCTCCGGCGCCGAGTATCCGCCCCTCCGGTACGGCGTGCGCGGGCAGGGTGATGGCCGAAAACACCGCGATGCAGATCGCCGCGACCAGGCCCCCCGTCCAGCGCGGGCGCCGTGTGCGCGTCCGTGCCATGGTCCGAGTTCCCCTCCTCGACTCGGCGTACGGCGGCCGTGCGACGCCGCGTGCGGCGGGCGCGGGCCGGTACGCCAGAGGCAGCCTCTCGTGGCGCGTGAAACACCACAAGGACGCCTATGGGGGTGGAATCGGCCATATCCGTGAATGGTGCTGTTCAGGCCGATCGGGGGTCCGACGGCGGAGCCTCAGCGGCGGCGGCGCATCCGCCGGTACTGTCGTAGGAGACGTCGATGAAGCCCTGTGTCAAAGCCCTGCGTCAACCAGCGAACGCGCCGAGGTGGAACCCGTGAAGGCGATCCGTCGATTCACCGTCCGACCCGTTCTCCCCGACCCCCTCCGGCCGCTCAGCGATCTGGCCCGCAATCTGCGGTGGTCGTGGCACACGGAGACCCGTGACCTCTTCCAGTCCGTCGACCCCGAGCGCTGGGCCGCCTCCGGGCGCGACCCGGTCCGGCTGCTGGGCAGCGTGCCGCCCGCGCGGCTCGCGGCCCTGGCCGAGGACCGCCGGTTCCTGCGCCGCCTCGCCTCGGTCGCGGGCGATCTGCACGACTACATGACCGGCGCGCGCTGGTACCAGGCCCAGCCCGAGGAACTTCCCGCCGCGATCGCCTACTTCTCACCCGAGTTCGGCGTCACGGCCGCCCTGCCGCAGTACTCCGGCGGCCTCGGCATCCTGGCCGGCGACCATCTGAAGGCCGCCAGCGACCTGGGCGTCCCACTGATCGGCGTCGGGCTGCTCTACCGGCACGGCTACTTCCGCCAGACCCTCTCCCGGGACGGCTGGCAGCAGGAGCACTACCCCGTCCTCGACCCGAACGAGCTGCCCCTGGTCCTCCTGGAGGAGCCCGACGGCACCGCCGCCCAGGTCGCCCTCGCCCTGCCCGGGGAGAAGCAGCTGCGCGCCCGGATCTGGCTGGCGCAGGTCGGCCGGGTCCCGCTGCTGATGCTGGACTCGGACGTCGAGGAGAACGACCTCGGCGAGCGCGGTGTGACCGACCGGCTCTACGGCGGCGGCAGCGAGCACCGGCTGCTGCAGGAGATGCTGCTGGGGATAGGAGGTGTGCGAGCGGTCCGGACGTACTGCCGGCTGACCGGGCACCCCGCTCCGGAGGTGTTCCACACCAACGAGGGGCACGCCGGGTTCCTCGGTCTGGAGCGGATCGCCGAACTCTGCGCGGCGGGCTCGGACTTCGACGCGGCGCTGGAGGCGGTCCGCTCCGGGACCGTCTTCACCACCCACACCCCCGTCCCGGCCGGCATCGACCGCTTCGACCGCGAGCTGGTCGCCAGCCACTTCGGCCCCGACGCGGAGCTGCCCCGCATCGACGTCGGGCGCGTCCTCAAACTCGGCATGGAGACCTACCCCGGCGGGGAGCCCAACCTGTTCAACATGGCCGTGATGGGCCTGCGCCTGGCCCAGCGCGCCAACGGGGTGTCCCTGCTGCACGGCAACGTCAGCCGCGAGATGTTCTCCGGCCTGTGGCCCGGCTTCGACGCCGACGAGGTGCCGATCACGTCCGTGACCAACGGGGTGCACGCGCCCACCTGGGTCGCCCCGGAGGTGTTCCGGCTGGGCGCCCGGCAGATCGGCGTGCAGCGCGCCGAGGACGCGCTGACCGTCGGCGGCTCGGACCGCTGGGACTCGGTCGCCGACATCCCCGACCAGGAGATCTGGGAGCTGCGCCGGGGCCTGCGCGAGCAGCTCGTCACCGAGGTGCGGGAGCGGCTGCGGGCCTCCTGGCGGCAGCGCGGGGCCGGTACGGCCGAGCTGGGCTGGATCGACGGCGTGCTCGACCCGGACGTCCTCACCATCGGCTTCGCGCGGCGCGTCCCCTCGTACAAGCGTCTGACGCTGATGCTGCGCGACCGCGACCGGCTGATGGACCTGCTGCTGCACTCCGAGCGGCCGGTCCAGATCGTCGTGGCGGGCAAGGCGCACCCCGCGGACGACGGAGGGAAGCGGCTGGTGCAGGAGCTGGTGCGGTTCGCGGACGATCCGCGGGTCCGGCACCGGCTCGTGTTCCTGCCCGACTACGGCATGGCCATGGCGCAGAAGCTGTACCCGGGCTGCGACATCTGGCTGAACAATCCGCTCCGGCCGCTGGAGGCCTGCGGCACGTCCGGCATGAAGGCCGCGCTCAACGGTTGTCTCAATCTGTCCGTCCTCGACGGGTGGTGGGACGAGTGGTTCCAGCCGGACTTCGGCTGGGCCATCCCCACGGCCGACGGTGTCGGGACCGACCCGGACCGCCGCGACGACATAGAGGCCGCGGCGCTGTACGACCTGCTGGAGCAGCGGGTGACGCCCCGCTTCTACGAGCGCGGCCGCAGCGGGCTGCCCGACCGGTGGATCGAGATGGTCCGCCGGACCCTGAGCCTGCTCGGGCCGAAGGTGCTGGCCGGGCGCATGGTCCGCGAGTACGTCGAGCGTCTCTACGCGCCGGCGGCGCTCGCGCATCGCTCGATGGGGCCGGAACCCGCGCGTGAGCTTGCCGAGTGGAAGGGCAGGGTGCGGGCCGCCTGGCCGGGAGTCACGGTCGACCATGTGGAGACGTCCGTGTCCGAGGCGCTGGCGGAGCTCGGGACGACGCTGGGGGTGCGTGTGCGGGTCGGCCTCGGTGAGCTCGGGCCGGACGACGTGGATGTGCAGGTCGTCTCGGGGCGGGTGGACGAGGAGGACCGTATCGGTGACGCGACGGTTGTTCCCCTGAAGCCGGTCGGGTCCCCCGGGGAGGACGGGCGGTGGGCCTATGAAGGGGCCTTGTCGTTGGATCGCACCGGGCCTTTCGGGTACACGGTGCGGATCCTTCCTGCGCATCGGTTGTTGGCCTCTAGTGCGGAGTTGGGGCTGGTGGCCGGGCCTTCTGAGGAGTTGGTGGAGGCGGCCGGGTTGTTGATGCGTTGAGTTGTGTCCGCGGGTGCGTGGGGGCTGGTCGCGCCCACGCGGCGGAGCCGCAAATCGATACAGCCCCGCGCCCCCTAGGGCGTATCCACCTCTGCGACCAGTTGTCGCAGTACGCTTCCGCACCTGCGCGCGTACGCGTGTTGCAAGCCCCTGGTCGCCAAGCCGCCCGCTCGTGAGTACCACTTCGCCGGCCTGCTGAACGCGTTCACCGTCAGCCAGACCGTGCCGTCTCCCGTGCGGTCGACGACGAAGGACTCCTCGCCGCACTCGGGGTGGCCGGTCAGGGTGCCGTAGGCCCAGCCGGTGCGGCGGGGTTCCTCCAGGGTCCAGACCACGCGGCAGGGGGCCTTGATCATGCCGGCGAGGGTGACGGTGACGTCGACGCCGGGGGCGGCCCGATCCGCGCTCGCGTCGACGCCGACGCCCATGGCCCGGTGCATCTCCCAGGTGAGCACCGCCTCCGAGGCCCGTTGGAAGACCTCCTCGCCCTCCCCCAGGCGGGTGCGCACGTTCATGGGGTGGAAGCCCGGGGGGCAGAAGTGCTCCTCGCGGGTGGCGCCGACATCGGCGTAGGTGAAGTCCTCCGAAGACATGGTCCCCAAGAGTAGGGCGGTACCCGGAGCCGCCGTGGCTCCGGGTACCGCCCGTGGGTCGAGCTTCGGTCAGGCGACGTTGACCGCGGACCAGGCGGCGGCGACCGCCTTGTACTCGGTGCTGCTCGCGCCGTAGAGCGCCGAGGCCGCGTTCAGGGTCGCCGTGCGGGCCTGCGCGTACTTGGTCGTCGACGTCATGTACGTCGTCAGCGCCTTGTACCAGATCTGCAGCGCCTTGGTGCGGCCGATGCCGGTGACCGTGGAGCCGTTGGAGGTGGGCGAGTTGTAGGTCACGCCGTTGATGGTCTTCGAGCCGCTGCCCTCGGACAGCAGGTAGAAGAAGTGGTTGGCGGGACCGGAGGAGTAGTGGACGTCCACGCCGCCGAGGCTGGAGGACCAGGCGTCCTTGGACGAGCCGTCCTTGCTGGGCTTGTCCATGTAGCGCAGCGGGGTGCCGTCGCCGTTGATGTCGATCTCCTCGCCGATGAGGTAGTCACCGACGTCGGAGGAGTTGCTGGCGAAGAACTCGGCGCCCGCGCCGAAGATGTCGCTGGTGGCCTCGTTCAGACCGCCGGACTCGCCGCTGTAGTTGAGGCCGGCCGTGGCCGACGTCAGACCGTGGCTCATCTCGTGGGCGGCCACGTCGAGCGAGGTCAGCGGGTTGGTGTTGCCCTCGCCGTCGCCGTAGGTCATGCAGAAGCAGCTGTCCGACCAGAAAGCGTTGACATAGGCGTTGCCGTAGTGGACGCGCGAGTAGGCGGCCTTGCCGTCGTTGCGGATGCCGCTGCGGCCGAAGGTGCTCTTGTAGAAGTCCCAGGTCACCTGGGCGCCGTAGTGCGCGTCGGCGCCAGCGGTCTCCAGGTTGGACGGGCTGCCGGTGCCCCAGACGTCGTCCGCGCCGGAGAACAGGGTGCCGGTGCCGGAGGTGCCGCGGTTGAGGTTGTACGTCTTGTGGCCGCCGCGGGTGCTGTCCGTCAGGTTGTACGTCGACCCGGACTTGGTGGTCGTGAGGTCGACCTTGCCGCTGTACGTGGTGTTGCCGGTGCCGGTCTCGATGGCCTGGTGCTCGTAGAGCTTCTTGCCGGTGGCGGCGTCGGTGATGACGTGCAGCTCGTTCGGCGTGCCGTCCTCCTGGAGGCCGCCGACGACGGTCTCGTAGGCGAGCGTGGGCTTGCCGTCGGCCGCCCAGATCACCTTGCGGGGAGCGGAGTTCGCCTCGGTCTTCTCCGAGCCGGCCGCCTTGGCGAGCGTCACGGCCTGCTTCTCGGCCTTGGCCGCGGCGACCGCCGGCTTGAGGGAGGCGACCTTGAGGGCGGCCTTCGTCGCTCTGGTCACGCCCTTGGTCGCGCCGGACTTCGACTCGTGCACGACGAGGTCGCCGCCGAGGACCGGCAGGCCCGCGTAGGTGCGCTCGTAGCGCGTGTGGACCGAGCCGTCGGCGTCCTTCACGACGTCCTTGACGACCAGCTTCTCCTGCTCGCCGAGGCCTATCTCGTCGGCGGTCTTCGGGGCGTCCGCCTGCTGCTCCTTGACGAGAGCCGTGCGGGCGGGCGCGGAGAGCAGGACGGGGGCGGCGGCGAGGACCGGCTTGGAGGAGGAGTCGGCGGCGACGCTGCTGCCGGAGGTCAGGCCGGTGGTGAGCAGGGCGCCGGCGGCGACGGCGGTGGCGATGGCCAGGGTGGTGCGCTTGTGACGCGCGTAGAGGGGGGTCACACGAGCTCCTTGATGTGGGGGAACTGCTGGGGTGCTGTGCGGCGGGTGGGGGAAGAGTGGCACCAAGGGCGCGTACATGTCAGGAGTAACGAGTGATGTTGGCCGGAAATCGACGACAGGCTGACGGGTCCGGGCATGTGAAGCGGGCGCCGTCCCGGGGGAGTCGAACCCACCGGGGCGGCGCCCTGACTTGGGGACCGATGCGGCCTAAGGCCTACGGCTCACGGCTTGCGGCCTACGGGAAGGTGAGCTTCCAGCTGTTGATGTAGCCGGTGTCGATGGCCGCGTTGTCCTGGACCCGCAGCTGCCAGGTGCCGTTGGCGACCTCGGAGGAGGCGTTCACCGTGTAGGTCTCGTTGATGTTGTCCGCGCTGCCGCCGGTGCCGTAGCCCTTCAGCGTGTACGCGGTGCCGTCGGGGGCGACCAGATCCACCTTGAGGTCACCGATGTAGGTGTGGACGATGTCCACGGCGACCTGGAGGTTGGAGGGCGCGTTGCCCGTCCGGCCGGTGACGGTGACCGGCGAGGTGACCGCCGCGCCCCGGTCCGGGATCGCCACGTCGGCGGCGTTCTCGAAGGACGTACCGCCGCCGCCCCCGTCGCCGGGACGGGTGCCGACGTTGATGCCCGCCCACGCGTGCTGGACCGCCGTGTACTCGGCGCTGTCGGTGCCGTAGAGCTCACCGGTCGCGGCGAGGGTGCCCGTGCGGGCGCCCGCGTAGTTGGTGGTCGAGGTGAACTTCGTGGTCAGCGCGCGGAACCAGATCTTCTCCGCCTTGTCCCGGCCGATGCCGGTGACCGGAAGCCCGTCCGAGGTGGCCGAGTTGTAGGTGACACCGTTGATCGTCTTGGTGCCGCTGCCCTCGCTCAGCAGGTAGAAGAAGTGGTTCGCCGGGCCCGAGGAGTAGTGCACGTCGATCGAGCCGATGCCGGAGTACCAGCTGTCCTTGGACGAGCCGTCCTTGCTCGGCTTGTCCATGTAGCGCAGCGGGGTGCCGTCGCCGTTGATGTCGATCTCCTCGCCGATGAGGTAGTCACCGACGTCGGAGGAGTTGTTCGCGTAGAACTCGACGGTCGAGCCGAAGATGTCGCTGGTGGCCTCGTTCAGACCGCCGGACTCGCCGCTGTAGTTGAGGCCCGCGGTGTTCGACGTCAGGCCGTGGGTCATCTCGTGGGCGGCCACGTCGATCGACGTCAGCGGGTTCGCGTTGCCCGAGCCGTCGCCGTAGGTCATGCAGAAGCAGCTGTCCGACCAGAACGCGTTGACGTAGTTGTTGCCGTAGTGGACCCGGGAGTACGCGCCCACGCCGTCGCCGCGGATACCGCTGCGGCCGTGCACGTTCTTGTAGTAGTCCCAGGTCAGCGCGGCCCCGTAGTGGGCGTCGGCGCCGGCCGACTCCAGGTTGGAGGGCGTGCCGTTGCCCCACACGTCGTCGGGGCCGGAGAAGAGGGTGCCGGTGCCGGAGGTGCCGCGGTTGAGGTTGTACGTCTTGTGGCCGCCGCGGGCGCCGTCGGTGAGGTTGTACGTCGAGCCGGACTGGGTCGTGGTGAGGTCGACCGTGCCGCTGTAGACCGTGTTGCCGGTCCCGGTCTCGATGGCCTCCCACTCGTACAACTTCGCGCCGGTGCCGGCGTCGGTGACCACGTGCAGTTCCTGCGGGGTGCCGTCGTGCTGGAAGCCGCCGACGACCGTCTCGTACGCCAGGACCGGCTTGCCGCTCGCGGCCCAGATCACCTTGCGGGGCTCGCGGTTGATGTCCGGGCTCTTGGCCTCGTCGGCCTTCCCCGCGGTCAGTGCCTGCTGCCGGGCCTTGGCGACGGACACCGCCGCCTTCGTCGTGGCGGGCTTGATCGCGGAGCGGGTGGCCTTCGTGACGGACGCGGTGGAGTCCGCCTTCGTGCTCTCGACGACCAGGTCGCCGCCGAGGACGGGCAGGCCCGCGTAGGTGCGCTCGTAGCGCGTGTGCACGGTGCCGTCGCGGTCCTTCAGGACGTCGCGGACGACCAGCTTCTCCTGGGCGCCGAGGCCCAGGTCCTTCGCGGTCTCGGCCTTGCCGGCGTTCGCCTCCCGGATCAGCGCGGCGCGCTGGGCGGGGGTGAGCCGGACCGATTCCGAGCCGGGCTTCGCCTTGCTCGCGGCCGCCGGAGCCCTGTTCTCCGGGGCAGCGGTGGCGGTGCCGGCCTGCACGGCGGTGGCGATCAGCGCGGCGACGCCGGCGAGGGCCACGGCCGCGGTACGGCGAGGGGTGTGGGGAGTGCGTCTGTGGGAGGTGCCTCTGCGCGAGGAACTGCTTCTCAACACGGACTCCTTCTGCATGGCCGGGGGTCGCCCGGCCTGGGGAGGTGGAGGTGTTGCAGTGGGGTTTCTGTGGAGCAGTCGTGGGAAGCGTGGCAGGGGAGTGCGCTTTCTGTCAGGACCGCGTCAACAGTATGGCCGGAAAAGGTTCGTTGACCGGAAGTTCATGTTCGTTATACGAACGCTTGCCTAGGCGGACCCTTGACGGCCCTCGGGCAGGTCCCCGTGCCAGGAGTGCCACAGGGCCGCGTACGCCCCGCCGGCCGCCACCAGCTCGTCGTGCGTGCCGAGTTCGGCCAACAGGCCGTCCTCCATCACCGCGACCCGGTCGGCGTCGTGCGCGGTGTGCAGCCGGTGGGCGACGGCGATGACCGTGCGCCCCTCCAGGACGGCGGCCAGGGCGCGCTCGGTGTGCCGGGCGGTCGTCGGGTCGAGCAGGGCGGTCGCCTCGTCCAGGATCAGCGTGTGCGGATCCGCCAGCACCACCCGGGCGAGGGCGAGTTGCTGGGCCTGCGAGCCGTCCGTACGGCAACCGCCCTGGCCCAGGCGGGTGTCCAGGCCCTCCGGCAGCTCCCGCACCCAGGTGTCGGCGCCGACCACGGCCAGCGCTTTCCACACCTGTGCGTCGTCGGCGGACGGCTCGGCGATCCGCAGGTTGTCCCGGACCGAGCCGAGGAACACATGGTGCTCCTGGGTGACCAGGACGACCTGGCGGCGCAGCCGCTCCGGTCCGAGCCCGACCACGGGAACGCCGCCGACCGTCACCGAGCCGACGGTCGGCGCGTCGATGCCCGCCATCAGCCGGCTCAGCGTGGTCTTGCCCGCCCCGGAGGGCCCGACCACGGCCAGCCGCTCCCCGGGCGTCACCGTCAGATCGACGCCGCGCAGCACCTCGACGCCGCCGTCGTAGGCGTAGCGCGCGCCGGTGACGTCGATGCGGTCGCCGTCCGGATCCGGACACTCGCCCTCCCCGGGGGTGCGCGGGGCCCGGGCCAGTCCCTCCACCCGGGCGAAGGAGGCGCCGCCCGCCTGGAGTTGCTCGATCCGGACCAGGACCTCGTCCAGCGGCGCGCTGAGCTGCGTCAGATACAGGGCCGCCGTCACCACCGCCCCGAGACTCATCGACCCGGACGTGTGCAGCGCGCCGCCGATCACCAGCACACCGGCCACCGGCAGGACGTACGACGTCTCCATCACCGGGAAGAACACCGAGCGCAGGAAGAGCGTGTAATAGCGGGTGCGGCGGGAGGTCTCCAGGGCGTCCCGGCTCGCGGCCGTGCGCTGCTCCTGGAGCCCGAACGCCTCCACCGTGCGCGCCCCGGCCGCCGTCGACGCCACGATCTCCGCCGCGTCCGAGGTGGCGGCCCCCTCGGCGAGGTACCCGTCGCGGGCCCTGCGCAGGTACCAGCGCAACGCGATCCAGATCGGCGTCAGCGCCAGCACCGCCAGGGCGCCGAGCAGCGGGTTCGTCAGGAACACCGCGGCGACCAGGAACAACGCCTGCACCAGGTTGACGAGCAGGACCGGACCCGCGTCCCGCAGGGTGTTGCCGACGGTCGTCACGTCCGCCGTCCCCCGCGCGGTCAGGTCACCTGTACCGGCCCGCTCCACCACCGACGCGGGCAGGGTCAGCGCCCGGTCCACGAACCGCTCACGCACCCGGGCCAGCGTCCGCTCCCCGAAGCGATGGCCCACGGACCGGGCCCAGCGCGCCAGCAGCACCTGTGCCAGTGCGCTCAGCAGGAGGAGCAGGGCCAGCCGGTCGACGGCGGCCACCCCCTGCCCGGCCCGCACGTCGTCGATCATCCTGCCCAGCAGCCACGGTCCGGCGAGCCCGGCCACGGCCGCGAGCGCGTTCAGGCCCAGGACGACACCGAAGGCACGGGCGTCGGCCCGTACGAGTCCGAGCAGGGCGCGCCGGACGTCGGCCCGGTCGGCGACCGGCAGTGGTCCGTGGCTCATCCCGTGACCTCTTCCGTTTCCCTCGCGACGAGTGCCCGGTAGCCGGGGGCGGTGTCGAGGAGTTCGTGGTGGGTGCCGGAGGCTTCGACCTTGCCGTCCTTCAGGTAGAGGACGGTGTCCGTGCGGTCCAGGACCAGGGGGGAGGTGGTGGTGACGACGGTGGTGCGGCCCTGGCGGGCGTCTCTGAGCCGGGCGGCGACTGTGGCTTCCGTGTGGGCGTCGAGGGCGGAGGTGGGTTCGATGGCGAGGAGGATGTCGGGGTCCGTGAGGAGGGCTCGGGCGAGGCGGATGCGTTGGCGTTGGCCGCCGGAGAGGTTGCGGGCCTGGGCGGTCATCGGGGTGTTCAGGCCGTGGGGGAGGGCTTGGACGATGTCTTCGGCTGCGGCGGTGTGGAGCGCCCTCTGAAGTGCGGGGTTGAGTGGTGTGGCGTGCGCGGGTGCGTTGCGGCTTGTCGCGCCCCGCGGCGGAGCCGCATATCGACGCAGCCCTGCACCCCTGAGAGACGGGGCGACCATGTCCTGCAGCGTTCCTGCGAACAAGTCGGCCTCGTGGTCGGCCACCACGATGTGGGCTCGGAGCTGGTTCAGGGCGATCTCGTCCAGGCGGATGTCTCCCCAGGTCGCGTTCGACGGGCTGTAGCGGCCCAGGCGGTCCACCACCGCTGTGGCATCCGCCGGGTGTTCGGCCACCAGAGCCGTCAAGCGGCCCGGCAGGACTCGTACGCCCGACTCGGGGTCGTGCAGGGCCGACGGTTCGGAGGGGGCGTCCAGGGTGCCGGTGTCGGGCATCGGCTCCAGGCGCAGGAACCGTACGACGCGCCGTGCGCACACCAGGCCCCGGCTGATCTGGTAGCCGCACTCGACCAGGAAGGCCACCGGCCACACCAGCACCGCCACATAGCCGTAGACGGACACCAACTGGCCCACCGTGATGTCGCCCTGGGCGGTGAGCCGGGCCGCCAGCCAGGTCACCACCGCCAGGAACAGGGTCGGCAGCCCCGTCCCCAGCGCCTGCACCCAGCTGGTCACCCTCCCCACCCGGTAGCCCTGCTCGCGCAGCCGCCGTGAGTCCTGCCGGAAGGCGTCCGCCACCAGTCGCTTGCCGCCCAGGCCGGCGAGGACGCGCAGCCCGCCCGCGAGGTCGCCGATCCGGGCCGTCAGCACGCCCTGCCGCTCGCGGTACTCCGCCTCCGATCCCCGCAACCGGCCGAGCAGCGGCCCGACCAGCAGGAGGATCACCGGCAGCCCGAGCAGCACGACGGCGGCGACCAGCCCCGAGACCGACATCAGCAGCAGGGCGGTGACCAGATAGCCCAGGACCGCCCCGACCCCGGGCCCCACCACCGTCAGTGACTGGCTGACCGTCTGCACATCGCCCACACCGATCGTGACGACCTCACCCGCACCCGCCTGCCGCCGCAGCGAGGCGCCCAGCCGCACCGCCTGACCGACGACCACCTTCACCGTGCGGAAGTTGGCGTCCATCCGCACCCGGGTCATCGTGCGGTGCCGCATGATGCTCAGCCAGGCGTTGAACGCGCCCACCGCGAACAGCGCCCCGCTCCACAGGACCAGGGCGCGCATGTCGCCGGGCTCGAGACCGTCGTCGATCGCCCGGGACATCAGATACGGCGTGGCCGCCAGCAGCACCATCCACACACTGCCGAACATCGCCCCGGCCGCACACCGCCAGGGCTGCCGGGTGACCAGCCACCACAGGTAGCGGCCCCCGCCTCGGCGGTCGGGTGTGCCCGGGTCCTCGTACGCGTCGATCATCCGCCCGCCCTCCGCCGCCGCACTACGCCAGACTGTCCCGCCAGGCCCGGTGCAGATCGGCGAATCTGCCCGTGCCCGCGACGAGTTCGGCCGGTGCGCCGTCCTCGACGATCTTCCCCTGCTCCATCACCAGGACACGGTCCGCGATCTCGACGGTCGACAGCCGGTGCGCGATGACCACCGCCGTGCGTCCCTTCAGCACCGTCGCCATCGCCCGCTGCACCGCGCGCTCGCCCGGGATGTCCAGCGAGCTGGTCGCCTCGTCGAGGATCAGCACCGCCGGATCGGCCAGCAACGCCCGGGCGAACGCGACCAGTTGCCGCTGCCCGGCCGAGATACGGCCGCCGCGCTTGCGTACGTCGGTGTCGTAGCCGTCGGGCAGAGCGCTGATGAAGTCGTGCGCGCCGATCTCCTTCGCGGCCTGCTCCATCTCCTCGCGGGTCGCGTCCGGGCGGCCGATCGCGATGTTCTCGGCGACCGTGCCGGAGAACAGGAACGCCTCCTGCGTCACCATGACCACCCCGCGCCGCAGGTCGGGCACGGCCAGGTCGCGCAGGTCGACGCCGTCCAGCAGGACCCGGCCCTCGGAGGCGTCGTAGAACCGGGCCAGCAGCTTGGCCAGCGTCGACTTTCCGGCGCCCGTGGAGCCGACGACCGCGACCGTCTGACCGGCCGGGATCGTGAGGTCGAAGCGGGGCAGCACCTCGCCGCCGGTGCGGTAGCCGAAGCCGACACCGTCGAAGACGACCTCGCGGCCCGGGTGCTCGCTCGCCAGGGGCGGGAGCGGCCGGGGGTCCGCCGGCTCGGGGACGGACGGGGTCTGGGCGAGCAGCCCGGCGATCTTCTCCAGCGAGGCCGCCGCCGACTGGTACGAGTTGAGGAACATCCCGAGCCGGTCGATCGGGTCGTACAGCCGCCGCAGGTACAGCACGGCCGCCGCCAGCACACCGAGGGCCAGCGTGCCGCCCGCGACCCGGTAGGCGCCCCACAGCACGATCGCCGCGACGGCCGTGTTGGCGACCAGCCGTGAGCCGGTGACGTAGCGGGCCATCTCCAGCAGCGCGTTGCCGTTGGTCCGCTCGTGCCGCTGGTTGAGCACGCCGAAGTCCGCGTCGTTGACGGCCTCGCGGCGGAAGGCGCGCACCGGCCGGATGCCGTTCATCGTCTCGACGAACTTCACGATGACGGCCGCGATGGCGGTGGACCGCGCCCGGTACACCCGCCCGGCGCGCCGCCGGTACCGCCGCACGAGGGCGTAGAGCGGCACCAGGGACGCCACCGCCACGCTCCCGAGGCCCAGGTCGAGCCAGAGCAGCATCGCCGAGATGTAGACGAAGGACAGGATGACCGTGACGAGCTCCTGCAGGCCCTCGTCCAGCAGTTCGCGCAGGGACTCCACGTCCGCCGTGGAGCGGGAGATGAGCCGGCCCGAGGTGTAGCGCTCGTGGAAGTCGACGCTCAGCGCCTGCGCGTGGCGGAAGATCCGGCCGCGCAGGTCGAGCAGCACGTCCTGGCTGACGCGGGCCGCGGCGAGGACGAAGGCGTACTGCAGCCCGCCCGCGGCCAGCGCGCAGGCCAGATAGCCGGCGCCCACCGTGATCAGCGGCCCGTGGTCGCCGGCCCGGAACGCCGGCACGGCACGGTCGATGGCGTACGCCACGAGGAGCGGGCCCGCCTGCACGACCGCCTGCTGGAGCAGCAGCAGAACCGTCGTGACCGTGACCCGGGCCTTCAGGGGCGTGAGCAGGGAGCGCAGCAGGGCGGCGGTGGCGCCCGGGGGAGTGGGCAGGACGTCCTGGTCGAAGGGGTCGCCGGTGGCGGCGGGCCGGTCGTCGGGTTCGTCGTCGGGTTTCCTGTCGGCCGGTGTGCTGGTGGCCGCCGTCATCGTGCGCCCTCCTCTTCCCCTGACATCAGGTGCGCGTACTCGGCGTTCGTCCGCAGCAGTTCGTGGTGGGTGCCGACGGCGGCGATCCGGCCGCCGGAGAGCAGCGCGACCCGGTCGGCGAGCAGCACGGTGGAGGGGCGGTGCGCCACGATCAGCGCGGTCGTGTCCGCGAGGACGTCCCGCAGGGCGGCCTCCACGGCGGCCTCGGTGTGCACGTCCAGCGCCGACAGCGGGTCGTCCAGGACGAGGAACTCCGGCTGTCCGACGACCGCCCGGGCGAGCGCGAGGCGCTGCCGCTGTCCGCCGGAGAGGCTGAGGCCCTGCTCGCCGACCTGGGTGTCGGTCCCCTGCGGCAGGGCGTGCACGAAGTCGGCCTGGGCCACGGCGAGGGCCCGCTCCAGCTCCGCCGCCCCGGCCGTGCCGTCGGCCCCCATGAGAACGTTGTCGCCGACCGCGGCCGAGAAGAGCGTGGGCTCCTCGAAGGCGACCGCGACCTTGGCGCGCAGCGCCTGCCTCGACAGACCGGTGATGTCGACGCCGTCGAGGGTGATGCGGCCCGAGGTGACGTCGTAGAGCCGGGGGACGAGCGCGGTGAGGGTCGTCTTCCCGCTGCCGGTGGAGCCGACCAGGGCCATGGACTCGCCGGGGCGGATGTGGAGATCGATGTGCTGGAGGACGGGCGGGGAGTCGGCGGGGGCGTCGGGGTAGCGGAAGGTGACGCCGTGAAAGCGCAAGCCCGCCCGAGCCGCGGGCGGCCGCACCACCGATGCGGCCCGCTCGGGCGCGTCGGCACCTCGTGACGCCGCGTCGCGTGCCGGGCCCTCCGACAGGGATGCCGAGTCGTGCGCCGGGTTCTCCCGTAGGGACGCCGAGTCGCGTGCCGGGCTCGCGGGAAGGGACGCCCAGGTCCCTGCCACCCCGGGCGCCCGGTCCACCGGCGGCGACGCCGAGTCACGTGCCCGGTCCTCCGACAGGGACGCCGCGTCGCGTGCCGGGCCCCCGGGTAGGGACGCCGAGGTCCCGGCCAGCACCGGCGCCCGGTCCTCCGGCGGCGACGCCGAGTCACGCGCCCCACCTCCCGGCAGCGACGCCCAACTTCCAGCCGCTCCCGGCTCCTCGACCTCCTCGTCCATCACCTCGAAATACCGCTCGGTCGCCGTCGCCGCCTCCTGGCTCATCGCCAGCAGGAAGCCGATCGACTCCACCGGCCACCGCAGGGCCAGTGCCGTCGACAGGAACGCCACCAGCGTGCCCGCCGACAAGCCCCCGTCGGCGACCTGCACGACCCCCACGACCAGTGCCGCGCCGATCGCCATCTCGGGCAGCGTCACGATGACGCCCCAGATCGTCGCCAGCAGCCGCGCCTTGCGCAGCTCCGTGCCGCGCAGCTTCCCCGACAGGTCGCGGAACGCCCGTGCCTGGCTCCGGTGGCGGCCGAACCCCTTGATGATGCGGATGCCGAGCACGCTCTCCTCGACGACCGTCGTCAGATCGCCGACCTGGTCCTGCGCGCGCCGCGCCACCTCGGCGTACCGCTTCTCGAAGACCACGCAGGTCACCATCACGGGCACGGCGGGCCCGAGGATCACCAGCCCCAGCGTCCAGTCCTGGAGCAGCATGATGAACACGCCGATCACTATCGTCACGCCGTTGACCAGCAGGAACGTCAACGGGAAGGCGAGGAACATACGGACCAGCATCAGGTCCGTCATCCCCCGGGACAGCAACTGCCCGGAGGCCCACCGGTCGTGGAAGGACACCGGCAGCCGCTGCAGGCGCCCGTACAGATCCGCCCGCATCGACGCCTCGACATGTGCCAGCGGCCGGGCCACCAGCCAGCGCCGCAGCCCGAACAGCAGGGCCTCCGCGAAGCCGAGCAGCAGCAGGAACAGCGCCCCGAGCCACACCCCGGCCGGGTCCCGGTCGGCGACCGGCCCGTCCACCATCCACTTCAGGACGAGCGGGATCACCAGGCCCGTGCTGGAGGCGACTATCGCCACGAACGCGGCGCTGAACAGCCGTGCCCGCGCGGGCCGCACGTACGGCCACAGGCGGAGCAGCGTGCGCACGGCAGAACGGTCGGGGGCGGGGGCGGATGTCGTGGCCATCAGCAGTGAGCCTACGGATCGCCACTGACACTGCCCACCGAGTTTTCTCCGAGTCCGGGTCCGTCCTTGGTCCTACGACCTGGGTGTTCGGGGAGTCGTAGGGCGGACATCAGCCGATCGGCTGATGCCCGTTCGAGCGCGACGGGCGATGTGCGCGGACCCGCCGCACCGGGACCCTCGGTCCATGTCCGTCATCGAAGTCACCGACCTGCGCAAGGCCTATGCCGGCCGCCCGGCCGTGGACGGCGTCTCCTTCGCCGTCGAGGAGGGCGAGATCTTCGGCGTCCTCGGCCCGAACGGCGCCGGCAAGACCACCACCGTCGAGTGCGTCGAGGGCCTGCGCGTCCCCGACTCCGGCCGCGTCCGCGTCACCGGCCTCGACCCGGTCGCCGACCACGAGCGGGTCGCCCAGGTCCTGGGCGCCCAGCTCCAGGAGAGCCGGCTCCAGCCCAAACTCACCGTCCGTGAGGCGCTGGAGCTCTACAGCGCGTTCTATCCGCGCCCCGTCGACTGGCGCCCGCTGGCCGAACGCCTCGGCCTGGAGGAGAAGCTGACCACCCGTTTCGCCAAGCTGTCCGGTGGCCAGAAACAGCGCCTGTTCATCGCGCTCGCCCTGATCGGCGACCCCCGCGTCGTCGTCCTGGACGAGCTCACCACCGGCCTCGACCCGCGCGCCCGCCGCGACACCTGGCAGCTCATCGAGGACGTCCGGGCGGGAGGCGTCACGGTCCTGCTCGTCACGCACTTCATGGAGGAGGCGCAGCGGCTCTGCGACCGGATCGCCGTGATCGACAAGGGCCGGGTGGCCGCCCTGGACACCCCGTCCGGGCTGATCCGCCGCTCGGCGGGCGCCACCGTCATCAGCTTCACCCCGTCCACACCCCTGGACGACCGCGAGCTGAAAACGCTCCCCGCCCTGGTCGCCGTCGAGAACAAGGACGGCCGGATCACGCTGTCCGGCACGGACGACACGGTCAACGCCGTGCTGTCGCTGCTCGCCCGCCACCACATCACCGCCCGTCAACTCCGCGTCACCGACGCCACGCTGGACGACGCGTTCCTGGACCTCACGGAGGCCTCCGCATGAGCACGGCCCTGATCAACCCCGCTGTTCTGCGCAGCGAGTTCCGGCTCTTCCGGCGTGAGCCGGGCAGTCTCTTCTGGGTCCTGCTGTTCCCGGCCCTGCTGCTGGGCATCCTCGGTTCCGTGCCGTCCTTCCGCGAGGCGCAGGACGGACTCGGCGGGCTGCGGATCGTCGACGTCTACGTGCCCGTCTGCGTGCTGGTCGCCCTCATCATGGCCGGGGTGCAGGCGATGCCGCCCACCCTCACCGGCTACCGCGAGAACGGCATCCTGCGCCGGCTCTCCACCACTCCCGTCCGCCCCTCGGCCCTGCTGGCCGCCCAGATGCTGGTGAACGGCGTGGCGGCCCTGGCATCCGCGCTGCTCACGCTCCTCGTCGGACGGCTCGCCTGGGACGTACGGCTGCCCGAACAGCCCGTCGGATACCTGCTCGCGCTGCTCCTCGCCGTGCTCGCCGCCATCTCGCTGGGCGCGGTGATCTCGGCACGGGCCCGCACGACGAAGATCGCGACCGCGATCGGCACCGCCGTGTTCTTCCCGATGATGTTCTGCGCCGGGGTGTGGGTGCCCGTGCAGGCCATGCCGGACCTGCTGGGCCGCATCGTCCAGTGCACCCCGTTCGGCGCCGCCGCACGGGCCCTGGACCAGGCCGCCGCGGGCGACTGGCCGAGCTGGGGCCACCTGGCCGTCCTCGCCGCGTGGACCGCGGTGCTCTCGGCGTCGGCCGCGCGCTGGTTCCGCTGGGAATGACCGGCGCCCGGGGAGGGGACACGGCCGTGGCCGACACTGTGGGCATGACGGACGTGGCGGGTGTGGAGCAGCGGTGGGCGGCGTACTTCCGCTGGGGGCCGTACGGGATGCTCGCGGCGGGCACCGTGCTCTCCGCGGCCACGGTCGACGCGGTCGGCATGACCACGGTGGAGCGGTGCGTCGCCGTCGTCCTGGTCGGTGCCGCGGTGGTGCTCCAGCTGTGGTGGGGGCGCTGGTCCAGCGGCCGGCCCCTGGCCCCGTCGGTGCCGGGCGCCTGCTACTACTTCGTGCGCTGGGGGCTGGGGTTCGCGCTGAGCTGGCTGAACCCGTTCTTCGCCTTCTACGCCGCCGCCGGGTTCGTCGGCCCCGACCGGCTGCTGCGGGGGCGCCCGCTCAAACTCGGGCTGCTGGCGACCGCGGTGACCATCGCGGGGTCGCAGGCCGGTGGCATGCCCCTGCACGGGCCGCTGAACTGGGCGGTGTTCGGCGCGCTGCTCTGCGTCCACATCGGGCTGCTGGTCGTCTTCGGGCAGCTGGCAGCGCGGGAGGAGGAGCGCACCCGGATCCAGACCTCCAGCATCACCGAACTGGAGCGCACCAACGCGGCCCTGCAGCAGGCCCTCGACGAGAACGCCGCCCTGCACGCGCAACTCCTGGTGCAGGCCCGGGAGGCCGGGGTCGCCGACGAGCGCCGGAGGCTGGCCGCCGAGATCCACGACACCATCGCCCAGGGGCTGACCGGCATCATCGCCCAGCTCCAGGTCGTCGCGAACGCCCCCGACCTGGCCGTGGCCCGCACCCACCTCGAACGCGCCTCGGACCTGGCCCGGCACAGCCTCGGCGAGGCCCGCCGCTCCGTGCACAACCTCGCCCCCGTGGCGCTGGCCGATGCCGGGCTGCCGGAAGCCCTGAAGAAGACGGTCGCCGAATGGGGCGAACGGACCGGGGTGCGCGCCGAGTTCACGGTCACCGGCACCGACGAGCAACTCCACGAGGAGATAGCGGCCACCCTCCTGCGGATCGTCCAGGAGGCCCTGTCCAACACCGCCCGGCACGCCGCCGCCGGCCGGGTCGGTGTCACCCTGTCCTTCCTCGGCGACGAGGTCATCCTCGACATCCGCGACGACGGCCGCGGCTTCGACCCGCTCGCCGTCCCCGAACGCACCGGCTCGGGCGGTTTCGGCCTCGACGGCATGCGCGCCCGCGCCGAACGCGTCGCCGGGTCCCTCACCGTCGAGTCCGAGCCGGGCCACGGTACGGCGGTCTCCGCTCGCGTACCGTTGGTCCGCCATGACTGACGACGCCGCCGCGATCACCCTGCTCATCGTCGACGACCACCCCGTCGTACGGGACGGCCTGCGCGGCATGTTCGAGTCCGCGCCGGGCTTCCGCGTGCTGGGTGAGGCGTCGAACGGCGTCGAGGCGGTCGCGCTCGCCGCCGCCCTGGACCCGGACGTGATCCTGATGGACCTGCGCATGCCGGGCGGCGGGGGCGTGGACGCCATCCGCGAGCTGACCCGCACCGGCGCCCGCGCCAAGGTCCTCGTCCTCACCACCTACGACACCGACTCCGACACCCTCCCCGCGATCGAGGCGGGCGCGACGGGCTACCTCCTGAAGGACGCCCCGAGGGACGAACTGTTCGCGGCGGTTCGCGCGGCGGCGGAAGGCCGGACCGTCCTCTCCCCGGCCGTGGCCTCCCGCCTGGTCTCCGCGGTCCGCACTCCCCGCACCCCCGGCAACGACACCCTGTCCGCCCGCGAGCGCGAAGTCCTGAGCCTGGTCGCCAAGGGCACCTCCAACCGCGAGATCGCCCGTGAACTCTTCATCAGCGAGGCCACGGTCAAGACCCACCTCACGCACCTCTACGCGAAACTGGGCGTGAAGGACCGGGCGGCGGCGGTGGCCACCGCCTACGAGCGAGGCATCCTGGGCTAGCTAGCCCGGGTACGGCAGCAGCCCCGCCGCGGTCTCCTCCCAGGACGTCTTCAGCTCGGTGAGCAACTCCGGCTCGTCGGGAGCGAGGTCGGCCTGTTCGCGCTGGTCCTCGGCCAGGTTGTACAGGTGGTCGGTGCCCTTGGCGTCCCGGTAGTACTTCCAGTCGCCGCGCCTCAGGGCCCGGTTGCCGCGCGTCCGCCAGAACAGGTCCCGCTCGGGCAGCCGTTCGCCGCGCAGCAGATAGCCGGCGAGGCTCTTGCCGTCCAGCGGATACGCCGGGTCGGGCCGGGCACCGGCCAGCTCCAGCAGGGTGGCGGTCCAGTCGGGGGAGAAGTTCGGCTCGTGGCTGACCTGACGGCCGTCGATCCGGGCGGGCCAGCGCAGGATCGCGGGCACCCGGATGCCGCCCTCCTGGAGCGAGAACTTCTGGCCGCTGAGGGGCCACAGGTACGACCAGCGCTCGCCGCCGTTGTCGCTGGCGAACAGCACGACGGTGTTCTCCTCCTGCCCGGAGCGGCGCAGGGCGGCGAGCACCTCGCCGACGGCCGCGTCCAGGCTCTGAACCATTTGCGTGTACTTCTCGACCGAGCCGCCGTCGTAGTGGTTCAGGGCCTTGCTGACCTCGGCCTGGGACGTCGCCGCCCGGATCTTCGCCGCGATCTCGGCGCCGGTCTCCTCGTCGCCCTCGGCGAGCCAGGGCCAGTGCGGGGTGGTGAAGTTGAGGTTGAGCAGCCAGGGCCGGTCGTGGTCCCGGCCGACGTACTCGACGGCCCGCTCGGTGAGCACGGTCGTGTAGTACCGCAGGTCCTTGTACTCGGCGTCCCCTTCGTAGAGGTCGTGGTCGCCGAGCTGGCCGAGCTTGGAGTAGTACTCCAGCACGCCCCCGTGATTGCCGAAGAACTCGTCCCAGCCCGACTTGGTGGGGCTGTAGTCGGGCAGCCAGCCGCAGTGCCACTTGCCGATGAGCGCGGTGGCGTAGCCCGCCTTTTTCAGCAGGGAGGCCAGGGTGGGGTGGTGGGGGTCCAGGCCCTGCGATCGGTCGGCGATCGGCTCGGCGAGCCCGCCCTTCGTACGGCCCGGATAGCGCCCGGTGTAGAGGCTGAAGCGGGTCGGGGAGCAGGTCGAGGAGCCGGAGTAGGCGTCCGTGAACCGCACGCCCTGGCGGGCCAGCCGGTCCAGGTTCGGCGTCCTGATGTGCGGGGCGCCGTAGGAGGAAAGGTCGGCCCAGCCGAGGTCGTCGCCCAGGATGACGAGAACGTTGGGGCGGCGCCCGGACCCGGCACCGGGGCGGGCCCTGAACGGCCGCTCGGCGGGGACGGCTTCGGCGCCGGTGGCCGTACCGGCGACGGCGCCCACGGCACCACCACCGACGAGGGCACCAAGGGCACGACGGGATATTTCGGGCATGCGGAAGTCCTGGGGGTGTCAGAGAGCAGGAGGGAGGGGGCGCCACGGCTCAGCAGGGACGCTGCCAGCCGTCCGACGACGGGGTCAAGAAGATCCCCGCCTAGTTCACGGACCCGCAACGCGCCGCAACACCCCGCAACAAAGCGGCAGCCCTACCGGGCGAAACGATGCCTCAGCCCGCCACCCGCAGCAGCAGCACCGCCCGCCCCGGCATCGTGATCTCCGTCCCCGCCCGGTGCTCCACGCCCGGCGCCTCCCCCTGCTCCTCCAGACTCGTGTCGACGACGACCTCGTACCGCTCCGCCCAGGGCGGCCCCGGCAGCTCGAATCGCACCGGCCCCTCGCCCGCGTGCAGCACGGCGAGGAAGCTGTCGTCGAGGATCTGCGCCCCGCGCTCGTCCCGGCCCGGGATGTCCCGGCCGGACAGGTACATCCCCAGCGTGGCGGCGGGCGCGTACCAGTCCCGCTCCGTCATCTCGGTGCCCCGGGACGTGAACCACGCCAGGTCGCGCAGCCCGTCCGCCGTCTGCGCCCGGCCCGAGAAGAACGCCCGGCGGCGGAGCACCGGGTGCCGGTGGCGCAGCTCGATCAGCCGGGAGGTCAGCTCGAACAGGGCACGCCACCCGGGATCCTCCAGGAGCCCCCAGTCCACCCAGCTGATCTCGTTGTCCTGGCAGTACGCGTTGTTGTTGCCCCGCTGGGTGCGGCCCAGCTCGTCGCCCGCGACCAGCATCGGCACGCCCGTCGACAGCAGCAGCGTGGTCAGCAGGTTCCGCAGCTGCCGGCGCCGCAGGGCCCTGATCCCCTCGTCGTCCGTCTCGCCCTCGGCGCCGCAGTTCCAGGCCCGGTTGTCGTTCGTGCCGTCGCGATTGCCCTCGCCGTTGGCCTCGTTGTGCTTGCGCTCGTACGTCACCAGGTCGCGCAGGGTGAAGCCGTCGTGCGCGGTGACGAAGTTGACGGACGCGTACGGCCTGCGCCCGCCCCAGGCGTACAGATCGCTGGAGCCCGACAGGCGGTAGCCCATCTCCCGTACGTCCGGCAGCGCGTGCCGCCAGAAGTCCCTTACGGCGTTGCGGTACCGGTCGTTCCACTCCGTCCACAGCGGCGGGAACGCCCCCACCTGGTAGCCGCCCGACCCCACGTCCCACGGCTCGGCGATCAGCTTCACCCGGCGCAGCACCGGGTCCTGGGCGATGACCGCGAGGAACGGGGAGAGCATGTCGACGTCGTGCATCGAGCGGGCCAGCGCCGCCGCCAGGTCGAAGCGGAAGCCGTCCACGCCCATCTCCGTCACCCAGTACCGCAGCGAGTCCGTGATCAGGCGCAGCACCTGCGGCTGGACCACGTGCAGGGTGTTGCCGCAGCCGGTGTAGTCGGCGTAGCGGCGGGGGTCGTCCTGGAGGCGGTAGTAGCCGCGGTTGTCGATGCCCTTCAGGGACAGCGTCGGGCCGAGTTCGCCCGCCTCCGCCGTGTGGTTGTAGACCACGTCGAGGATGACCTCGATCCCGGCCGCGTGCAGGGCGCGCACCATGCGCTTGAACTCGCCGACCTGCCCGCCTCTCGTCCCGGAGGCCGCGTAGGCCGCGTGCGGCGCGAAGTAGCCGATGGAGTTGTAGCCCCAGTAGTTCCCGAGGCCCCGGCGCAGCAGATGGTCCTCGTGCGCGAACTGGTGCACCGGCAGCAGTTCCACCGCCGTCACACCCAGCTTCACCAGGTGCTCGATCGCGGCCGGGTGCGCGAGCCCGGCGTAGGTGCCGCGCAGTTCCTCCGGGATGCCCGGGTGCAGCGCGGTGAAGCCCTTGACGTGCACCTCGTAGATCACCGAGTCCGCCCACGGGGTCTTCGGGCGGCGGTCGTCGGCCCAGTCGTCGTCATCGTGGACGACGACGCCCTTGGGGACGTACGGCGCCGAGTCCCGGTCGTCGCGCACGGTGTCGGCGACATGCTGCTGCGGCCAGTCGCGGACGTGCCCGTACACCTCGGGAGGCAGCGAGAAGTCCCCGTCCACCGCCCGCGCGTACGGGTCGAGCAGCAGCTTCGCCGGGTTCCAGCGGGCGCCGGTCCACGGGTCCCAGCGGCCGTGCACCCGGTAGCCGTAGCGCTGTCCGGGCAGCACGCCCGGGACGAAGCCGTGCCAGATCTCGTGGGTCAGCTCGCCGAGCCGGACCCGCGACTCCTTGCCCGCCTCGTCGAAGAGGCACAGCTCGACGCCCTCCGCCCCGCCCGCCCACAACGCGAAGTTGGTCCCCGCCACCCCGTCCGGGCCGACCCGGAACCGGGCGCCCAGCGGTGTCGCCGCGCCCGGCCAGGCGGGCACCATGGGCGGCGGTGCGGGCCGCCGTACGCCGTTCGCGGCGGCGGCCTGGCGCCCGTTCCCGGTGGCCTGATGGCCGGCCACCGCCTCCTGCTCGGCTGCGCTGGACACCTGTCAGCCTCCCGCGGCTCGTGGAACGACGGGGGACAGAGGGGTGCGGTCCTGTACTGCGGCCCGGGCCGCGGCTCCCCTGCGCGTCGTCCTCCCCACTGTTCTGCCCAGAGCGTGGGTCGCACTCACGTTTCCCCGGGGGCGGGCATGGTCGTTTCCCGGGGACGCGACCGGTCGTTGGGTACCCCGTGAGGCACGTACAAGGGCGCGCGCGGCGCGCGAGGGCCGCGCTGGCCGCCGTAGTGACATGGGCAGGGCTGCTGGCCGGGGCCACGGGCTGTACCTCGGACGACGCGGGGGGGATCGCGGGGGCGTTCGGCGCGCCCCCGGCGCCCGAGGACGTCATCAAGGTCTCGCCCGAGGACGGCAGCAGGGGCGTGCGCCCCGGACGGACGCTGCGGGTGCGCGTGCCCGACGGCAGGCTGGAGTCGGTGAAGGTCACCCGGTCCCAGGACGCGCAGGAGTCCCCGGTGCCCGGGCGGGTCTCGGCCGACGGCCTGACCTGGGAGCCCGACGAGAAGCGCCTGGGGCTCGCCGCCGAGTACACGGTCGACGCGGTGGCCGTGGACGGCGACGGCCACCGCTCGGCCCGGCACACCACCTTCACGACGTACGTCCCCGAGGAACGCTTCATCGGCTACGTCGCCCCGGAGAACCGTGCCACGGTCGGCACCGGCATGATCGTCTCCCTGGAGTTCAACCGGGAGATCGTCGACCGCGCCGTCGTCGAACGCGCGGTGCGGGTCACCTCCCGCCCGGCCGTCGAGATCCGCCCGCACTGGTTCGGCCGGAGCCGGCTCGACTTCCGCCCCGAGGACTACTGGAAACCCGGCACCCAGGTCACCGTCGACCTGCGCCTGCGCGACGTCGAGGGCGCGCCCGGGGTCTACGGCCTGCAGCACAAGACCTTCTCCTTCACCGTCGGGCGCGGCCAGGTCTCCGTGGTCGACGCCGCGCGGCACACCATGGAGGTCCGGCGCGACGGCGAGACCCTCGCCACCGTGCCGGTCACGGCCGGCGCCCCCGAGACGACCACGTACAACGGGAAGATGGTGGTGACCGAGATGCTCGACGTCACCCGGATGAACGGCGCCACCGTCGGCTTCAAGAAGCGCGACGGCAAGGGCGAGTACGACATCCCGGACGTCCCGCACGCCATGCGCCTGACCGACTCCGGCACCTTCCTGCACGGCAACTACTGGGCGGACCACACCGTCTTCGGTCGGAGCAACGTCAGCCACGGCTGCATCGGGCTGCGCGATGTGAAGGGCGGCGGTTCGGCCACCCCGGCCGGCTGGTTCTTCGACCGCAGTCTGATCGGGGACGTCGTCGAGGTCGTCAACAGCAAGGACAAGGAGGTCTCTCCCGACAACGGCCTCGGAGGCTGGAACATGGGCTGGAACGCATGGAAAGCGGGCAGTGCGGTGAAGTAGTCCGACAGGGGGCGGATCGACCCCGCGTTCCGTTGGGACGGAACAGTGACAATCGCGGACCGCCGGTGCCCGGTGCCTTGTGGTTACTATGCGCCGGGGCGCGGGGGACGCGCAGGGGTTGTGGGCCTGACCAGGCCCGGGGAGGGGAGTACGACTTGAACGGGCGACCGATATCGGGGGCGTCGGTTGGGGGCAGGCACGGACTGCTCGCGCTGATACTCGGCGTGCTGCTCCTCACCGTCACGGCGTGTGGCGGCGGGGAGAGCGGGGCCGGTGCCGGCGGGGGCGACGGCACCGGCAAGGGCTCCGACAGCGCGCAGAGCAAACAGTCCGAGGCCGTCGTGAGCATCACCCCCAAGGACGGCGCCAAGTCCGTCGACACCAGCGGGAAGCTGAAGGTCACGGCCGCCAAGGGCAAGCTGACCGAGGTCGAGGTCAAGGACGCCAAGGGCAAGAAGGTCGACGGCGAGATATCCGGCGACGGCGCCACCTGGACGCCGTCCGGCCATCTGGCCGCCGCCACCAAGTACACGGTCCACGCGGTCGCGAAGGACTCCGAGGGCCGCACGGCCGCCGAGGACGCGGGCTTCACCACGCTGACGCCGGAGAACACCTTCACCGGCACCTTCACTCCCGAGGACGGTTCGAAGGTCGGCGTCGGGATGCCGTTCTCCATCCGCTTCGACCGGGGCATCACCAACCCGGAGGACGTCGAGAAGGCCATCCGCATCAAGACGGAGCCGGCCGTGGACGTCGAGGGCCACTGGTTCGGCAACGACCGTCTCGACTTCCGACCCGAGAAGTACTGGAAGACCGGCACCAAGGTGACCGTCGACCTGAACCTCGACGGCGTCGAGGGACGCTCCGGCGTCTACGGCGAGCAGGACAAGACGGTCGACTTCACCATCGGCCGCAACCAGGTCTCCGTCGTGGACGCCAAGAAGCTCACGATGAAGGTCATGCGCGACGGCAAGCTGTTCAAGACCATCCCGGTCACCACCGGCAAGCCCGGCATGGAGACCTGGAACGGCCAGATGGTCGTCAGCGAGATGCTCCCGGTGACCCGGATGAACGGCGAGACTGTCGGCTACGGCGGCGAGTACGACATCAAGGACGTGCCGCACGCCATCCGCCTCACCACCTCCGGCACCTTCCTGCACGGCAACTACTGGGCGGGCGGCGCCTTCGGCGAGTACAACGCCAGCCACGGCTGCATCGGCCTGCGCGACGTGCGCGGCGGCTGGGACAAGAAGGTGCCGGCCGCCTGGTTCTTCAACCACTCGATGATCGGCGACGTGGTCGTCGTCAAGAACTCCGAGGACCGGATCGTCGACCCGGACAACGGGCTCAACGGCTGGAACATGTCGTGGGAGAAGTGGAAGAAGTAGCGCCCGGCTCACGATGAGCCGACGACGAGGGCCCCGGTGTGACGGACAGCACCGGGGCCCTCGCCGTTAGTCGCCGTTAACCTGCTCCCATGACCGTCTCTCTCGAAGTCGCTGAAGGCGTCGGCACGCTGCGCCTGGACCGCCCGCCCATGAACGCGCTGGACATCGCCACCCAGGACCGGCTGAAGGAACTCGCCGAGGAGGCCACGCGCCGCGACGACGTGCGGGCCGTGGTGGTCTACGGCGGCGAGAAGGTGTTCGCGGCCGGCGCGGACATCAAGGAGATGCAGGCGATGGACCACGCCGCGATGGTCCTGCGCTCCCGCGCGCTGCAGGACTCGTTCACGGCGGTGGCCCGTATCCCCAAGCCGGTCGTCGCGGCCGTCACGGGCTACGCGCTGGGCGGCGGCTGCGAACTCGCGCTGTGCGCGGACTACCGCATCGCCGGCGAGAACGCCAAGCTCGGCCAGCCCGAGATCCTGCTCGGCCTGATCCCCGGCGCGGGCGGCACCCAGCGCCTGGCCCGTCTGGTCGGCCCCTCCAAGGCCAAGGACCTGATCTTCACCGGCCGGATGGTGAAGGCCGACGAGGCCAGGGAGATCGGCCTGGTGGACCGGGTCGTGCCCGCCGACGAGGTGTACGCGCAGGCGCACGCCTGGGCCGCCAAGCTGGCACAGGGCCCGGCGCTCGCGCTGCGCGCCGCTAAGGAGGCGATCGACGCCGGCCTGGAGACGGACATCGCGACGGGCCTGACCGTCGAACGCAACTGGTTCGCGGGCCTGTTCGCCACCGAGGACCGCGAGCGCGGCATGCGCAGCTTCGTGGAGGAGGGGCCGGGCAAGGCCAAGTTCCTGTGAACACCCCTCCAGGGGCTTGCAATTGACACGGCGTCTGATCCGGGTCCCTCGATGGGGCGGTTTATCGCAGCCTTAAGGGAGCCTTAAGCGTGTCCGGTCGGGGAATGTTGTCGCTTGCCCCGAAAGTGGCCGTTTCCGCAGGTCATACGGGCTGCGGAAGGCTCCGAAGTGCCTCTGGCACATGCCGTCCGACTGCCGTTTCGGGGCCCGTCGCGGGGGGTCCATTCCCCGGGAACGGCCCCGTCGGGCGCCCTGGACGGCCATGATGGGGGGCATGGCGGGGCTGGAGGGTATGGAACAGCCGCGGGGACACGCACATGCGGCCGCGGCGCGTTGGTCGCCGACCGTCGAGGACGAACGGGCGCTCAAGGCGCTGGAGTTGTACGGCAATCCGACGGAGGCAGAGGTTCCACTGCCGTCCCGCCCCGAGTCCGCCGCCACCGCCAGACGGCTCACCCAGGTCGTGGTCCTGCGTCACTGGGGGCTCACCCCCAAGATCACCGAGGAAGCTGTCCTCCTCGTCTCCGAACTGGTCGGCAACGCCGTACGTCACACCGGCGCCCGCGTCTTCGGGCTGCGTCTGCACCGGCGCCGCGGCTGGATCCGCGTCGAGGTCCGCGACCCCTCCCGGGGGCTGCCCTGTCTGATGCCGGTCCAGGAGATGGACGTCAGCGGCCGGGGCCTCTTCCTCGTCGACAAGCTGGCCGACCGCTGGGGGGTCGATCTGCTGCCCCGGGGAAAGACGACGTGGTTCGAGATGCGGGTCGTCGACCGCTGACGGCCGCTTGTCGCCTGCCGGTGGCGGCCGGGGCTCGACCGGGGGTGTGACCTGCGACGACTCACCTGGATGTCGATCGGGCGAATCACCGGTTTCCCCGTGAAACGCCCCTTAAATGGTCCAATGCACCGCCACTTCCTCAAGAGCACCCTCGTCGCGGGCGCCGCCCTCGCCGTCCTCGCCGCCTGCGGCACCCAGGGCGAGGAGCGGACCTCCGAGACACGCCCCACCAAGGCCGCCGTGCCCGCCCCGCCCGAGAAGAAGACCGTCCAGGGCCTGCCGGGCATGCCGCCCGTCCTCGACCCGAAGGACGTCTACGCGGCCGACCGCCCCAACAAGCTGTCGCCCGTGGTCAAGGGCTTCCCGTCCCGGGTCTACGTCCCCAACACCGAGTCCGACACCGTCTCCGTCATCGACCCGAAGACGTACGAGATCATCGAGACGATCCGAGTCGGCCGGCAACCCCAGCACGTCGTGCCCTCCTGGGACCTGAAGACGCTCTGGGTCAACAACAACCGCGGCCACACCCTCACCCCGATCGACCCGAAGACCGGCAAGGCGGGCAAGGAGGTGGAGGTCCACGACCCGTACAACCTCTACTTCACGCCCAACGGCAAGTACGCGGTCGTGATGGCCTCCCTCGACCGCGAGCTGGTCTTCCGCGACCCCCACACCATGGAGATCAAGAAGACGGTCCCGGTCTCCTGCTACGGCGTCAACCACGCCGACTTCTCCCTCGACGGCCGCTACTTCATCGTCTCCTGCGAGTTCAGCGGCGAGCTGCTCAAGGTCGACACCGAGAAGATGAAGGTCGTGGGGCAGCAGCGGCTGCCGTTCGAGGGCGCCATGCCGCAGGACGTGAAGGTCTCGCCGGACGGCAAGAGGTTCTACATCGCCGACATGATGGCCCACGGCATGTGGGTCCTGGACGGCGACAAGTTCACCGAGCCCACCCTGCTGCCCACCGGCAAGGGCTGCCACGGCCTCTACGTCAGCCGCGACTCCCGCGAGATGTTCGTCTCCAACCGCGGCGAAGGCACCGTCTCCGTCTTCGACTTCACCCGGAACAAGCTCACCAAGAAGTGGGACCTCCCCGACGGCGGCAGCCCCGACATGGGCGGCGTCTCCGCCGACGGCAAGGTCCTGTGGCTCTCCGGCCGCTACGACTCCGAGGTCTACGCCATCGACACCCGCACCGGCGCCCAGCTCGCCCGCATCCCCGTAGGCAGCGGCCCCCACGGCCTCGCGGTCTACCCACAGCCAGGCCGCTACTCCCTCGGCCACACGGGCATTTTCCGGTGAGCGCCATCTGCCGTCCACCGAAGGGAAGTTGACACGCCCTGATCGGGTGAGGGTCCGACGCCCGGCGCCGCGGACCCGCCATCGTGCCCTCGTGATCACCATGACCCTGCGGCGGCGGATCGCTGCCGCCGCCTTCTCCCTCGCGGCCGTTCTCACCACCACGGCCGCCACGCCCGTCCAGGCGCCCGTCCCGACCATCGCAACGGCTGCCGCCACAGCCGCTGCCGCCCCCGCGCCGACCGCCTGTCCCGTCCGGTTCACCGACAAGATCAAGGCCGCCGCCGACCGCCGTGTCGACGTCGACCGCATCACCCCCGAACCCTCCTGGCGCACCAGTTGCGGCACCCTCTACCGCGCCGACGGACGCGGCCCGTCCGTCATCTTCGATGAGGGCTTCCACCCCAAGGACGTCATCGCCGGCCAGTACGACCTGGAGAAGTACGTCCTGGTCAACCAGCCGTCCCCGTATGTGTCGACGTCGTACGACCACGACCTGTACAAGCAGTGGCGCTCCGGCTTCAACTACTACGTCGACGCCCCCGGCGGCATCGACGTCAACAAGACCATCGGCGACACCCACAGGTGGGCCGACCAGCACGAGGTCGCCTTCCCCGGCGGCGTCGCCCGGCAGTACATCATCGGCGTCTGCCCGGTCGACAAGCAGACCAAGACCGAGATCATGAGCAAGTGCGAGAGCAATCCGCATTACGAGCCCTGGCACTGAGCAGCGCCTCCGAGCCCACGGGACGGTAGCCGGCCGCCTGGAACGCCCGCAGACTACGGGCGTTCCCCGCCGACACCTGGGCCCACACCGGGGCGTCCCCGACCAGGTGCCGTGCCGCCTCCACCAGCCGCCGCCCCAGCCCCCGCCGCCGCGCCTCCTCCACCACCTCGACGGCGACCTCCCACCGCCCGGCCACCCCACGGCCGAGGACGAGGAGCCCGCCATCGGCCGCCCACACCTGCACGTCGTCGCGCCGGCGGCGTGCGGAGACCACCCGTGGATGGCCGGGATCGTCGATCTCCGTCAACGCGAGCGGAGGCTCCCCGGGCAGCGCGCCGCCGGTCAGCAGCACGTCGATCGTGTCGGACGTACGCCCGGTGCGGTCCATGAGGGCCGCCAGGAAACGGGCGTTCATCGTGGCCGCGAGACCGTCGCAGTCGGTGCCGGCCAGCGTCCGGCGTATCCACCCGGGATCCTCGTCGGTGAAGACGACGGAGTGGGCCGTGAAGGCGAGGACCCCCGCGTCCCGGTGCGAGGGCTGGTTCACGATCGTCGTCCCGCCGTCCGCCGGCGGGAAGACGCCTCGGGCCGCCGCGTCCAGAATGTCCCGCAGAGTGTCCGCCACCGACGCGCTCCTTGAGTCTCCACCCACTGGAGGGCCCAGACTCCCAGACATGACCGACGAAGCCACCGGACTTCTCACCATCGGGGAACTGGCCCGGGTCACCGGGCTGACCGTGCGCACCATCCGCTACTGGTCGGACGAGGGCGCGCTGCCCCCGGTGGGCCGGTCCGCGGGCGGGTACCGGCTGTACGACTCCGCGTCCGTGGCCCGCCTGGAGCTGATCCGTACCCTGCGCGAACTCGGCCTCGGCCTGGCGGACGTCCGCCGGGTCCTGGCCGGCGAGGCGACGGTCGCGCAGGTGGCCGCCGCGCACGTGGTCGCGCTGGACGCGCAGATCAGCTCGCTCAAGGTGACCCGTGCGGTGCTGTCGACGGTGGCGAAGCGGGGTTCCAGCGCGGAGGAGATGACACTCATGAACAGACTGGCACGGCTCTCGGCGGCCGAACGGCGGCAGATCGTCGAGGACTTCATGGCGGAGGTCTTCGAGGGGATCGACACGGCCGCCCCGGACATCCGCCGCAGGCTGCGTCTCGCGGCCGCCGAGCTGCCCGACGACCCCACACCCGAGCAGGTCGACGCCTGGGTGGAGCTCGCCGAGCTGATCCAGGACCCCGGCTTCCGCGCCCAGATGCGGCAGCTGATCGAGTTCAACGCGGCCGACCGGGGGCCGGACGTCCCGGCCGGTTCGTCCCTGTGGTTCGTCAGCCGGCTCGTACAGCTCGCGGCCGACGCCCGGCAGCGCGGCATCGCCCCCGGGGCACCGGAGGCCGACGACATCCTGAGGGACCTGCTCGGCGACACCGACCGGGCCGCCGTACTCGAACGCCTCACGGCCGCGGCCAACGTACGGGTCGCCCGCTACCGCGAACTCCAGGCCGTCGTCAACGGCCTCGACCCCCAGCCGACCCACGACGAGGAGTTCGCCTGGGTGGTCGCCGCGCTGGAGGCGCGCACGGCCAGTTAATCTGACCTGCGTCAGCACGACGCAGAACACGAGAGTAGGGGCGGATCGGTGGCGGACATCGAGGAAGCACGCAAGCAGTTCGAGCGGATCGATACGGACGGCGACGGATTCATCACCGCTGCCGAGTTCAAGACCGCCCTGGCCCGGTCGGGTGACTGGAACGTCACCGAGTCCGTCGCCGAGGTCGTCATCAAGACCCGCGACCTCGACGGCGACAAGCAGCTGAGCTTCGACGAGTTCTGGGCCTACCTGAACAAGTAGTCGCCCGCTGCTGGAGGCGCTCCGCTTCCTGAACGAAGGGGCCCGGTCCGACCTCGGTCGGACCGGGCCCCTCGTCATGCCCCGCGAGCCGTGCGCACGCTCCAGCGGCCCTCCCGCCGTTCCAGGGCCAGCGACAGGTCGAAGCACTTGCCGAGCCGGTCGGCCGTCAGCACCTCGCCCACCGGACCGCCGGCCAGCGGACGGCCCTCGCGCAGCAGCAGGGCGTGCGTGGTGTGCGGCGGCAGCTCCTCCAGATGGTGGGTGACCAGGACCGTCGCCAGCCGCGGATGGTCCCGGCGCAGCTCCTCCAGCGCCCCGATCAGCCGCTCCCGGCCGGGCAGGTCCAGGCCGGTGGCCGGTTCGTCCAGGAGCAGCAGCCGGGGCTCGGGCATGAGGGCCCGGGCGATCAGCGTCCGGCCGCGCTGGCCCTGGGAGAGGGTGGGCCAGCGCGCCTCACGGTGCTCCGCCAGCCCCAGCGTCCGGATCAGCCGCTCCGCCCGTTCCTCCTGCTCCGGCGTCGGACGCCAGCGGGGCAGCGGCTCCACGGAGTTGGTCAGGCCGGTCAGGACGACGTCCCGTACCCGCAGCGGCGAGCCGAGCGGATGCCGAGGATCGACATGCCCGACGTGCGCGCGCAGCTCCCGCAGATCGACCCGGCCCAGCCGGTGGCCCAGCACCTCCACGGCGCCCCGGGTGGGGTGGACGAGCGCGCCGAGCAGACGGAGCAGGGTGGACTTGCCCGCGCCGTTGGCCCCGAGCAGCGCCCAGTGCTCACCGGCCCGGACCGTGAGGGACACCTCCTGAAGGATCGGCAGGCCCTCGCGTACGACGGCCACGTCCTCGGCGCGCAGAACGACCGCCGTCACCGCAGCGCCCGGTTCACCGCGGACAGCACCGCCCGGACGGACGCGGCCAGGGCCGAGGAGTCCCGGCCCGCGCCCCAGCACGTCGTACCGCGGACACGGCACTCGGCGAAGGCGTGCGCACCGTCGTCACCGGCCTGCTCGTGGAAGTCGAGCACCTCCACGTCGGCTCCCGCCCCGGCCAGCGCGTCGACGAACGCGGAGACCGGGCCGCTGCCGGTGCCCTCGTAGTCGCCGGTGCGCTCACCGGTCCGCAGCGTGCAGACGAACCGATGGCCGCCGCCGGACTCGTCCGGGTGCACGGACCAGGCCTCCAGGGCCACCTCCCCGTCCTCCACCACATACGTGGCCCGGAACAGCTCGTACAGTTCCTTCGCCGCCATCTCCCGGCCGCTGTCGTCCGTCGCCCGCTGCACCGCCCGGGAGAAGTCCGGCCGCATGCGCGCGGGCAGGTCGACGCCGTGGTGGGCGCGCAGCAGATAGGCCATGCCGCCCTTGCCCGACTGCGAGTTCACCCGGATCACCGCCTCGTAGGAACGGCCCACGTCGGCCGGGTCGACCGGCAGGTACGGCACCGACCAGGGCGCCTGCCGCTCCGGCACGCCCAGCTCCCGCGCCCGCTCGGCGTGCCGGGCCAGACCCTTGCTGATCGCGTCCTGGTGGGTGCCCGAGAAGGCGGTGTGGACCAGGTCCCCGGCGTACGGGTGGCGCGGGTGCACGGGCAGCCGGTTGCAGTGCTCGACCGTCTCCCTGACCGTGTCGATGTCCCGGAAGTCGATCATCGGGTCGACGCCCTGGGCGTACAGGTTCAGCGCGAGGGTCACCAGGTCGACGTTGCCGGTGCGCTCCCCGTTGCCGAACAGGCAGCCCTCGACGCGCTGGGCACCGGCCAGGACGGCCAGTTCGGCGCAGGCGACCCCGGTGCCGCGGTCGTTGTGCGGATGCACGGAGAGGATCACGCTGTCGCGCCGGGACAGATGGCGGTGCACGTATTCGATCTGGTCGGCGTAGACGTTCGGCGTCGCGATCTCCACGGTCGCCGGGAGGTTGTGGGTCACCGGCCGGTCCGGGCTCGCGTCCCACAGCTCGGTCAGCCCGTCGCACAGTTCCAGGACGAAGTCGGGCTCGGTCAGGTTGAAGGTCTCCGGGGAGAACTGGAAGCGGACGTACGAGGCCCGGTCCGCCCGGCGGGCCATGTGCTCGGCGGCCTCCCGCACGGTCCGCCGCACCTCCGTCCGGTCCCGCCCCAGGACGACGTCCCGCCACACCGGCGAGGTCGCGATGTACAGGTGCACGACGGCCCTCGGCATCCCCTCGATCGCCTCGAAGGTGCGGTCGATCAGGTCCCGGCGGGCCGGGGTGAACACGACCGGCGTGACATCGTCCGGTACGGCGTCGCCGGTCGCCAGGTGCCGTACGAAGTCGAAGTCGGCGCGGCTCGCGGACGGGTAGCCGACCTCGATCTCCTTGAAGCCCATGCCGGTCAGCAGATCGAAGAAGCGGCGCTTGCGGGGCGTGTCCATCGGCTCGGCGAGGGCCTGGTTGCCGTCGCGCAGGTCGACGGGGACCCAGAGGGGAGCGCGCTCGACACGGGCCGCGGGCCAGTCGCGGCCGGCGGCGGGGACGTGCACGCGGTCCTGGAAGGGGCGGTAGCGGTGGAAGGGCATGGGGCCCGGGCGCTGGGGGTTCCAGGCCGGGGCGGGGGTGGTGGTCATCGTCGGCTGTGGCCTTCGGCTCGGTCGGACGGTGACCGGCAGCACGGCGCCCCGCGGCGGGGTGCCGGTCGCGTCAGGCCCCGCCGCGGCAGCCGAGAAGAAGGAGACCGCGGAACGTCATACGCCGTACGCTAGCCACTCCTCAGCTCCTCAGACAAGTGAAACCTCGGTAGAATCCTCCCACTCCTCAGACAAGTTGGTGAAGCACATGCCGCTCGGCGCCGTCCGCCCCAGCCCCCTGGTAGAGCAGGCCGCCGCCCGGCTGCGCGAACAGATCACCGGCGGCCACTGGCCGGTCGGCACCAAGCTGCCCGGCGAGACGACCCTCGCGAAGGAACTGGGCGTGGGCCGCTCGACCGTCCGCGAGGCGCTGCGCGCCCTGGCGGGAGCCGGGCTGGTGCAGCCCCGCCAGGGCGCCGGCGTCTTCGTCCTCGCGATCGAGCCGGTCGAGGACTGGCCCACGCGACTGCGCCGGGCCGCCGTGACCGACGTCTACGAGGTCCGTATGGCGGTCGAGGTCCACGCCGCCCGGCTCGCCGCGCGCCGCCGCACACCGGAGGACGTCACGGCGCTGTGGGCCGCGCTGGAGGGCCGCCGCGCCGCCTCCGCCGCCGACGACGCCGCCTTCGTCGACGCGGACATCGCCTTCCACGCCGCCGTGATCGCCGCCGCCCGCAACCCGGTGCTCGCCGACCTGTTCACCGAGTTCACCCCGGTCCTGCGCGAGGGCCTGATCGAACTCCTGACCCTGACCGGCCTGCGCGTCCACGACCCGAACACCGCCGACGACGCCCACGAGGCGCTCGTCCGTGCGGTGGCGGACGGCGACGCGGACGGAGCGGCCGAGGTGCTGCGCGCCGAACTGGAGGACCCGTTCGCACCGGCCGGGAAGCCGGAATAGCCCCTCCGCCCCGGAGGTTGACCCTGGTCACGAAGGCTCCGCGAGGAGGCCCGGGCGCTATCGATCCCCGGAAGGGCGAGGCGAGGACATGAAGATCGGCATCATCGGAGCGGGCAACATCGGCGGCAATCTGACCCGGCGGCTCACCGCCCTCGGTCATGACGTCTCCGTCGCCAACTCCCGGGGCCCGCAGACCCTCACGGCCCTCGCGGAGGAGACCGGCGCGACACCCGTGACGGTCGAGGAGGCGCCGCGCGGCGCCGAGATCGTCGTGATCACCGTCCCGCTGAAGGCGGTCCCGGACCTGCCGTCCGGCCTCCTCGACGAGGCGGCGGACGGCGTCGCTGTCATCGACACCGGCAACTACTACCCCAGGCAACGGGACGGCAGGATCGCCGCGATCGAGGACGACGGCCTCACCGAGAGCCGCTGGACGGAACGCCGGATCGGCCACCCGGTCGTCAAGGCCTTCAACGGCACCTACGCCCAGGACATCCTGGAACGCCCCCTCCCGCCCGGTCACCCCGACCGCATGGCCCTCCCGGTGGCCGCCGACGACGAGCCGGCCAAGCGCAAGGTACGCGACCTCATCGACGCCCTCGGCTTCGACACGGTGGACGCGGGCGGCATCGACGACTCCTGGCGCCAGCAGCCCGACACCCCGGTCTACGGCCTGCGCGCCGGCACGTCCGCGGTCACCAGGGCCCTGTCGCAGGCGTCCCCGGAACGCACGCCGGGGTTCAGCGGCTAGGGCACCCGGCCGGTCAGGCGTCCTCGGCCCATCTCCGCAGCGCCGCCTTGCTCTCGAAGTCGGCCACGTTCTTGTCCAGCGGGTCGTCGGTGTACTGGTGGAAGCGCCACTTCGCCTTGATGCGGGGCTTGCCCGCGGAGACGTAGTCGGCGATCCACAGGCCGTCGCCCGCATAGGAGGTCTTGTCGACCGTGAGCCAGTAGTTCCGGTTGCAGTAGAGCACCACCTGGTTGTTCGGCCGGAGGTCCTTCAGCTTGCGGATGAACAGGTCCTTCTCCGCGTTGCTCGCGTGCGTGCCGTTGCTGGTCGTCTCCCAGTCGACGGCGAGGATGTCGCCCGGACGGTCCGGGGCCTTGCCGACGAAGTACTCGGCCTGGGCGGTGAGGTTCCCTGGCCACAGGAAGTGGTAGAAGCCGACGACCAGTCCGGCATCACGCGCCCGCTTCGTCTGGGCGGCGAGCTTGGGGTTGACGTAGGAACGCCCCTCGGTCGCCTTGACGAAGACGAAGGAGAGGCCGTCGGTGCCGTAGGAGGAGGACTGGTAGGCGCTCACGTCGATGCCGCGCAGCATGGGGGCTCCCTCTGGTGCGGGTGGGGCGGAAGTTCCCTTGGTTCGGGGGTTGTTGTTATGCCCCGCGACGGCGGCGGTACGCCGGGCGCGAGGAGGCTCGCGACCCGGCGGTGGTGAACGCCGGTCGGTCTCAGGAGGTGGGGGAGGGGGCCGGAGCGCTGGTCGCGTCGTCGGCGGAGACGGCCTCGCGGTCGTCCAGGGCGACGTGCTTGGTCTCCTTGCCGAGGAGGAGCGCGATCATCGTCAGCACGGCCATCGCCGAGAGGTAGACACCGACCAGCCACGGCGAGCCGTCCCCGGCCTCCCACAGGGCCACGGCGATGAACGGGGCGACCGCCGCCCCGAGGATCGAGCTGACGTTGTACGCGATGCCGGAGCCGGTGTAGCGGACGCTGGTCGGGAAGAGCTCGGGCAGGAGCGCGCCCATCGGGCCGAACGTCATGCCCATCAGGGTGAAGCCGAGGACCAGCCACAGCACCACGCCGAGCGTGCCCAGCTCGATCAGCGGCACCCAGACCAGTCCGAAGACGATGATCGCGGCGGTGATCCAGATCAGCGTGGCGCGCCGCCCGTACCGGTCCGCGAGCGGACCGGAGATCAGGGTGAACGCGGCGAAGAACAGCACCCCGAAGATCATCATGAGCACGAACGTCGTGTAGTCGTACCCCAGTCCGGGCACGGCGCCGTCCTTCGCCGCGCGTCCGTAGCTGAGCGAGAAGGTGGTCATCAGGTAGAAGAGCACGTAGGTCGCCAGCATGATGAAGGTGCCCAGGACCAGCTGCTTCCCATGGCTGCGCACCACCGTGGCGAGCGGCAGCCGCCGCACCCCGCCGGTCTCGCGGGTCTTGGCGAAGACCGCCGACTCGACGAGCCGGGAGCGCACCCACAGGCCGATCGCGACCATCACGGCGGAGAACAGGAACGGGATGCGCCAGCCCCAGCTGACGAAGGCGTCCGAGGGCTGCGAGGGGTCGGCGCCGGCCGCGGACGGCAGCAGCGCGCCGATGACCAGGAACAGGCCGTTGCCGATGATGAAGCCGAGCGGGGCGCCCAGTTGCGGGAAGGTGCCGTACAGGGCGCGCTTGCCGCTGGGGGCGTTCTCGGTCGCGACCAGGGCGGCGCCGCTCCACTCGCCGCCGAGCGCGAAGCCCTGCGCGAGCCGCATCAGCACGAGCAGCGCGGTGGCCACCCAGCCGGCCTGGGCGTAGGTGGGCAGAACGCCGATGAGGAACGTGGCGATGCCCATGGTCAGGAGCGAGACGACGAGTGTCTTTTTGCGTCCGAGCCGGTCACCGAGGTGCCCGAAGACGATGGCGCCGATCGGCCGGGCGACCATCGCGGCGCCGAAGACCGCGAAGGACGACAGCAGCGCGGTGGTCGGGTCGCTGCTCGGGAAGAAGAGCTGGGGGAAGACGAGCACCGCGGCGGTCGCGTAGATGTAGAAGTCGTAGAACTCGATCGTCGTGCCCATGAGGCTGGCGACGAGGACACGGGACCGCGGGTTGACGGGCGTGGTGGCTGAACCGGTGGCTGGTGCGGGCATCGCTCGGTCTTTCACGTTTGAAACATGGGTAATGCAACGATGTCAGCCGTCTTGTTTTTCGGTATTGACGTCTCGCATGGTGAGATATCGGACGGGTGCCGCCCGTCGGCACTCAACTCGGACTCCGGCCCGTGAACCCGGGCAGCCACGCGTCGACGGCGGTCGCGAGTTCGTCCTGGCCGGTGAAGACGTGCCCGTCCATGCCGACGGCCCGCGCCGCGCGGACGTTCTCCTCGCGGTCGTCGATGAAGAGGAAGTCGGCGGGTGCGGCCCGCAGGGCGATGACGCAGTGCCGGAAGGCGGCCGGGTCGGGCTTGGCGGCGCCGATCCTTCCGGAGAAGGCGAGGTGGTCGAGGTCGTGCAGCCAGGGCTGGGCGGCGAGGAAGGCGTCCGCGTGGTCCGCGGGGATGTTGGACAGCAGGGCGACCCGAGCGCGCTCGCGCAGGTTCCGCACGTAGGTGACCATGCGCCCGTCGACCCGGGACCAGCTGTCGATGTCGGTGAGCCGCAGCTCCTCGACCGTGTCGGCGTCGGCGGGGCGGGACAGCGCGTGAAGCACGTCGGTCCAGTACGCGGACGCGGTCTGCAGGCCGGCGTCGTAGGGCGGGCGGTGGGTCCAGTAGGCCGTGGTGAAGGCGTCGGTGGAGGTGTGGCAGCGGGCGGCCATCTTCTCCGGTGCGCCCGGGCGCTGGTGGCGGGCTATGACCCCGAAGAGGTCGAAGAGCACGATGCGGCGGTCGGTGGACATGGGGGTCCGTTCCCTTGGGTGTCGGGGGCGTTCGGGTCAGTGCCGGTGGGGCAGGGCGCGGGCGAGCGCGTCCAGTGCGGCCAGGCGGTCGGGGCCCGCCGGGGCGAGAACGACGCTGGTCGCGCCGGCGGCATGACGGGCGTCGATCGCCTTGCGGGCCTGGGCGGGGGTGCCGGCGATGCTCAACGCACGGACCCAGTCGGCGGGCATCGTCCGGGCGAAGTGCCGGGCGTCGGGGCCGGCGGCGCGGTGTGCGCGCAGTTCCTCGGCGAAGGGCAGGGGGTCTATGTGCGCGGCCCACTGCGGCTCACCGACCGATTCCAGGGCCGCGCGGACGCGGGTGAGGGCGGCTTCCTCGTCGTCGTCCACGGCGGCGGCGTCGTAGACGACGATCTCCGGAGAGTTCGCGGCGGCGGGGCCCAGGTTGCGCAGGGAGGCGGTGATGTAGCCGGGTGCGGCGGGCTCGGCCAGCAGGAGTCCGTCGGCGACCTCGCCCGCGACCGCCTGCGACTTGGGGCCGCGGACGCCCAGGATCACCGGGGGGACGATGTCCGGGGTCTCGGTGATGACGACGCCTTCGCAGCGCACGTAACGGCCGTTCTCGGGGCCGGGCTCACCGGCGATGAGCAGGCGCAGCGCTCTCGCGTACTCCTTGATCAGCGTCAGGGGGCTGGCGGGCCAGGACCCCACCTGGCGCATCCAGCCGGGCATGCCGTGACCGATTCCCGCGATGAGCCGTCCGGGGTGGAGCTGGGCGAGCGTGGCCAGTTCCATCGCGGCGAAGGCCACGTTGCGGGCGCCGGCGGGCATGATCCCGATCCCCACCGTGAGGTTCGTGGTGGAGGCCAGGACGGTGGCGGCCTGGGCGACACCGCCGCGCCAGCCGAGGTCCTCCACCACCCAGACCTGGTCGAACCCCAGCTCCTCGGCACGCCGGACATAGGGCAGCACCTCTCCCACGGGGAGATCGAGCGGCAGCATGACACCGACACGGCCGCGAGCGGGGTGTGCGTGGGACTCGGGCATCGGGGACTCCTTCGGTCGGCTGAGGGCGTTCCTCCCTGGCCTCGGGTGGCCGGGGAAAGAGAGCTTGTGCGGCACGGCTGTCAGGGACCGTGCCGCACAAGCGGTCAGTGGGTGTCGGCCGGCATCTCGCGCCGACGGGTGCGGTCGGGTCCGGTGCGCAGGACGCCCGCGCCCACGGCGGTGGTCACGCACAGCAGGGTCAGCAGGACGAAGGCGTGGTTGAGGGCGACGACGTGGGTCAGCCAGCCGATCACGGCGGGGCCGGCGAGCATGCCGACGTAGCCGAGTCCGGCGACGCGGGAGACGTTGGCCCCGGCGGCGGTGGGGTCGGCGTGCCCGGCCGCGCTGAACAGCTGCGGGACGCATCCGGACAGGCCCAGACCGAACAGCGCCCAGCCGGTGAACACGGCCCACATCCACGGGCCGAGCACCACGAGGGTGATGCCGACGGCGGCCATGATGGCGCCGTGGCGCAGGATCGCCAGGGATCCGAACCGGGCGACGAAGCGGTCGGCCAGCAGGCGGCCGACGGTCATCGCCGCGGCGAAGGTGCCGTACGCGAAGGCCGCCGCGCCGGCGGACGCACCCAGGACGTCCTTCATGTGCAGGGCGCTCCAGTCGTTGGCGGCGCCTTCGCACAGCATCACCATCAGCGCCAGGACGGCCAGCAGCCAGACCCGGCCCGTGCTGCCGCCACGCTCGACGGCCGGTGACGTCCCGGGCGCCTCCGCGGAGCCGGGGCTCTCGACGGCGGGAGCGGCGGGCAGCAGGGCGCGTGCCGAGGCCAGGGAGATCACCACACCCACGGCTCCCATGGCGGCCATGCCCGCGGCCGGGTGCAGGCCGGCGCCCGCCGCGCCCGCTCCGGCGAGTGCGGCGAGGACACCGCCGACGGAGAACGTGGCGTGGAAGCCGGACATGACGGGGCGGCCGTACGCCTTCTCCACGTGAACGGCGTGGGCGTTCATGCTCACGTCCAGGCAGCCGTTGCAGAGTCCGAAGACCAGCAGTGCGCCGGCCAGCGTCCACGGATCCTGGGCGAGACCGGGCAGGAACAGGGTCGCGCCGCAGAGGACGCCCCCGGCGGGCACCACGACCCGGGTGCCGAGCCGGTCGGTCAGCGGACCCGCCACCTGCATGCCTACGAAGGCCCCGAGCCCGAGCACCACCAGCAGGCCGCCGAGGGTGGCGTGGCTGATGCCCACGCGTTCCTCGATCGCGGGTATGTGCACCACCCAGGTGCCCAACAAGGTGCCGTACAGGACGAAGTAGACATAGGTCGCCACACGGGCGGCTCGCAGGGAACGTTCCATACCGCCCAGCGTAACGAACATATTCGATGTTCGGAAACCGCTCTAATGAACAGTTGGATTGTTCATTTCTCCGTGGTGTTCAATCGCGGTATGAGCAACGCAGACCGGCACGGGCTGATCGCGAAGGCCGTCAGGGACGCCGGAGGCGCGACGGTCCAGGAACTCGCGGAGCTGACCGGCGCCTCGGAGATGACCATCCGGCGCGACCTCGACACCCTCGCCGCCCAGGGCGTCCTCGAACGCGTCCGCGGAGGGGCACGCACCCTGCTGCTCCGGGGCGAGGAGCCGCCCTTCGCGCTGCGCGCCCACGAGGCGATCGACGCCAAACGCCGGATCGCCGCCCGGATCTGCGGACTCATCGCCGACGGCGAGAGCGTCCTGCTGGACAGCGGCACCACCTGCCTGGAGGTCGCCCGCCTCCTGCGCGAGCGGCCCGTCACCGTGATGCCCCTGTCCCTGCAGGCCATTCACCTGGTCGGCGAGACACCCGGCCCGGCCACGCTGGTCGTGCCCGGCGGACAGCCCCGGGCCGCCGAAGGAGCCCTCACCGGCCCCCTCACCCTCGCCTCCCTGGCCGCCCTGCGCTTCGACACCGCCGTCATCGGCTGCTGCGGGCTGACCGCGGCCGACGGCCTGACCGCCTACGACCTCGACGACGCCGCGGTGAAGAAGGCCGGCATCGCCTCCGCCCGCCGCGTCATCGCCGCCGCCGACGGCAGCAAACTCGGCCACACCGCCTATGCCTACGTCGGCCCCGCCGCCCTCCTGCACACCCTCGTCACCGACGCCACCGCAGCCGCCGGGGAAGTCACCGCACTCGAGGACGGCGGCACCATCGTTCAGACCGTCTGACGGACCGTCTGCTCCACAGGCGCCCGCCGCCCTTGCGGCCGGGTCTCGGCTGCATGGGCGGCGGGTGTCACCGGGCGTGCCGCCGGCTCAGAGGTGCTGCTCGGTGGCCCGGGTGCGGTGGTACTCGTCCTGGCGCTCGTCGGTGATGTAGGCCGGGATCGGGAAGTCCCACCAGCCGGGGACCCAGGGGCCCGCGGCGTCGCGGTCCGTCGGGACCTCGACCAGGGCCGGTGCCCCGGACTGGACCGCCTTGCGCAGGGTCGGCTCCAGCGACGCGGCGTCGTTGACCTTCCACGACTCGATCCCGAAGGCCCGGCCCATGGCCGCGAAGTCGGGGCTGTACGGCGAGCCGTCGGGGTGGGAGAACTCGGTGCCGATGTGCCGCGAGGTCTGCTTGCGCTGGCCGCCGCGGATCGACATGTAACCGGCGTTGTTCTGGACCACGAAGATCACCGGTGCGTCGGCGGTGACGCTCAGGGCGATCTCCTGGGCGGTCATGAGGAAGTCGCCGTCGCCGAGGACGCACACCACGGGGCTGTCGGGCCGGGCGAGTTTGGCGCCGACGGCGGCCGGGACGGCCCAGCCCATGGAGGAGAAGCCGCCGGAGGTGAGGTGGGTGCGCGGTGAGTAGACGGGGAAGGTCTGCTTGACCGCTCCCTGGGTGTTGCCCGAGCCGGCGACGACGATCGCGTCGCGCGGCAGCACCGAGCGCAGGGCGCCGAGCGGGCGCTGGGAGGTGAACGGGAAGCGGTCACTGTCCCGGCGGCCGGCGAGCTTCTCCTCCCAGTCCTGCTTGAGGCTCGCGAGTTCGGCGAGGTACTCGGAGCGGTCGACGCCCTTGCTGGGCAGGGAGTCGACGATGGCGGCAACGGCGCGCTGCGCGTCCGCGACGATGCCCACTTCGGCGGGGTAGTTCTTGCCGATCTCGTGCGGGTCGATGTCGATGTGGATGAGCTTCGCGGGCGGGATGGAGAAGCTGATGCCCTTGGCGTAGCTGGAGGCGGACCAGTCGGTGAAGCGGCAGCCGACCGAGATCACGACGTCGGCGGAGCTCGCGATCGCGTTGCCGGTCATCGTGCCGGTCTGGCCGACGCTGCCGGCGAACAGCTCGTGGTCCTCGGGGAAGGCGCTCTTGCCGTTCCACGTGGTGACGACCGGGATCTGCCACCGCTCGGCGAGCGCGAGGACCTGGTCGGACGCCTCGGACGTGATCGCACCGCCGCCGACCACGATGACCGGCCGGGTGGCCGCGCGCAGCACGTCCACGGCACGGTCCACGGCTTCCGGATCGGGGTGCTGACGGCCGACCGGGATGCGCCGCTCCAGGTCGTGCAGGTCCACGTTCGCGGCCTCGGCCTGTACGTCCATGGGGACTTCGAGGTGCACCGGGCCCGGGCGGCCGGTCAGCATGGAGTTGAAACAGCGGTGCAGGACGAAGGGGAGCTCCTCGACCCGGGTGACGACCCAGTGCCGCTTGCTGACGGCCTCGGCCACCTTGGGGAAGTCGTTCGCCGTGTAGCGGTCGAGCTCCTGCAGCAGTCCGTGGCCGCGCATATGGGTCGGCGGGCCGCCCGTGACGACGAGAACACTGGTCGAGTCCGTGAACGCGGTGCCCATGCCGATGACGGTGTTGCTCGCGCCGGCGCCGATGGAGGTCACAGCGGCCTGCGGGCGGCCGGTGACGCGGTAGTAGCCGTCGGCGAGGTGGACGGCGCTCTGCTCGTGGAAGGTCTGGATGAAGGGGATCCTGGACTCGTCGTCGAGGAAGGCGTCGGTCAGTGACCAGATGCCGTGGCCGGGGATGCCGGCGACGACGTCGACCCCGTAGTTGCGCAGGGTCCGCGCGACGATCTGGCCTCCGGTGAGGACAGGCATGGTGTGCTCCCAATCAGCTCGGTTCGAAGGGGGGTCAGGCGTCCTGACGGGCGGCCCAGGCGAAACCCTGTGTGCACAGGCGGGTGACGTCCGGGTTCTGGAGGTCGTCGAGGTCGTGTCCGACCGCGCTGTAGAAGACGCGGCCCCGTCCCCAGGTCCGGGTCCAGGCCTGGGGGATCGTCTTTCCCTCCAGCCACGGCAGGTGTTCGCCGGTGAAGGTGGACTCGGCCAGGACGTGGTTGTTGGGGTCGACGGACATGTAGTACTGCTCCGACGCCACCCGGAAGTCCCGCACGCCGGCGGTGATCGGGTGGCCGGTGTCCGTGACGGTGACCTCGTAGGGGTACTTCACGCCTTCGCCGGCGGGGTGTTCGAGGAAGCTGCCGCCGAGCAGCCAGTGGTACTTGAGGCTCGTGCGGAACGCGGCGGCCGCGCCGTGCCAGGCGGCGATCCCGGTGCCGCTTTCCACCGCCCCCAGAAGGTTCGACTCCTGGGCGGCGGTCAGCCCCTCGGACAGCAGGGCGTTGTTCCAGTTGAGCGCGATGAGGTCGTAGCCGGTGAGGTCGGCGTCGAGCGCGAAGATGTCGTTGGTCTCGGCGACGTCGAACCCGAGGTTCTTGAAAATGGGGAGGGCCCATTCCTCGGCCACCTGGTAGGGCTTGTGCCCCGGCCAGCCTCCGTACAGATACAGGACGCGGGTCATGCGGTGTTCCCTCCGGTCGTACGGGACAGGGCCGCGGCGCGGCTGCGCAGAATCTCGGCCACCTCCATCGCGTCACCTTCCGGCGCGGTGGACTTGCGCTCCGGCTTCGCGGTCAGCAGGTACACCAGGCCCACGGCCGAGACGACGAGGAAGCCGATGAGTGCGATCCACCGGTCCAGGAACGCGGTTCCGGCGTCGCCGGTGGGCCAGGCGAGAAGAACCATCCCGAGCACGCCGTAGACCAGGGCCGCCACGTTGACCACGAAGCCCCAGCGGCCGAGGGTCCAGGCTCCGGCGGGACGCCAGCCCTTCAGGCGCATCCGCAGCGCGGCCAGTACGACCATCATGAACGCCGCGTATCCGGCCAGCACCTGGAACGCCACGATCTTGGTGAGGGAGTCGGGCGAGTAGTAGACGAACACGAAGATCAGCAGCGGGACGACGTTCACGGCCAGCAGCGCGTTCATGGGGACGCGGTGCTTGCGGGAGATCTTCGAGAAGACACGGGAGCCCGGGAACATGTCGTCACGGGCGAAGGAGAAGACGATCCGGCTCGCGGCGGCCTGCTGGCTCATCACACCCGCGATGAAGGACGTGATGATGACCGCGAGCACCGCCTTCGTGCCCACGATGCCGAGCGAGTTCTGCAGGATCGAGGGGATCGGGTTGGTGTCCTTGCCCGAGAGGATCGAGGCGAGGTCCGGAGCCGCGAGCGCGTACCCGACGAACGCGAGAAGCGCGGCCACTCCACCGACGGCCACGGTCAGCTGCATGGCCCGCGGGATGCTGCGGGAGGGGTTGGGAACCTCCTCGGCGATCTCGCCGCACGCCTCGAAGCCGTAGAAGAGGAAGAGCCCGACGAGCGAGGCCGCGATGAAGGCCATGACGTAGTTGTCGTGGGTGGAGCTGCTGGTCTCGAAGAAGATCGAGATGGAGTTGTGCCGTTCGAAGATCAGCAGGTAGAAGCCCACGAGAACGATGCCGATCAGTTCCGCGGCGAGCCCGATCTTCGAGATCAGCGCCAGAGTCCTGGTGCCGAAGCAGTTGCAGATCAGGCAGACGGCGGTGACGCCGATCGCGATCCACAGGCGCTGAGAGGGCGTGGAGCTGATGCCGGGCGCGTCGGCGGTTCCGGCGAAGAGGCTGGCGACGAAGTCCGAGCTGAACAGTGCGGTGCTGGTGATGCCGATGGTGATGCAACAGATGTAGGTCCACGCGTTGAACCAGGCATAGCGCCCGTTCCAGAGCCTTCTGACCCATTGGTAGAGCCCGCCCGCGAGCGGGAACTGCGAGACGACCTCCCCGAAGACCAGCGCGACCAGGAACTGCCCGGCCCCGACGATGCCGATCCAGAAGATGGACGGTCCGCCGGCGGTCGCCAGACCGACCGCGAAGAGGGCCACGACGCCCACCAGGGGCGAGAGGTACACGAAGCCCAGGGCGAAGTTGCCCCACAGGCTGACCTTGCGGTCGAACTTCTGCTCATAACCCAGTGCGGCGAGCAGTTCCGCGTCCTCGGCCGATGAGACGGGGGTCGCGGCCCCGCCCGAGGGGCCGACGGGGGTGGATGTGGGCGCCGCGTGCGCCTCGTTGTCCGTAGCTGACATGACGATCTCCGTGGGTCGAGGGGGAAGTGCTCCTTGTCGAACGGCTGCCGTGCTGCGTATGCGGTCCGGCATAAGTCGCGATCGGTCATCGCGGTTCAGCTCTGCTCGAAGGTGTGGTCGGTCCAGTCCAGCCGGGCCGATCCGAAGCGCGCGGCGCGGACGTCTCCCGAGCGCGCGTGTCCCTCGAAGTTCTCGATGCGCGAGGCCCTGCCACAGATCTCGCCGAGCCGGGCACTGGACCCGGAGTCCCTGATCTCCTGATAGGTCATGGTCTTGAGGTACTTGCCGACCCAGAGGCCGCCGGTGTAGCGGGCCGCTCCCAGGGTGGGCAGCACGTGGTTGGTGCCGATGACCTTGTCGCCGTAGGCGACGCACGTCTTGTCCCCGAGGAACAGGGCACCGTAGTTGCGCATCCGGTGCAGCGCCTCGCGGGGCTCGGCGGTGAGGATCTGGACGTGCTCGCTGGCGTACTCGTCGGCGAGTTCGTAGGCGGCGTCCAGGGTGGGGACCACGATCACCTCGCCGTGGTCGCGCCAGGCGCGCCCGGCGATGTCTCCGGTGGGCAGGTCGGGCAGCAGCTTGTCCACCCAGGCGATGGTCTGCCTGCCCACCTCCTCGGACGTCGTGATGAGAACCGTCGGGGAGTCGGGTCCGTGCTCGGCCTGGGACAGCAGGTCCGTCGCCACCACGAACGGGTCCGCGGTGCCGTCCGCGACGATCAGTACCTCCGTCGGTCCGGCGAAGAGGTCGATCCCGACCTCGCCGAAGAGCTGGCGCTTGGCCTCCGCCACGTAGGCGTTGCCGGGGCCGGCGAGCATGTCGACCGCGTCGATCGTCTCGGTGCCCAGCGCCAGGGCGGCCACGGCCTGGACACCGCCCATCACGTAGATCTCGTCGGCGCCGGCCAGATGCATCGCGGCGATACTGACGGGCGGCGGAGCACCCCGGTCCGGCGGAGTCGTCGCGGCGACCCGTCCGACCCCCGCGACCTTGGCCGTCAGGACGGTCATGTGGGCCGACGCGGTGAGGGGGTAGCGGCCGCCGGGCACGTAGGCGCCGGCCGCGCCGACGGGGATGTTGCGCTGCCCCAGGTAGACGCCGGGCAGCGTCTCCACCTCGAAGTCGGTGAGGGAATCCCGCTGCGCCTGGGCGAAGCCGCGGACCTGCTTCTGGACGAACCGCAGGTCGTCGAGGACCGTCTCGGGGACGGAGGAGACGACCGAGGCGATCTGGTCCGGACCGAGACGGTAGGACTCCGGGCTCCAGTCGTCGAACTTCTGCGACCAGCGGCGCACGGCGGCGTCGCCGTTGGCACGTACGTCGGCGATCACGTCCGCGACGGTTTCGACGATTTCCGGACGGCTGGTCCGCGACGTCTTCACGGCGACAGGAGCCTTGATGGTCTTGTGTTGTGCTGACACTCTGCACTCCTTGCACGGGGTCGTGCCTGCGGGCTTGCCCTGAAGTCTGGGCAAACGGGGCGTGGGACGACAGGCACAGTGTGTGCAATATTGACCGGGGGTTCTGCACACACCGAGGTCGTGGATCATGGCTCAAGTTCTGACTGTTCGCGCCGTACTGGAGCTTGAGGTGTTCACGCGCACGGCCGTGCGTGTGTACGCCGGGGAGAGGAATCTGGACCGTCCTGTGCGCTGGGTGCACACCGGGGAGATCCCGGACATCCATCGCTTTCTCACGGGTCAGGAGATGCTGCTGACGGCCGGCCTCGGCATGGGCGCGACGGAGCTCGAGCAGCGTGCCTTCATCCGGCGGCTCGCGGACGCCCACGCGGCCGTACTCGTCGTCGAACTGGCCGGGCGCATGTTCGACTCCATGCCCGAGGCCGTGATCGAGGAGGCGGAGGCGGTCGGCCTGCCCCTGGTGGGACTCACCGACGAGATTCCCTTCGTCGAGACATCGGCCCAGGTCCACGAGGTCCTGGTCGGGATGCGCGTCAAGCAGCTCATCGCCGAGGAGGCCACCAGCCAGGCGTTCATGGACCTGCTCCTGGCGGACGAGGACTACGTCGGAGTGGTCAGAGAACTGGCCCGTCGCACCGGGCACCCCGTGGTGCTGGAGGACGTCGCCCATCAGATGCTGGCGTACGGAGGCGCGACGCCGGAGGCCGACCGGATCGTGGACGAGTGGAGCGCGCACTCCCGGGCGATCCACGAACGCCACACCTCGCTGGCGGCGCAGCGTCCCGAGGTCCCGACCGCCTCGGCGGCGTCGTTCCGCGAGGTCGCGCCGTGCGCTCGCCAACCCGTGGTGCTCCGGGGCGAGTCATGGGGGTGGCTGCACCTTCTGCACGGTGGAAGGCAGCCGAGCCCGCCCGAACTGCGCACGCTGGAGCGGGCCGCCGCGGCCGTGGCGATCTCGCTGCTGAGCGAGCGGGAGAGCGGCGCCCGCGCGTCCCAGCGCCAGACGGCGCTGCTCAACCGGCTGCTCCTCGGCGACGTCACGGGAGAGCGGTTCGTGACGCTCAGCCTGGCGCTCGGCCAGGACCTGCGCGGGCGGGACCTGATCGTCGTCACGGCATGGGCGGGGGACGAGGAGCCCGTCAAGGACCACATCCTCGCCCGCCTTCTGGAGGAGGCCGGCTGGCCCGCCGTCGTGGGCGACACCGGTGACTTCGACGTGGCGGTCGTGGGACTGCCCACCCGCGCCGACGCCGGCCGTGTGCGGACCCTGCTGGCCGATCACGGGGTACGGGGTGGCATCAGCCGCATCGTGGAGCCGGCGGTGCTTCCGCTGGCGCTGCGCCAGAGCCGCAGCGCGGCGTCCGTCGCCGCGGCGGCCTCGACCACGGAAGTGCGTCACTTCGACGATCTGGGGGCTCTGCGCCTTCTCGTCGCCCTCTCCGAGGGGCCCGAGCTCAGGCGTTACGTCGAGGACGAACTCGGTCCGCTCCTCGAGCACGACGCACTGGCGAAGAACCCTCTGCTGCCCACCCTGCGCTCGTTCCTCGACTGCGGTGGCAACAAGGCGCGGGCGGCGGAGGAACTCTTCATCCAGCGACGCACCCTCTACCACCGCCTCGACAAACTCTCCGAGATCCTCGGGCTCGACCTCACCCAGGTCAGCAACCAGCAGCGGCTGCAACTGGCCGTGCGCGGACACGATCTGCTGCGCAAGCCGACGCTGCGGCGGACCTGACCTGCGGCGGGTCAGGCCGCTACGGCGTCAGCCCTTCGTCGCCCGGGCGAGGGACGGGGCGATGCGCAGGGCGTTCGCCCCGATCGTCAGGGCCGGGTTGAGCGCCGCGGAGGACGGGAAGAACGACGAGTCGGTCACCCAGAGGTTCTCGACGTCATGGCTGCGGCACAGGGGGTCCAGCACGCTCTGCGCCGGGTCGTGACCCGCCACGGCCGTTCCGCACATGTGGGAGTTGGTCTCGATCCCCATGCGCTGGGTGAAGATCAGCGGATAGCCGGACTTGCGGACCGCCCGGGTCACCCGGCGTACGAGTTCGTGGTGGGGCGCGAGGTTGGTCGGCGTCCAGTCGATGAGGATGCGGTCGCCGTCCACGCGCACCCGGTTGTTCCGGGACGGGAGGTCCTCGGTCGTCAGGTAGATGTCGAGGCTCCTGGCCGCCATGAACTTCAGGGCCCACGTCGGTGCCCACGGACGGGCGGGCTTGAGCATGGGGGCCTGTAGCTTGCCCAGCATCTGGAGGTTCCCGAGCGGGAAGCGCGTCCCTGGTCCCGCTTCGTAGAAGTCGTTCAGACCGAGGGTCTTCTGCCACTGCGTGGGGTTGGTCCGCAGGGGGTTGACCCCGACGAAGAACGTGCTGTTGTGGACCATGTAGTTGCGGCCCAGCAGCCCTGAGGAGTTGGCGAGACCCTCAGGGTGCGCGTCGTCGGCCGAACGCAGCAGCAGCGCGGTCGAGTTGACGGCGCCTCCGGCGAGGGCGAAGGTCTTGGCGTTGATCCGGACGGTACGGCCCGCGTGCCGTGCCTCGGCGGCGACGACCTTGCGCCCGTCGGGCGAGGTGATCAGACGGGTGATCTCCGCACCCGTGAGGATCTTCACGCCGTCGCGCAGCGCGGGGAGCAGGAGCCGGTTCTCGGCGTCCGACTTCATGCCCGTCTCGTCCGGACAGCCGTCGGCGGTCGTCACGGCGGCGCGATCGGCCTGCGTGCTGATGTTCAGCGCGTTCGGCGTGTGGAACGGGTGCAGGCCCTGCCTGCGCAGCGACCGGGAGAACCGCTCGATCTCCGGTTCGTGCTGGAGCGCGGGGTACGGGTAGGGCTTGGAGCGGGGCGGCTCGGTCGGGTCCTCGCCGGTCTGCCCGTGCACCTGGAGCAGATGCTCCATGACGGTGTAGAAGGGCTCCAGGTCGTCGTAATCGAAAGGCCAGGCACGCGAGACGCCCTCGTGGTGTTCCACCTCGGTGAAGTCACTGCGCCGGAAACGGGGCAGCATGGCTCCGTAGAAACGGGTGTTTCCGCCCACCCAGTAATACACACCCGGCGCGAACGGCTTGCCGGTGCTGCCGTCGTACCAATGGCCGGCGTTCTTGTACCGGCCCTTGATATACATCTCGGCCGGCTGCGAGTTCTCCGGTTCACGGGGCAGGAAATGGCCGCGTTCGGCGACGAGCACGTCGAGACCGGAGTCCTTCAGCGCCCAGGTCAGCGAGGACCCGCCCATGCCGGAGCCGATGATCAGGACATCGGTGCTGATCTCTTCGGCCGTACCGACTGAAACGAGGGCCTCGGGCCGGAGCTCCGGGGGCGTGTAATCCTGACGGACCGGGTCGGACATGAGTGGGATTCCCCTCCTTGCCGCGGTGGTTCCAAGAGAGCGTAAGCAGCGGCACGGATTCAGCACATGCACGGAATGGGTAATGACAGCCGCCTGAGTTGCTCACGTCGTGCATGGGCTGAGCATGCCCGGCGTCTCTAGCCTCTCCAGGAACCAGTTCCAGGGAGGCGAAATGAACACGGAAACGTATGACTACATCGTCGTCGGTGCCGGCTCGGCCGGCTGTGCGCTGGCGGCCCGGCTGTCCGAGGATCCTGATGTCACGGTCGCGCTGATCGAAGCGGGGCCGCCGGCCAGGGGCCGCCTCTTCGAGATCCCCGCCCTGTTCTCGCAGCAGCTCAAGACGGCGTTCGACTGGGACTTCGAGACGGAACCCGAGCCGCAGCTCGGCGGGCGCCGTGCCTACCTGCCCCGCGGCCGGGCGATCGGCGGCACCAGCTCGATGAACACGATGCTGTACGTCCGCGGTCACCGCTACGACTACGACACCTGGGAGCGGCTCGGCAACCCGGGCTGGGGGTACGACGACGTCCTGCCCTTCTTCAAGAAGTCCGAGGACAACGAGCGCGGAGCCGACGACTTCCACGGCGTCGGCGGCCCCCTCACCGTCAGCAACCCCAACTCCGTCCACCCCCTGCTGACGGCATGGGTCGAGGCGGCTCAGGACGCGGGCCACAAGTACAACTCGGACTTCAACGGAGCCGAGCAGGAGGGCGTGGGCTACCACCAGGTCACGCAGCGGAACGGCCTGCGGTGCAGCAGCGCGATCGCGTTCCTGGAGCCGGCCGCGGGCCGTGCGAACCTCACCGTGCTTCCCTCGACGACCGCTCTGCGCCTGAGCTTCGACGGCTCGCGGGCCACCGGCCTGGAGGTCGACCACCTCGGAACCGTCCGGACGATCCGCGTCGACCGTGAGATCGTGCTGTCCCTGGGGGCCTACAACTCGCCCCACCTGCTCCTCCAGTCCGGCGTCGGGCCGGCCGACGAACTGACCGCGGGAGGGATCACCCCCCGGCACGACCTGCCGGACGTCGGCAGGAACATGCAGGACCACACCGGGTGCTTCATCAGCTTCTTCAGCGACACCGAGCCGCTCCTGGGACCGGACACCTCCGCGGAGGAGCAGCTCCTGCGCCGGCAGGGCACCGGCCCGATGGCGTGGAACGAGACCGGCGGCTTCTTCAGCTCCAGCGACGACCTTCCTGCCCCGGACATCCAGGTCCACGCCGCGCTGGGCATCGTCCGTGACGAAGGCCTTGCCGCGCCGCTGGAGCCGGGAATGTCGTTCGGGCCCTACGTCGCACGGCCCGCGAGCCGCGGCTCGGTGCGGCTGCGGCACTCCCACCCGTACGCCAAGCCGCGCATCTTCCACAACTACCTCGACGACCCCGACGACCGGCGGCGGCTGCGCGAGGGCGTCCGGCTGTGCATGCGCATCGCCCGTGAGCAGCGGCTGACGTCCCTGCTGCAGTCGGACCTGCGCGGTGCCGCCGAAGCCGGACTCGCCCCGCTGTCGGACAGCGACCAGGACATCGACGACTTCATCCGCACGCAGTCGTTCTCCTTCTACCACCCGTCGGGCACCTGCATGATGGGCAAGGTCGTCGACCACGAACTCCGCGTGCGCGGGCTCGAGAACGTCCGCGTGGCGGACACGTCGATCATGCCGACCCTCGTCACCGGGAACACGAACGCTCCCGCCATCATGATCGGGGAGAGGGCCGCCGAGTTCATCCGGACGTCGGCGGGTTGAACCCCTTTCGGGTGAGGAAGGCCCTGGCGGCGCCGGACGACGAGAACGCGCCGGGCAGGGCCTGCTTCCTCAGCACTCGATGATGTTCACCGCCAGCCCGCCCCGGGCCGTCTCCTTGTACTTCACCGACATGTCCGCGCCGGTGTCCTTCATCGTCTTGATGACCTTGTCGAGGGACACCTTGTGGGAGCCGTCGCCGCGCATGGCCATACGGGCGGCGGTGACGGCCTTGACCGCGGCCATGCCGTTGCGTTCGATGCACGGGATCTGGACCAGCCCGCCGACCGGGTCGCAGGTGAGGCCCAGGTTGTGTTCCATGCCGATCTCGGCGGCGTTCTCGACCTGCTCAGGGGAGCCGCCGAGGACCTCGGCCAGGGCGCCCGCGGCCATCGAGCAGGCGGAGCCGACCTCGCCCTGGCAGCCGACCTCGGCGCCGGAGATGGAGGCGTTCTCCTTGAACAGCATGCCGATCGCGCCGGCGGCGAGCAGGAAGCGGACCACGCCCTCCTCGTCGGCGCCGGGCACGAAGTTGACGTAGTAATGCAGGACCGCGGGGATGATGCCGGCGGCGCCGTTGGTGGGGGCGGTGACGACCCGGCCGCCGGCCGCGTTCTCCTCGTTGACCGCCATCGCGTAGAGGGTGATCCACTCCATGGCGAGGGCCTTCGGGTCGCCCTCGGAGCGCAGCTTGCGCGCGGTGTTCGCGGCGCGCCTGCGGACCTTGAGGCCGCCGGGCAGGATGCCCTCCTGCGACAGCCCGCGTGCCACGCAGTCCCGCATCACCTGCCAGATCTCCAGCAGGCCCTCGCGGATCTCCTCCTCGGTGCGCCAGGCGCGCTCGTTCTCCAGCATCAGCGCCGAGATGGACAGGCCCGTCTCCTCGGCCATGCGCAGCAGCTCGTCGCCCGTGCGGAAGGGGTACTTCAGCGCGGTGTCGTCGAGTTTGATGCGGTCCGCGCCGACCGCGTCCTCGTCGACGACGAACCCGCCGCCGACCGAGTAGTACGTCTTCGTCAGCAGCTCCGCGCCCGAGGCGTCGTACGCCCACAGGGTCATGCCGTTCGCGTGGTACGGCAGGGCCTTGCGGCGGTGCAGGACCATGTCGTCGTCGAAGGAGAACGCGATCTCGTGCTCGCCCAGCAGATTCAGCCGGCCGTCGGTCCTGATCGCGTCCACCCGGGCGTCGGCCTTCTCCACGTCGACCGTGCGCGGCGACTCGCCCTCCAGTCCGAGCAGGACCGCCTTGGGCGTGCCGTGGCCGTGGCCGGTGGCGCCGAGCGAGCCGTACAGCTCGGCACGGACCGATCCGACCGACTCCAGCAGCTCCTCGTTGCGCAGCCGCCGGGCGAACAGGCCGGCCGCGCGCATGGGGCCGACCGTGTGGGAGCTGGACGGGCCGATGCCGATCGAGAACAGGTCGAAGACCGAGATGGCCACGGGAACTCCTGACTACGGGGGTGGTGCGGTGGGGCCGGGCGCCGCGACCGCTTGTGGCGGGCACGGCGCCCTGAAAGGTTTCTTCGCTACTTGTGCAGGTGCTGCTTGTGCGGGAGCTACTTGTTCAGGCCCGGGTACAGCGGGTGCCGGTCGGCCAGGGCCTTCACCCGGGCCTTGAGCGCGTCCGTGTCGTAGGACGGCTTGAGCGTCTCGGCGATGACGTCCGCGACCTCCGCGAAGTCCTCGGCCTCGAAGCCCCGGGTCGCCAGGGCCGGCGTGCCGATCCGCAGACCGGACGTCACCATCGGCGGGCGCGGGTCGTTCGGGATGGCGTTGCGGTTGACCGTGATGCCCACCTCGTGGAGGCGGTCCTCGGCCTGCTGTCCGTCCAGCTCCGAGTGGCGCAGGTCGACCAGGACCAGGTGTACGTCCGTGCCGCCGGACAGGACGTCCACGCCCACGGCCCGGACGTCGTCCTTCACCAGACGCTCGGCCAGGATGCGGGCACCCTCCAGCGTACGGCGCTGGCGCTCCTTGAAGTCCTCGGAGGCCGCGACCTTGAAGGAGACCGCCTTGGCCGCGATCACGTGCTCCAGCGGACCGCCCTGCTGACCGGGGAAGACAGCGGAGTTGATCTTCTTGGCGAGTTCGGCCGTGGAGAGGATCACACCGCCGCGCGGGCCGCCCAGCGTCTTGTGGGTGGTCGTGGTCACCACGTGCGCGTGCGGAACGGGGTTCGGGTGCAGCCCCGCCGCCACCAGCCCGGCGAAGTGCGCCATGTCGACCATCAGGTACGCGCCGACCTCGTCCGCGATCCGGCGGAACTCGGCGAAGTCCAGCTGCCGGGGGTAGGCCGACCAGCCCGCGACGATCAGCTTCGGCCGGGACTCCTTCGCCAGCCGCTCCACCTCGGCCATGTCGACCCGGCCGTCGTCGCCGACGTGGTAGGCGACGACGTCGTAGAGCTTGCCGGAGAAGTTGATCTTCATGCCGTGGGTCAGGTGCCCGCCGTGCGCGAGGTTCAGACCCATGATGGTGTCGCCCGGCTTGAGCAGCGCGAACATCGCGGCGGCGTTGGCCTGGGCACCGGAGTGCGGCTGGACGTTGGCGTGCTCGGCGCCGAACAGCTCCTTGACGCGGTCGATCGCGATCTGCTCGACCACGTCGACGTGCTCGCAGCCGCCGTAGTAGCGACGGCCCGGGTAGCCCTCGGCGTACTTGTTGGTCAGGACCGAGCCCTGCGCCTCCATGACCGCGACCGGGGCGAAGTTCTCCGAGGCGATCATCTCGAGCGTGGACTGCTGCCGGTGCAGCTCGGCGTCGACCGCGGCGGCGACGGCCGGGTCGAACTCGTGCAGGGACGTGTTCAGGACGGACATACGGCTACGACCTCTCAGCCGGCGGAGAAGGCGGCGTACTCGTCGGCGGAGAGCAGGTCGCCCGGCTCGTCCGTGACGCGCACCTTGAACAGCCAGCCGCCCTCGAAGGGGGCCGAGTTCACCAGCGACGGGTCGTTCACCACGTCCTCGTTGACCTCGGTGACCTCACCGGAGACCGGGGAGTAGAGGTCGGAGACGGACTTGGTCGACTCCAGCTCGCCGCAGGTCTCGCCCGCGGACAGGGCGGCACCGACCTCCGGGAGCTGGACGAAGACGACGTCGCCGAGCGCGTTCGCCGCGTGCTCCGTGATGCCGATCGTCGAGACGCCGTCCTCGGCGCCCGACAGCCACTCGTGCTCCTTGCTGTACCGCAGCTCTTTGGGGTTGCTCATGGCCTGAATTCTCCTGTACGCGCGGGAGTGCTGATGAGTGCTTGTGAAGGGGACCGCTGGTGAGCGGGGGTGAGACGGCCCGGGACCGCTGTGGCGGCCCGCGGCCGGTGTCTGCTTCTGGCGCTCGGCCAGTCTCTACTTCTGGCGCTTGTAGAACGGCAGCGCCACGACCTCGTACGGCTCGTGACTGCCCCGGATGTCGACGGCCACACCGGAGGTGCCGGGAGCCGCGTGCGCGGGGTCGACGTACGCCATCGCGATGGGCTTGCCGAGCGTGGGGGAGGGGGCGCCGGAGGTGACCTCGCCGATCACCTCGCCGCCCGTGACGACCGGGTACCCGGCGCGCGGGACCCTACGGCCCTCGGCGACGAGGCCGACCAGGACGCGCGGCGGGTTCTGCTCGGCGCGCGCGGCGGCCTCGGTCAGGGCCTCGCGGCCGACGAAGTCGCCCTCCTTCTCGAACTTCACCACCCGGCCGAGCCCGGCGTCGAAGGGCGTCAGGGAGGTGCTGAGCTCGTGCCCGTACAGCGGCATGCCCGCCTCCAGGCGCAGCGTGTCGCGGCAGGACAGCCCGCACGCGACCAGGCCGGCGGCCTCGCCCGCCTTGGTCAGGGCCTGCCACAGCTCGACGGCGTGCTCCGGCTTCACGAACAGCTCGAAGCCGTCCTCGCCGGTGTACCCGGTGCGGGCGATGAGGGCAGGGACGCCCGCGACCGTGCCGGGCAGACCGGCGTAGTACTTCAGGCCGTCGAGGTCGGCGTCGGTCAGGGACTTCAGGATCCCCGGGGACTGCGGGCCCTGTACGGCGAGCAGCGCGTAGGCGTCCCGGTCGTCGCGCACCTCGGCGTCGAAGCCGGCGGAACGTTCCACCAGCGCGTCCAGGACCACCTGGGCGTTGGAGGCGTTGGCGACGACCATGTACTCCTGCTCGGCCAGCCGGTAGACGATCAGGTCGTCGAGGATGCCGCCGTCGGCCTGGCAGATCATGGTGTAGCGGGCGCGGCCGGGCTTGACCCCGCCGATGTTGCCGACCAGCGCGTGGTCGAGGAGGGCGGCGGCCCCCGGCCCGGTGACGGTGATCTCCCCCATGTGGGAGAGGTCGAACAGCCCGGCCTTCGTGCGCACCGCGTTGTGCTCGTCACGCTCGGAGCCGTAGCGCAGGGGCATGTCCCAGCCGGCGAAGTCGGTCATCGTCGCGCCGAGCGAACGATGCAGGGCATCGAGCGCGGTGTGGCGGAGTTCTCCTGTACTGCTCATCGGTCGTCGTCTCCCAAAGGCATGACGGGCGAGGTCGTTCCTCCCCATCTGTCATCGGAACCTGAGAGGTTCGCCATGACCACGCAGGTCAACGGCTTGCACCTTGGGTGGGGCCACGCCGTTTCCCCGGACTCCGGAGAAGGGTGCGGCCCGCTTTTCAGATGTGCCTCGCCCGCGCGGTAACGGGGCCTGAGAGATTCAAGGGAGGGACTTGCTCCTTCGGCGCCCCAGTGGTGAAACGGTGCTGGGGACTCTCCCGCGCGGATTCAAACGGCCGGTATGCAGTTGGCGGGCACATCATTGCACGCATTGTCGCGGGGTGGCAGGGGGACCACCCTGTAGCAGGCCTGTTGCAGGAAGAGGACTAAAACCAGAGACATCGGGCATTACCTTCTCTTTACACTCGGCGGGCATGGGACTCCGTACCTGGCCCCAGGGGAGGACGATCACGGTGAACAGGACCACCGCGTACGCCACGACGTCGGGCATCGCGCTGCCCGAGCAGCCGACCGCTCCGGCGCGTGCGGCCTGCGGCCCGCAGCCGGTGCCGGTCGTCCGCGATCTGCGCGAGCGCGCCGGCCGCGGCCCGCACGCGCTGCTGTTCGGCCCCCGCGACATCGTCGTGGTCACGGGCCTGCCCGGCAGCGGCAAGTCCACGCTGATGCGGCGCACCGTGCCGGGCCGGCGCATCGACTCCCAGGACACCCGCGACCACTGGGAGCGCCGGATGCCGCGCGCCCTGCCGTACGCGGTCTACCGCCCGCTCGTCCGCCTCGCCCACTACGCCGGGCTGCGCCGCGCCCTGCGCGGCGGCGAGGCCGTCGTCGTGCACGACTGCGGCACGCAGGCGTGGGTCCGCCGCTGGCTGGCCCGCGAGGCCCGCCGCCGGGGTGGCACGCTCCACCTGCTGATGCTCGACGTCACCCCCGAGCAGGCCCTGGCCGGCCAGCGCGACCGCGGCCGAGGCGTCTCGCGCTACGCCTTCCTGCGCCACCGCGCCGCCACCACCCGCCTGCTCCACGAGGTCGAACGCGGCGAACTCCCCACCGGCTGCGGCTCAGCGATCCTCGCCGACCGCGACGCGGCGAACACCCTCCACCGCATCGGCTTCGTGGGCTGACCGCCCAGGCCGGAGGGTGGGTGTTCCCGGGCTCGGCTGCTTGCGACCGGTGCCGGGTGTCCCCGGGTTCGGCCTGTCCGTGGGCCGGTGTTCACAGGTCGGCAGTCCCCGGCCGGTCATCCGGTGTTCCTGGGCCCGGCTGTCCGTGGCCGGTGGCGGGTGTTCCGGGGCAGGTTGTTTGCGGCCGGTGGGCGGGTGTTCCCGGGTCCGGTCGTCTGCGGTCGGTGATCCGGTGTTCACAGGCCGACTGTCCCCGACCCGTGAGCCGGTGTTCACAGGCCCGCCTGTCCCCGGCCGGTGAGCCGGTGTTCACGGGTCGGGCGGACGTTGCCCGTGAGCCGTGTTCGTGGGGCAGGGGGCCCGGCCCGGGGGTTGTCCGCGGGCCGGGGGTTCACGGGGTGGCCGTTCGGTGTTCCCGAGCCGCTAGCCTTTGAGCCACAGCAGTGGTTTCAGGCAGGCGGTAGGCAGATGGACTTCCCGGCGGACTTCTCCGCGGACTTCCCGGCGCAGACGCAGACCCACCCGCACGGCGGATGGCCCGGCAACGAGCTGGAGGAGGTGCTCTCGGCCTCCCTCGGTGCCGGTCCCTCGGCCGGCGGGCGGATCGTCGAGGTGCTCGGCCGGAGCTTCGTGTGGATCCCGCTGCCCAGCGGCGGCGGCCCGCAGAGCGGCCCCCTCGATCTCCCCGGCATCGAGATCGACGGCCAGGCGTACGTGCCGGTGTTCAGCTCCGAGGAGCAGTTCCGCCAGGTCGTCGGCTCGCACATGTCGTACACCATCGCGCCCGCCGTGGAGTTCGCCCGCGGTCTGCCCCCGCACGCGGGGATGGCCATCAACCCGGGCGGCGTCGTCGGCATCCCGCTCCCGCCGCCGGCCGTGGCCGAGCTGTGCCGGGCCGGCCGGACCCCGCTGGACGGCCCCGCGAGCGGCGGCCGGGTCCGCCTCTTCGAGCCCGACTGGCAGGACGACCCGGTGGACTTCCTCGCCGCCGCCTCCGCCGAGTTCGAGGCGATCGGCGTCGTCGTCACCGCCCGCCGCTGCCTCGCCGCGATCGAGACCGCCGACCCCGTGATGTTCGTCGGCGTCGAACTCTCCCAGTGGGAAGGCGACCTGCGCGCCCTCCCGCTGGACGCCCTCACCCGCGCGGTCACCCGGTCCCCGGCCCCCTGGCCCGTCAACCTGGTGCTCCTGGACGTGGCGGAGGACCCGGTGGGCAACTGGATGAGGGACCGGGTCCGGCCCTTCTTCCAGCGGTAGGTCAGACACCTCAGGGGCGCGGGGCTGTGACACCATGCGGCTCCGCCGCGTGGGCGCGACAAGCCACACACGACCCGCACTCGCGCACCGGCACCAATCCCCTGGCACCTGCGCGGGCTTAAGCTAGGTCACGGTCGAGGCGTTGTACGAAGGGGCGGTAAAGGTGAGCGCGAGCGGCACGGCCGCGGCCGGACAGGTCGAGCACATGCTGCGCCAGGTCACGCCCGGGCGTTATGACGCCTATGAGGCCCTCCTGCGCGCGCTCGCGACCCCGCACAGCGGCCAGATCTGGATGCTCCTGTGGCAGGGCCAGGCCGGATCCCCCGACGCCCAGTACGGAAACATGGAGGTCGAGCGCTGCGGCTACGCCCCCTGTGTGACCTCCGCGCAGGAGCTCTCGGCCAGCGGCTGGAACCGCAGCTACGAGGTCGTCGACGGCATCGACGTGGCCCGCGCCCTCTACCCCGACCACTACGGCCTCTGGCTCAACCCGCACGCCCCCGGTGGCGGCGTCGGCATCCCCTGGCTCGACCTGCGCCGCATCGCCACGGGCCTGGACCGTCAGCCCGCCGGACCCCTGCGGCTGTCCGAACCGGCCATCGAGATCCCGCAGTTCTACGCCCTGCTCGCGCAGAACGCCCACCGCACCCCGGCCGTCCGCTCGCTGCGCCGCGCCTGGGTCCAACCCGCGCTCGGGGCGCCGTATCTCGCCATCGGGCTCGACGTCTACGACACCTCGCCGCCGGCCGTGGACGCGGTGCGCGCGATGATGCAGCAGTCCCTCGGCGCCGTACCGGACGGGCTCCCCGTGTCGACCGTCGCGATGTCCGACGAGCACGACCCGGTCGCCATGTGGCTGCGCTCCGGCGCACGCCCCTTCTACGACCGTGAGGCCCACGCCACCGCCCCCGTCCAGGCCCCCGCCTCGGGCTACGGATACCCCCCTGCCCAGGGCAGGTACTGACCCGCCCGACAGGCCGCCCCACCGGCCCCACCGAGGCTGTTCCCGCCCCCCTCCCGAAGGCGACAGCCATTCAACTCTCCGCGCGTAGATAAGGGTGAAAAGCGCGGAGATGTCCTAAAATCCCCCTGTCGCAGCGCGTCCGACCCCTGCTACCCGTTGTCCGGATAACGGAACCCCGCAGACAGCATCACGTTTACGCATCCTTTCATCGCCAAGTCTGGCAACAGATCGCCAAAGCGTTGAAGACTCCCCGCAAGACACGGGCCGGGTCGGTCTCGTGTACGAGACAAACAAAACCGCTACAGCGGCAGCCAGGGGCTCGGCGATCGCCGGGTCGAGAGGGGTCAATCGCACCGTGACCGCACCGATCGAGACCACCGGGGCGGAAGCCGGAGCACAGCCCGAGGCCGTGCTCGCCGGGGTCAAGAAGAGCCAGATCGAGGGGCGCTCGCTCACCCAGATCGCCTGGATGCGCTTCAAGCGGGACAAGGTGGCGATGGCGGGAGGCGTCGTCGTCATCCTGCTCGTGCTGATGGCGGTGTTCTCCAAGCCGATCCAGTGGATCTTCAACCTCGATCCCAACAAGTTCAACCAGGACCTCATCGACCCCGCGCTGCTCGCACCCAAGGGCGGCTGGGGAGGCATGAGTTGGGACCACCCGCTCGGCGTGGACCCCCAGTACGGCCGCGACATGCTCGCCCGCATCATCGACGGCTCCTGGGTCTCCCTGCTGGTCGCGGGCGGCGCCACGCTGCTGTCCGTGTGCATCGGCACCGTGCTCGGTGTCGTCGCCGGGTACTACGGCGGCTGGATCGACAGCGTCATCAGCCGGATGATGGACACCTTCCTGGCGTTCCCGCTGCTGCTGTTCGCCATCTCGATCTCGGCCTCGGTGCAGGACGGCTTCTTCGGCCTCGACGGACTGTCCCTGCGCATCTGCGTGCTGATCTTCGTGATCGGCTTCTTCAGCTGGCCGTACATCGGCCGCATCGTGCGGGCCCAGACCATGACCCTGCGCAAGCGGGAGTTCATCGAGGCGGCCACCAGCCTCGGAGCGCGCGGTCCGTACGTCCTGTTCCGGGAACTGCTCCCCAACCTCGTCGCGCCGATCCTCGTCTACTCGACGCTGATCATCCCGACGAACATCCTCTTCGAGGCCGCGCTGAGCTTCCTCGGTGTCGGCATCGCTCCGCCGCAGGCCTCCTGGGGCGGCATGCTCAGCAACGCTGTGGATCTCTACACGGCTGATCCGCAGTACATGTTCGTGCCCGGACTGGCGATCTTCATCACCGTCCTGGCCTTCAACCTGCTGGGTGACGGGCTGCGTGACGCCCTCGACCCTCGCAGCAAGTGATCCATCGAATGAGGGGGCTTCCTCAGGTGAAGACGAGAAGGGTGACCGCCGGCGTTGCGTCGGTCCTGGCACTGTCGCTGGGTGCTGCCGCGTGCGGCGGCGGAGGCGACGACAACGACGGGGGAGGCAGCGGCAAGAAGGACGCCGCGCTGAACTCGATCGTCAACGCGTCGAGCAAGAAGGGCGGGACGGTCTCCTACGAGCACTCGGACGTGCCGGACTCCCTCGACCCGGGCAACACGTACTACGGCTGGGTGCAGAACTTCTCCCGCCTCTACGGCAGAACGCTCACCACGTTCAAACCGGCGGCGGGCAAGGAAGGCCTGGAGGTCGTGCCGGACCTCGCCGAGGGCCTCGGCAAGTCCAGCACGGACGCCAAGACCTGGACGTACAAGCTGCGTACGGGTGTGAAGTTCCAGGACGGCACCCCGGTGACGTCCAAGGACGTGAAGTACGCCATCGAGCGTTCCAACTTCGCGCCCGAGGCGCTGTCCAACGGCCCGACGTACTTCAAGGCGTACCTGGACGGCGGCGACAAGTACAAGGGCCCGTACAAGGACAAGTCCGCCGAGGGCATCAAGTCCATCGAGACGCCGGACGACCAGACGATCGTCTTCAAGCTGAAGCAGCCGTTCGCCGACTTCGACTACCTGGCGACGTTCTCGCAGACGGCCCCGGTGCAGCAGTCGAAGGACACCGGCGCGAAGTACGTGCAGTCCATCCAGTCCACGGGCCCGTACCAGTTCCAGTCCTACGAGGAGGGCCGCGGCGCCACCCTCGTGCGCAACCCGCAGTGGGACGCGAAGACGGACCCGATCCGCAAGGCTCTGCCGGACAAGGTCACGATCAAGTTCAAGGTCAACCCGGTGACGGTCGACAACGACCTGCTCTCCGACAAGATCACGGCTGACGCGGCCGGCACGGGTGTGCAGCCGCAGACCCAGCCGAAGGTGCTGCGCGGCCCGAAGGCCAACCAGACGGACAGCTCCTACGCCGGTGCGACGCAGTACATCGCGCTGAACGTGAACGTGAAGCCGTTCGACAACGCCGACTGCCGCAAGGCCGTTCAGTGGGGCCTCGACAAGCAGTCGGTGCTCGACGCCATGGGCGGTTCGCCGAAGGGCGACGTGGCGACCACGCTGCTGCCGCCGTCGGTCAACGGCTACACCAAGTTCGACACCTACGCGACCGAGGGTCACAAGGGTGACGTGGCCAAGGCCAAGGCGGCGCTGAAGGCGTGCGGCAAGCCGAACGGCTTCAACACGATCCTGACGGCCCGTTCCGACCGGCCCGCCGAGGTCGCGCAGGCCACGGCCGTCCAGGCGTCGCTGAAGAAGATCGGCATCAACGTCGAGATCAAGCAGTTCCCCTCCGGCAAGTACTTCTCCAACTTCGCCGGTGTCCCGAGCTACGTCCACGACAACAAGCTCGGCATGCTCTCGATGGCGTGGGGCGCCGACTGGCCGACCGGCTACGGCTTCCTCGACCAGATCATCAACGGTGCGGCCATCAAGCCCTCGGGCGGCAACAACCTGATGGAGCTGGACGACCCGAAGATCAACAAGGCCCTGACGGACGCGATCGCCAACACCGACGACGCGGCCCGCACCAAGGCCTGGGGCGACATCGACAAGATGGTGCTCGACAACGCCTCGGTCGTTCCGGTCATCTACCGCAAGAACCTGCTGCTCAGGCCGACGTCCGCGGCCAACGTCACGGTGACGCAGGCCTACCTCGGCATGTACGACTACCTGCTGATGAGCTCCTCGAAGTAAGCCAGCAGGCCGGATCCTTTCGAAAGGCAGGTGAAGGCACCGGGTGGCCGCGGCGGACGATCCCGC
>NZ_JBHUTX010000047.1:0-64754 GCF_042671245.1 Streptomyces sp. NPDC057099
GCCATGGAGCGGCCCGGCCCCGAAGAACATACCGACTGGTCGGGACCGCACGAAAGTCCGTCGGTGGTGAACGGCCGGATCAGCTGTACGAGCGCATCCAGCGCAGCTTGGCCGCCTCCTGGAAGGGACCGCCGCCCTCGTGGTCGTTGAAGTCGTAGACCTCGATCTCCTTGTCCTCGTGGCTCCAGGCGTTGAAGGCCGCGAAAACGGTGGAGGGCGGGCAGGTCTGGTCCTCCAGGGCGGCCGAGAAGAGCGCCGGGGCCCGGCCGCGGGCGGCGAAGTGCACGGAGTCGAAGTAGGAGAGCGTGCGCAGGGCGTCCTCGGCGCGACCGCGGTGCGTCTTCAGGTACAGGCCGATCTCCCGGTACGGGTGCCGGTCCGTGAGCGTCGCCGCGCGCGGGTAGTCGCACAGGAACGGCACGTCCGGCGCGATGGCCGCCAGGTCGGGGACCAGGCCGCCCACCGCGATCGTGATGCCGCCGCCCTGGCTCGCGCCGACGGCCACCGTGCGCGTGGCGTCGGTCAGGGGGTGTGAACGGGCCGCCTCCACGGCCCGCACGGCGTCCGTGAACACCCGGCGGTAGTAGTAGTTCTCCGGCGCGTCGATACCGCGCGTCATGAAGCCCGGGAAGGCCGGCGCGCCGCCCACTGGGTCCGCCGTGCCGCCGCCAGCGCCCCAGGCGCTGCCCTGCCCGCGGGTGTCCATCACGAAGTGCGCCCGGCCCGAGGACGCCCACAGCAGGTGCTCGTGCGGCAGTCCGCGGCCTCCGCCGTAGCCGATGAACTCCACGACCAGCGGCAGCGGTCCGTCCGCCCCGGCCGGCAGCGTCAGCCAGCCCTTGACCGGATGACCACCGAAGCCGGCGAACGTCACGTCGAACACCTGCACGGTGGACAGGCCCGTGTCGACCGGTTCGAAGCGGGCGTCCAGATCGTGCTGACGCGCCTCCTGGAGCGTCTTGGACCAGAACGCGTCGAAGTCCTCGGGCTCGGGGGACGCGCTGCGGTACTCACGGAGTTCATCGAGAGGAAGGTCGAACAGGGCCATGCAGGACCGCCTTGGGTGAGGAACAGCTGCGGAGACAGAGCGGATGATCACACTATGGGGGCGGTCGGAGGACTCGCCAGGCATTTTGTGCGTCATGCGCGGCGATGCGTCCACTCCGGTTCCGTACGGGCCCACGCCCGGTCCCACTCGGCCAGCCTGCGGCGCAGCGCCACCCGGCGCACGACGACGTGGCCGAGGATCACCGCGAGCACCGCACCGCCCGCGGCACACGTGCCGATGGTGAGGGTGTGCTGCCAGACCGTGGCGCCGTCCACCGGCGGGGGCACGTTCCGCCCCCGGGAGTCGAACCAGACGTCCACGACCTCGCCCTGCCGGGTGCCCGCGGCGACCGGTGCCGTCGCGGTGCGCGTCCCCTCGCCCGGCTCCGTCCAGCGCACGGTCGCCCGGAACGTCCGCTGCCCGCCGGCCTCCGCCGACGGCAGCGAGTCGCCCTTCCTGCCGACGACCTCGGCACGGACGCGATGCCGCTCGGCGCGCTGCTCCACCGAGACCGACGTCGCCTCGTCATGGGCCCACCAGGCCGCCGCCACTCCCGCCAGCGGCGCGCCCACGAGCAGCAGGACGGCCACCACCAGCACCGTCCACGCCTCGACGACATCGGACCGGCGCCGCAGCGGACTGCGCCGCCAACGCCAGCCGCGCACCCGGGTTCGCATGTCGACCTGCCGCTCCCTCCGCGTCATGCCACGCCTGCGAGTGCCCACACGGACCGGGTACCCCTTCCGACGCGCATCGATCGCTCGTCGTGGCCCCGCTACGGGGCGCCGGGCCGTCGGTCCGCTCCCGAGATCAGCCGAAACGCTCGATCCGGACGCGGTCCACGGGCTGACCGGCCGTCACGAGCAGCCGCGAGGCATGTTCGGCGAAGGCATTGGAGCCGCACACATAGGCCTCCCACCCACCGGACGGCTGCTCGGCCAGGAGCGGCGCCACATGTGCCGCGGCCATACGTCCCACCGGCACACCCTCCGGCGCGGCGCGGGTGAAGACGGGCGTCGTCTCCGCGCCGAACTCCCGGGCGTAGATGAGCTCCTCGGGGCTGCGCGCGGACACCACCAGCCGCAGCGGCACGGTCAGGTTCCGCGCGCGGTGGTGCCGGACCATCGACATCAGCGGTACGACACCGGAGCCGGCGCCGATCAGCAGCGCGGGCCGGTCGCCGGGCCAGGCGAAGAAGCCGCTCACCGGTCCCCGCACCTCGACCCGGTCGCCGGGCCGGGCGACGGTGTGGAACCAGCCCGAGACCTCGCCGCCGTCGACGTGGTCCAAGGTCAGTTCGATGTGCCCGGAGCCGTCCGGGGCGGACGCGATCGAATAGTGGCGCTGGGCCGCATAGCCGTCCTCGGCGGTCAGCCGCACCATCAGGTGCTGGCCGGGCAGGTGCCCCGGCCAGCCGGGCACGGAGAACCGGAAGGTGGCGGCACGCGCGGTCTCACGGCGGATCTCGGTCAGTGTGGCGGTCTGCCACACGGAGGCGGCCTGCTCGCCCACGGCGATCCGCCCGGGCACGGCGAACCGCGTGGGAGGCACGAAGGTCTCAGTCACCGGAGTACCTCTGCTCCTGCCAGGGGTTGCCCCGCTCGTGGTAGCCGTTCCGCTCCCAGAAACCGGGCTCCTCGTGGTCGAGGATCCGCAGACCCGCGATCCACTTGGCGCTCTTCCAGAAGTACAGGTGCGGCACCAGCAGTCGCGCCGGACCGCCGTGCTCGGGGGCGAGCGGGCCGCCGTCGTACTCCCAGGCGATCCAGGCACGCCCGCCGGTCAGGTCGGCGAGCGGGAGGTTGGTGGTGTAGCCGGTGTGCGAGTAGGCGACGGCATGGGTCGCCGACCCATGGGGCCGGACCACATCGAGGAAGGCGTCCAGGGACACGCCCGAGAACCGCACCCCGAACCTCGACCAGCCCGTCACGCAGTGGATGGCGCCCTCGTACGCCGACGGCGGCATCCGGTGCGCCTCCTCCCAGTCCCAGGTGCGGGGCTCGTCCACCAGACCGTCGACCCGGAACGTCCAGTCGGCGGGTGCCAGGTCGGGAGTGACCTCGGCGGACAGGACGGGCCAGTCGTCGCCGGCGTCGTACTGGCCCGGCGGCAGACCGGGGTCGTCGACGCGTGGGCGCCCGGTGAAGCCTCTGGTGATGTGCATGGGGAGCTGCCTCCGGACCGGGCCGACGGTGCCACGCCGGGCCCGGGTGATCAGTGATTGCGCATTCAACGGTACGTGCGGTGTGCCTCAGTCGTGCCCACCGGGCTCGGAGGTCGCGTTGTAGCGCACGAGACAGTCGGCGAACAGCGACAGGTCCTCGGCCGGCCAGTCCGCCAGCCGCTCCCGGAAGGCGGCCCGGCGGCTCTCGGTGACCTGGGCCAGGATGCGCCGGCCGGACTCCGTCAGGTGCAGCACCAGAACGCGCTGGTCCTCCGCGTCGGGGCGGCGCTCGATCAGACCGGCCCGCTCCAGGGCGGCCACCTGGCGGCTGACGGTGGACTTGTCCAGGGCGTAGTGGGCGGCCAGATCGGTGGCACGGCAGCCGCCGCTCTCCTCCAGATGCCCCAGCAGCGTGTACGACACCAGCGACAGCTCGGGGTGCATCCGCCCCGCCGCGGCACGGGCACGGCGGGCGAAGACCGTCATCTCCCGCTGGATGGTCTCCACGGCGTCGGCTGCGTTCACCCGGCCTCCCTCATGGCGCTGCTGCCTGGCCTTTCCATGGTTGCATGGCCCAACCACCTGTCGGACGGGCGGCCGCTCGCCGTGCCGTACCGGGCGGCCGGTCCGTCGGGTAGTGTGGCCGTCCGGCTGCGGACCAACCCAGCCATCGGAAGCCGAGGAGGTGAGACCCATTACCGCTGTGTCAGCTCGGGTGCTCACTCCTCGATGTCGCGCGGACCGCCGCCCGTAGGCGACCGCCGCAGCGCCCTTCGGCTCTCGAAAGGCTCTTGGCTTCCATGCCGTCTGTGTCTTCTGTCCCGCCCTCCACGCCGTTGTCCCGTGCCTCCGTGGCCGACGCCCTGCGCACCGCGGGGTGCGTCTTCGCCGAGGACGAGGCAGAGTTGATCCTCTCCACCGCGCGCACCCCGGCCGAGGCGGCCGCCATGGTCGAGCGCCGCGCCGAGGGTCTGCCCCTCGAACTCGTCGTCGGCTGGGCCGAGTTCCGGGGCCTGCGCATCACCGTCGCCCCCGGCGTCTTCGTGCCGCGCCGCCGCACCGAGTTCCTGGTGGAACAGGCCCTCGCCCAGGCGCCCGGCTCCACGGTCGTCGTGGACCTGTGCTGCGGCTCGGGTGCCGTCGGTGTGGCACTGGCCGCCGGGCTCGGTCGCGTCGAACTGCACGCCGCCGACATCGATCCCCTCGCCGTGGACTGCGCCCGCGGCAACATCGCCGCCGCCGGTGGTCACGTCCACCAGGGCGACCTGTTCGAGGCGCTGCCCCGTGAGCTGCTCGGCCGCGTCGACATCCTCGCGGCCAACGTGCCGTACGTACCCAGCGACGAGATAGGCCTGCTGCCCCTGGAGGCCCGCGACCACGAGCCGCTGGTCGCCCTCGACGGCGGCACGGACGGCCTCGACGTCCTGCGCCGGGTCGCGGCCGAGGCCTCCCGCTGGCTAGCCCCCGGTGGCTGCGTCCTGGTGGAGACCGGCCGGCACCAGGCACCGACCGCCGTCGCCGCGTTCGAACGCGGCGGCCTGACGACCCGCCTGGCCGTCTCGGAGGAGCCGCACGCGCATGTGGTGATCGGGGTCAGGCAGGAGGTGCCGATCGGTCCGGGGCCGTCGCCCGTGCGATGAGCAGGGCCACGTCGTCGAAGTTGTCCGGCTCGTGGAGGGTGCGCAGGAGCAGGTCGCAGACCTCCTCCAGGGGCCGGTCGGGGCCGTCGAGCAGGGACAGGAGCGTGTCGAGGCGGTCGTCGAGCGGGTCGCGGCGGGTCTCGACGAGGCCGTCGGTGTAGAAGACCAGGCGGTCGCCCGGCTCCAGGTCGACCGTGGTCGTGGAGAAGGGGACGCCGCCCACGCCGAGCGGCACCCCGGTCGGCAGGTCGAGCAGCTCAGGAGGCCGGCCGGCCCGCACGCGTACCGGCGGCAGATGCCCGGCGTTGGCGATCCGGCACTGTCGCCGATGCGGGTCGTGGACGGCGTAGACGCAGGTGGCGATGGCCTGCTCCAGTCCCTCGGTGATCTTGTCGAGGTGCTCCAGGAGCCGGGCCGGGTCGAGGTCGAGGGAGGCCAGCGTGTTGGTCGCCGTACGCAGCCGGCCCATGGTCGCCGCCGCGGGGATGCCGCTGCCCATCACGTCGCCCACGACGAGCGCCGTCGTGCCGCCGTCCAGCGGGATGACGTCGAACCAGTCGCCGCCGACCTCGCTCGTGGCCCCGGCCGGCTGGTAGCGGGAGGCGACCTCGAGACCGCCCGTCACCGGGGGATGGCTGGGCAGCAGACTGCGCTGGAGGGTGAGCGCGGTGTCCCGGGCGCTCTGGTACCAGCGGGCGTTGTCGATCTGCACCGCCGCCCGGGCGGCCAGCTCGCGCGCCAGCAGCAGGTCGTCCTCGGAGAACGGCAGCGGATTGCGGGTGCGCTTGAGATCCAGCGCACCCAGCACCTCACCGCGCGCGATCAGCGGCACCGCCAGATAGGAGTGCACCCCGGCCCGGCCCAGCAGCTTCGCCGCCTCCGGGGAACGGGCGATCCGCGGCAGATCCTCGTCCGTGACCTGCGGCAGCATCACGGGACTGGCCGTGCGCACGCACTCGGTGACGAGCCGGTCGGGCGCGTACCGGGCCACCTGTCCCGGAGGGTCGGCCGCCTCCAGGGCCTCGACCGAGTCGTACCCCTGGACCGCCAGCGCGCGGATCACGGCCGACTCGGCGGGGCCGAGGCTGGTGCGCCGCCCCTGCACCACCGCGTCCAGCAGATCGACGGCCGCGATGTCGGCGAGTTCCGGCACGGCCACGTCGGCGAGCTCGCGGGCCGTGCGGTCCAGGTCCAGCGAGGTTCCGATCCGGCCGGAGGCGTCCGCGATCAGGGCCAGACGCCGCCGCGCGGCCTCGGCCTCGATGCCCGCCCGGTACTGCTCGGTGACGTCGACGATCGAGACGGCCACGCCCAGCACGGTCCCGTAGGCGTTCTCCAGCCGGTACAGCGAGATCGACCAGGCGTGGTCCTGGTCCGGATCGGCCGGGGTGCGGCCGATCGTGGACTGGTCGACGACCGGCCTGCCGGTGTCCAGGACCCGGCGCGCCGCGGCCTCCAGGGCCTCGACGTCCATCTGCGGCACCACTTCGTGGACCGTGCGGCCCAGGTGCTCCTCGGTCGGCACGCCGTTGATCTCCTCCAGCGCCGCGTTGACCGAGACGTACCGCAGCTCGGTGTCCAGCACGGCCAGCCCGATCGGGGACTGCGCGATCATCCGCGTCGACAGCGCCACCTCCCGCTCCAGCCGGTGCACGGTCGACTGGTCGGCGCACAGACCGAGCGCGTAGACCTCGCCCTCGTCGTCCAGCAGCCGCATGTTGCGGAACTCCACGAGCCGTGTGGTGCCGTCCTTGCGGCGGATGGGGAAGGCCCCGGCCCAGCTCTGCCCGGTGCCCATGACGTCCGCGAACAGTTTGACCACGAGGTCGACGTACTGCTCGTGGACCATGATCCGGGCGGCGTACTCCCCGAGCGCCTCCCGCGCCTCGTATCCGAACAGTTCCTCGGCCTGCGGGCTCCACAGCACGATGCGGCCCTCGGAGTCGAGGACCACCGAGGCCATGCTCAGGACGTCGAGCAGCCCGCTCGGTCGTGCCGACCCGCGCGGGGACTCGTCGCCCTCGGCCGCGGGAGACCCGGCTGCACTCATCCCATGCCCCGCCTTCGCCGATCCTCGCGGCACGCCGTCATGGTGCCGACACCCCATGTTCTACCGCGCGGAGCCGTTTTCTCGAGGCCCCTTCCGTCACCTTCCACCATCTCCCAACACGGCGCGTACCGCCCCGCAAAACGGTCACCACCACAGGGGCGCTGCCGGTAGTGCTCGTCGGAAGGGGGTGCTTTGCTGGGGTGGGGGCGGATTCGGCAGCGTGACCAGAAGAGGAGCGTCACGATGGACCTTGAGCGACCGCACCCCCACTCCGTCTCGGTGGAGATCAGCGGATGCAGCAAGCACGACGCCCGGATCGTGTTCGACACGCTGTGCGCCTGCTTCGAGTCGGACCGGTGCGCCGACGACGTGCCCGAGGAACTGCACGAGACCCGCCCGACCGTGTGGCTCGGCACCTTCGATGTCGCCGACACGCACGAGGGCGCGCGGCCGGCCCGGCTGTCGTCCTCCGTCGACGCCGATCTGCACGGCGGGTACTGGGCGATCGAACAGTTCCGGATGAGGCTGGACTCCCTGTTCGCCGTGCAGGACCTGACCACGGTCCCCGGCGACCAGGAGAAGGAACTGCACGTGCGCCTCGAGAGCCGGTGATCCCCTGGTCGTAGCCCCGCTGTGCCCTCCATCACCTTATGCAACTAGTTGCATAAAGCGTCGGTAGCCTCTACAACTACGGGGACGACACCGCGCACGGAGGGCCCCCGATGAGCCATTACCCGCACTTGCTGACCCCCCTCGACCTGGGCTTCACGACCCTGCCCAACCGGGTCCTCATGGGCTCCATGCATGTCGGTCTGGAGGAGGCCGACGGCGGTTTCGAGCGCATGGCCGCCTTCTACGCCGCCCGCGCCCGCGGGGGAGTGGGCCTGATCGTCACCGGCGGCATCGCACCCAACGACGAGGGACGTCCCTACGAGGGCGGCGCGAAGCTCACCACCGAGGCGGAGGCCGAGCGGCACCGGGTCATCACCGACGCCGTGCACCACGCGGGCGGGCGGATCGCGATGCAGATCCTGCACTTCGGCCGGTACGCCTACCACCAGGACCTGGTCGCGCCCAGCCCGGTCCAGGCGCCGATCAGCCCCTTCCCGCCCCGCGAGCTGAGCGACGCCGACATCGAGCGGACCATCGACGACTACGTCCGCGCCGCCCGCCTGGCCCGGCACGCCGGCTACGACGGCGTGGAGATCATGGGCTCCGAGGGCTACCTCATCAACGAGTTCATCGCCCGGCACACCAACCAGCGCACCGACCGCTGGGGCGGCTCGTACGAGAACCGCACACGCTTCCCGCTCGAGATCGTGCGGCGGGTGCGCGAGGCGGTCGGCGAGGACTTCATCGTCGTCTACCGGCTCTCCATGCTCGACCTCGTCCCGGGCGGCTCGACGCTCGACGAGGTGATCACCCTGGCCAAGGCCGTCGAGGCCGCCGGGGCGACGATCATCAACACCGGCATCGGCTGGCACGAGGCCCGCATCCCCACCATCGCCACCTCCGTGCCGCGCGGCGCGTACACCTGGGTGACCAAGCGGCTCATGGGCGAGGTGTCCGTGCCGCTCGTCACCACCAATCGCATCAACACCCCCGAGCTCGCCGAGGAACTGCTCGCCGAGGGCGCGGCCGACATGGTGTCGATGGCCCGCCCGATGCTCGCCGACCCGGACTTCGTCATCAAGGCGGAGGCCGGCCGGCCCGAGGCGATCAACACCTGCATCGGCTGCAACCAGGCCTGCCTCGACCACACCTTCAGCGGCCTGATCACCTCCTGCCTGGTCAACCCGCGCGCCTGCCACGAGACGGAACTCGTGCTCTCCCCGACCCGGCTGCGCAAACGCGTCGCCGTCGTCGGCGCCGGACCGGCCGGCCTCGCCTGCGCCGTCTCGGCGGCCGAGCGCGGCCACGACGTCACCCTCTTCGACGCCGCGAGCGAGATCGGCGGGCAGCTCAACGTCGCCCGCAAGGTCCCCGGCAAGCAGGAGTTCGACGAGACGCTCCGCTACTTCCGCACCCAGCTCGACTGGCACGGTGTCGACGTACGGCTGAACACACCCGTCACGGCCGCGGACGTCGACGGCTACGACGAGGTCGTCGTCGCCACCGGCGTCAGCCCGCGCACCCCCGACATCCCCGGCGTCGACCACCCGAGCGTCCTCGGCTACCTCGACGTCCTGCGCGACGGCGCCCCCGTCGGCGACCGGGTCGCGATCCTCGGCGCGGGCGGCATCGGCTTCGATGTCGCCGAGTACCTCACGGACGCCGGCGACAAGGCCCACGAGAACCCTGCGACGTACTTCCGCCAGTGGGGCGTCGACCTCGACTACCGCGCCCCCGGCGGCCTCGCCGCGCCCGAGCGGCCCGCCCCGCCGCGCACCGTCCATCTGCTCCAGCGCAAGACGTCCAAGGTCGGCGCCGGACTCGGCAAGACCACCGGCTGGATCCACCGCGCCGAACTCAAGCACCGCGGCGTCACCATGGTGCCGGGTGTCCGGTACGACCGGATCGACGACGCCGGACTGCATGTCACGGTCGACGGCGCGAGCACGGTCCTGGAGGTCGACACGATCGTGCTGTGCACCGGCCAGGAGCCGCGCCGGGGTCTGTACGAGGAACTGGTCGCCGCCGGGCGCAGCACGCACCTCATCGGCGGCGCCGACGTGGCCGCGGAGCTGGACGCCAAGCGTGCCATCAAGCAGGGCACCGAGCTGGCGGCGGCGCTGTAGGGGGCCTGCCGCCCGTCCCTAGGATGGCTGGTATGTCACTCCCGCACGCGATCCTCACCGCCCTGCTAGAGAAGCCGTCGTCGGGCCTGGAGCTGACCCGCCGGTTCGACCGGTCGATCGGCTACTTCTGGTCCGCGACGCACCAGCAGATCTATCGCGAGCTGGGAAAACTGGAGGCCGACGGCCTGATCCGGGCCCTGCCGTCCGAGCAGCCGGCACGCGGGCAGAAGAAGAGCTACGAGGTCCTGCTCGCGGGCCGCGCCGAACTGGCCCGCTGGACCGCCGCCTCCCAGGACCCCAAGCCGCACCGCGACACGCTGCTGCTGCGGCTGAGGGCGGCGGCCGTGGTCGGCACGGCGGGCCTGGAGGCCGATCTGCGACGCCATCTGCAGCTGCACGAGCGGCAGTTGGCGGAGTACCAGGAGATCGAGCAGCGCGACTTCCCGCCCGGCCGGGACGGCACGGAGGACCGGCTGCGGCATCTGGTGCTGCGGGCCGGCATCGACCTGGAGACCTTCTGGACCCAGTGGCTCAGCCGCGCACTGGCGGAATTCGCCGAGCTCCCGGACGGCGAGCCGACCCGCCCGGCTTGACCGGGACCGGGACCGGGATGTGACGGTGGCCCGCCCGACCGGAGCGCTTCGGGAGGGCGGGCCGCCGTCCGTACCGGGTCAGTACCGGTACGGCTTGTTGCGGCGGCGCAGGTACCAGGCCGTGCCGAGCAGGCCGGCCCCGACCAGTGTGCCGCCGGCCACCAGCGTGACGGTCCCGTAGTCCGTGGCGCTTCCGCCGGTACCGCCCATGACGCCGCGGGAGGGGGAGGCCGACGGGGACGGGGACGCGGACCTCGAGGGGGAGGGGGCCGGGGAGACGACGACGGACTGGGTGCCCGCGGTCGTGCCGTCCGAGCAGATGACGATGACGGTGTACGTCCCCGCGCTGACGCTCGACCAGGCGGCGGACTGGCTGGTGGACGTCCCCGACAGGGTCACCTGGCGCCCCTGGGCGAAGCTGCCCTGACTGCTGGTGAGCAGTGAGGCGGTGCCCCAGCTGCCGTTGATCTGGGTGCACGCGCTGGTCGTGACCGACACCGTGGAACCCGTGGTGCTCACGGAGATGCCCGGGCCCGCGACAGCGGGCCCCGCGGCCAGGGCGAGGGGCAGAGCGGCGGCTGCCACGGTCAGGCCGGAGCGGAGAACTGGCGATGAATTGCGCATGTGGACTGCCCTCCGGCGGCACGGTTGGCGGTACATCCCTAGCGCCGCCGAGGGTCGGGAATCGCCCGTGCTGCCTCAGGGGTCAGCCAAAGCTCCCCGGGCCGGGGTCGCACGCCGGGTACCGCCGTGCAGGTGACGTCGTCCACTGGCCGGCCGACGCGGGCACGACATCTCCGTGGACCCGACGTCGCCGCCGTGGTGTCACGTCACCGCCGTGGTCTCGGTGTCACCGCCGCGCGCCCGTCGTCACCGTCCGCTCCGCCGAGAAACCGCCCCACGTGCCGTCCGGCAGCATCGCCCGGATCCGGACGCGGTGGGTGACACCGGCGACCTGCCCCACGTAGAAACGGTGCGTCGCCCGGTCGCGCGGGGCGCTCCCGCCGTACACGAGGGATGTGGCCGGGTGGCCGTCCAGCTGGATCTGGTACTCGGTGATCTCGCCGTCCACGCGGGGCGGCACCCAGCTCAGGTCGACGTGGTACGCCCCGTCCTCGCGGTGGCTCGTCGCCCGGAAGCCGGTGGGGGCCGTGGCCCGGCCGTCGTCCGTGCCCGGGGTGGTGAGACGGACGGTGGGACTGGCGGGGGAGACGTTGCCGGCCGCGTCCCTGGCCCGGACGGTGAACGCGTAGGAGGTGCCGGGCCGCAGCCCCGTGATCACGGCGGCCGTCTGGCCTCCGCCCACGCTGTGGATCTTCGCGGCTCCCTGGTGGATGTCGTACGACACCACGTCCCGGTCGTCCGTCGAGGCGGACCACGACAGCTGGACCGCCCGGCTGCCGGCCGCCCGTCCGTTGGGCGCCGAGGGACGGGTCGGCGCCGAGCGGTCGTCCGCCACGGCAGCGGGTGTCCGCGCCCGGACCCGACGGCTGGGCGGCCCGAGCCGCCCTTCGGCGTCCCGCGCCCGTACGGTGAAGACGTACTGCGTGGACGGCCGGAGCCTGGTGACGTCCACCATGTGCTTCGAACCCGGTACTTCACTGACCTTCGTGGTGCCCCGATACACCTCGTAGACGTCGGCCCGCACGGTCACGTTCCACATGACGTGCACGCTCGTCGCGCTGCCCGCCTCCGCGGTGACGCCCGTCGGCGCCCCGGGCACACCACCGACGTCCTGTTCCTCCGCTCCGGCCCAGGCGCAGGCGGCGACCAGCGCGAGGGCCCCGCAGAGCGCGACGCGCCGCAGGAGAAGGGCGGGAGCGGGGAACGAGACGAGAACGCGTCGCACGACACTGCCTCCCGGTACGGCACTCGGGAATGGTCCGGACCAATATGGCGCGACTGACGCGATCACATCAAGAGGGCGGGTGGTGGAGGGTGACGCGGGGCGCTGAGGCGGTCGCGCGTCACCCCCGCCGTTCGTGACCACTCGGGAGGGTTACGTATGCTGAAGTCGCTCACGGCCGAACTCCTGGCGGACGCCAGGGAGTTCGGGCCTGTCGCGCGGACCGCTGTCGTCGCAGATCCCGTGCCGACACGGGTGGCCGGGCGGCCCGGGTCCCACACGGACTCAGGTCCCCGGCCCCTGTCGGTGGTTGGGGGAGTGCGCCGTCCGGCCCTTTGAGGGTGACCGGATGAACGGCCCGGGGGAACAGATGCGGCTGATTGACCGTCAGGTTCCCTCAGGAGAGGCTCACTCATCGTGCGAGTCCAGTCGCTCACGCTGGCCGCGGCCAGTGCCGCCCTGCTCGTCCCGACGGCACCGGTCGCCACTCCGGCCCCGCCGCGCACCCAGCCGGTGGTGTGGCGCCCGGTGGTGTGGCGGCCGATGGTGTGGCGCGAGGTCCCCGTCAGCGCCGCCGACCTGCTGGACAGGGCACGGGACTGCGCTCCGGTGTCCCGCGGCCGGTACCGCAAGGACCTCGGCTCCTCCGCGAAGATCCCGGTCTGCGGTACCCGCGACGCCGTCTTCTGGAAGGCCGACATGGACATCGACTGCGACGGCCGCCCCGGACGCCGCTGCAACCGCCGTACCGACCCGTATTTCGCCGCCAGCACGGCCTACTCGCAGTCCGACGGCCGCCCCTTGAACGCCGAACGTCTCCCCTTCATCGTCGTACCCGCCCCGAGCCGCATCTGGGACTACCGGGACCACGGCGTGGGCGGCGGTTCGGTCGTGGCCGTCGTCTACCGCGACCAGGTGCAGTACGCGGTCGTCGGAGACACGGGCCCGCGGGGCGTCATCGGAGAAGCCTCCTACGCGACGGCCGAGGCCCTCGGCATCCGCCCCCACCCGCTCCGGGGCGGCACCGCCTCGGGCGTCACCTACATCGTCTTCAAGAACACACGGGTGTCGCCCATCGAGGACCAAGCGGCGGCCGTGGCCTCGGGGGAGCGGGCGGCGAGGCGGTTCGTCGACGGGAGCTGAGCGAGTGACGGCACGTCAGCTGCCGCTCAGGCCGGCCGGGCACGCCGTCGACCGGCGTGCCCGGGTCCGGTCTCACACCTTCCGGTACGTGTACGCCTCCGCGGCGGCCGACTCCACCGCCGCCAGATCGGCACCGGTGCCCGCCGTGACGACGGCGGCCACGGCTCCCTCCACGAACGGGGCGTCCACCAGCCGCGTCTGCTCCGGGAGTTCGTCGCCCTCCGCGAGCAGGGCCTTCACGGTGAGCACCGCGCTGCCCAGATCGGTGAGGACGGCGACGCCCGCACCGCGATCGACGGACACGGCCGCCGCGGCGATCAGTTCGGCGCTGGTACCCAGCCCACCGCCCTCGGTGCCGCCCGCCGGAGCGACGGGCACCACCGGGCCACCGCCCGCGAGCCCCTTGGCCAGCGCGGCGACCGACGCGGCCACCTCCGCGCTGTGCGACACCAGCACGATTCCCACAAGCCGCTCGTCACTCATCGGCTGCCTCCGCGAGAGCGGCGACGAGCAGCGCCGCCGATGTGGCGCCCGGGTCCTGGTGCCCGATGCTGCGCTCACCCAGATAGCTGGCCCGGCCCTTGCGCGCCTGCAGGGGCGTCGTCGCCACGGCGCCCTCGTCCGCGGCGGCCCGCGCCGCCCCGAACGAGTCACCGAGCGCGTCCACCGCCGGCACCAGCGCGTCGATCATGGTCTTGTCGCCCGGGGCGGCACCGCCGAGCGTCATGACCGCGTCCACCCCGGTCCGCAGCGCCTCGGCCAGCTGCTCCGCACTGACCTCGGCGGCATCCCCGAGCGCCTTGCCGGTACGACGCAGCAGCGTGCCGTACAGCGGCCCCGAGGCACCGCCGACCGTCGAGATGAGCTGGCGTCCGGCCAGCGTCAGTACCCCGCCGGGCGTGCCGGGGGCCTCCTTCTCCAGGGCGGCCGCCACGGCCCTGAAGCCGCGCTGGAGGTTGCTGCCGTGGTCGGCGTCCCCGATGGGGGAGTCGAGGGCGGTGAGCCGTTCCGCCTCACGGTCGACGGACGCGGCGGTAGCCGTCATCCAACGGCGGAAGAAATCGGCGTCGAGCACTGGATCTCCTTGCCTGGTAGGTACGGGGTGATCCTTTCCCCTGCGTCTCACATGCCCCAGCGCAGACCCGCCGTCTTCACCGGCGCGTCCCACAGCCGCAGCATCTCCTCGTCGACCTGGCACAGGGTGAGCGAGGCGCCCGCCATGTCGAGGGAGGTGACGTAGTTGCCTACGAGGACCCGGGCCACGGGTACGCCGCGCTGGGCGAGCACCCGGTGCACCTCGGCGTTGAAGCCGTACAGCTCGAGCAGCGGCGTCGCGCCCATGCCGTTGACGAGGACCAGCACGGGATTGCGCGGCTGGAGGTCCTCCACCACCGCCTCGACGGCGGCCTCGGCGATCTCGCCGGAGGTCATCATCGCCCGCCGCTCCCGGCCGGGCTCGCCGTGGATGCCGATGCCCAACTCCAGCTCACCGGCCGGCAGATCGAAGGTGGGGCTGCCCTTGGCGGGCGTGCTGCAGGCACTCAGCGCGATACCGAAACTGCGGGAGTTCTCGTTGACCTGCCGGGCGATGGCCTCCACCCGCTCCAGCGGCATGCCCTCGTCGGCTGCGGCACCGGCGATCTTCTCCACGAACAGGGTCGCGCCGGTGCCACGCCGGCCGGCCGTGTAGAGGCTGTCGGTCACCGCCACGTCATCGTTGACCAGCACCTTCGCGACCTGGATGCCCTCGTCCTCAGCCAGCTCGGCTGCCATGTCGAAGTTGAGCACGTCGCCGGTGTAGTTCTTCACGATGAACAGCACCCCCGCCCCGCTGTCCACGGCGGCGGCCGCGCGCAGCATCTGGTCGGGCACCGGGGAGGTGAACACCTCGCCCGGACAGGCCGCCGACAGCATGCCGGGACCCACGAAACCCCCATGCAGCGGCTCGTGCCCCGAGCCTCCGCCCGAGACCAGCCCCACTTTTCCGGCCACGGGAGCGTCCCGTCGCACGATCACCCGGTTCTCCACGTCCACGGTCAGCTCCGGGTGGGCAGCCGCCAGACCGCGCAGCGCGTCCGCGACCACGGTCTCCGGGACGTTGATCAGCATCTTCACGGGTACCTCCTAGGGAAACTAGTAGATGAGCCCTTGGACTCCAGCTTCGCAGGCCAGGTTGCGTTTGACCAGTTGTCGATCTTGTCGGGGTGTAGCTGTCCGTAGCGGGTTGTGGCGGTACTGATGCTGACCACATGCTGACTTTGGTGATGGGTCGTCAGGTGTGGGTGGTCGTCGTGTGCGAGCGGGCCGGTGATCCTCCAGTCGGCAGTATCGACCTCGCGGATGCGAACATCACGCTGCTGGTCCAGTATCTGCGTCACCTGCTGGATCAAAGGGTCGGAGGCTGATAGTCCAGGAAAACGCGTGGATGCTCTGCTCGTTGTGGGTCGTGGGCGGTAGAAGCGAAGCTCAGGACACAACTGCCTTGTGTGGCCGAACTCGGAGCGCAAGCCATTGCAGTTGTCTGCCGCAGTTATTGGCGAAATCTGGCGAGACACGAGTACGGAGGTCCAGCAGATTCTTCGTCTGCTGGTGGTACACGTCTTGCATTTCACTGACCTGGTGAAATGGCATGAGGCTGGACAGGTTGCGAATCGTCGGTCCGCGTATGGTCCGGATCTTGGACTGAGGCATGATCCGACTCGCAGGCTTTGCGCAGCAGACGCAACGTCCCCTGGTCTGTCCGTGTGAGTGTCTGGTCAGGGAGGCGCGGGGTGTGGTGGACCTGTCCTGGGCTCGCCGCGTGGTGGCGGGGGAGCAGCGCATGCGCCGAGCGCCGGTGGCGGCGTTGGTGAAGGTGGTGCGGCTCCGGACCATTGGGTGCGGGCACCCGGTCGGTGAGCACGTTCTCGTGATGGTCCCGGTTCTCGAAGCGCCCTGCATGCGGGCACCCACGCTCCTTGCCCCGGACCGGTGGGTCTGGTTCTGTTCCGCGCTACAAGTGCGTGATCACGGAGAGGCGAGGAGGAACGAGCGGCGTGGAGCGGGGAACGCAGACGAGTACCAGGGACTCCCCGCAAGTGGGACGACCGGCCGGACCAGCTCGCGATGGCCGGGCGCACCGTGGCCGGCATCTCCGGGCCGCGCGCCTGAAAGGCCGGCATCCGGCTGCGGACTCCCGGCCGCCTGACCGCCTACCGGCTCGATCCGGTGGCGCCGCGGCCCGAGTGCTGTGGTGAAACCCTGCTCCGTGGTTCACCGGCCAACACCATGGCCAATGCCAGCCGCTACGACAGCTTCTGGGACAAGTCGGCCGTCGTGATGCGCGATATCGCCGGTAGCCACGCCGCTCCTCAGAGGGTGGGGAGGCTCTCCGGCGCCGACCCGTTCTGGGCGCACGAACCGGCCGCTCGCCCGTGTCATCGGTGCCTCGCCCGTCCCGGTAAGAACCCTCCGCCCCTGAGGCCCTGCTGTCGCACCTCCAGGGCTGGGGACCGGCCATTCCGCTGCGTAAGGGCATGGCTCCGGAAGGACCTGGATATGGATGGCGCAGCCCGATTTATCCCTGGCCGCCCATCGGTGTACAACGGAGGTTCAGCCGCGTGATCGCCGCTTCGGGTACCGCACCGCACATCAAGGAGTTCGACGAGAAGGGGTTCCTGGTGCTTCCGGGCCTTCTGCCCAGCCTTTTCGTCGGACGTCTGACACGGGAGGTCGACCACTGGGTGGATTCCGGGTTGCGACAGCGTTCCATCGACGCCTGCTTACGCCCGGATCGGTGCCCGGTACCGGAGACGGTCGAGCTGGATATGGCGGCACACGGGGAGCTGGCCGCGTTCCCGCCGCTGCTGGAGCTGCTGGAGCAAGAGAACCTGCTCGGCCCTGCCTTCGTGTTCCACCACCTCCACAGTGACCGCCGCCCCTGCGGAGCCCCGGGCAAGCCCTGGCACCACGACTACGAGCAGCGACCCCAGCGGCATCGGCGGCTTCCGATGGTTCACGTTCTTCACTACATCCAAGGCCTGCGGCCGGGCATGGGCGCTCTCGCCGTGCTGCCCGGCTCGCACCACGAGGTCGCGGAGAAGGACGCCCGCAGTCATCTCGGGACGGGCGCCCTGCCGGGAGAGGTACTGATCACCGAGCTGCCCCCGGGGTCAGCGGTGGTTCTCCACTCCGCACTGTTCCACACCCGACGTGCCGGGGACGCGTCCGCGGCCGAGGGCACCGACAGGTACATGATCGACGCGTCGTACTGCCGTACGGGTGAGCTGTGGCCGCCGGTCAAGCCGTACTGGCGCCGGATACTGGCGGTCGGCCGGGAGCGCCGGCTGGGACAAGGACGGTGGGCGGAGTTGTTCGAGGAACGTCATTTCGGCGTGTACGAGCCGGGCGACGCCGGGCGGGCGGCATGAGGGTCCTGGAGGCCGTCTCCTTCGACACGGTCCTGGGCCACTTCACGCGGCACCATCCCTACCACTCTGGGGACATGGCCAACTCCAACGACGAGGCGCAGACCCATATCCGCAACGCTCAGGCCCTCGCGGAGGGCCGCTGGCACCGGGTGCTGCTGGAGGGACCCGAGGTAAGCGGCGTGGTGCTGCCCTGGCATCTGGGCGAGGACGGGGAAGTCGAGCTGATCCCGAGGACGGGCCTCACCGTGCGGGCCGCCGCCGCCCGGCTGACGGCACTGGGGGATGCGTACGCCGCGTCCAATCCGCTGTGCGCGCGCAAGCTGGCCCGCCAGGTCCACGCCGAGCCCACCGCGGTGTTCCTGAGCACCAGGGCAGTGGAAGGACCGGACTACGAGGGACTGTCCGTCCGCGAAGGACTGATCCACCTGGACGGACTGCACCGGATGCTGGCCTGGGAGCGGGCGAGACGCCTGGCGCCCGGCCGGCTGCTGAACGCGTACGTGGCGGGCCTATCCTCGGCCGACGTAGGGCATGGCGCTGGGCATGACCAGGACGGACTGGATGTTCACCCCGACCGGGAGGGCGGCCATGGCCCGGACCATGTCGACCACGTGCCGGATGTCCATGGTGGGTTCCACCCGCAGTGAGCCGTCGGACTGCCGGACGGCGGGCTGCGGACGGTCGGCGGGGGTCACGTTGCCGATGTCGATCTGTCCACAGGAGATGTCGTAGCGGCGCCCGTCGAGGGAGAGCGAGCGGGTGATGCCGGCCACGGCGTGTTTGGCCGCGGTGAACGCGACCGAGTCCGGCCTCGGCATCTGGGCGGACGGGGCCCCGTTGTTGACGATCCGCCCGCCCCGGGGGACCTGCGCCTTCATGATCCGGAAGGCCGCCCGCGAGCACAGGAAGGTTCCGGTGGCGATCGAGTCCATGACCCGATGCCAGTCCGCCACCTCCACATTCTCGGTCGGCGTGTACGGCATGACGTCAGCGGCGTTGTTGAACAGCAGGTCCAGGCGTCCCCACCGTTCCACCACTGCGGAGAACAGCGCGTCCACGGACTCCGCGTCGGTGACGTCTGCGGGCAGCACCACGGCCCGGTCGCGGTCGCGGGTATCGGCGAGGCGCGCCGATTCGCGCAGCCGCTCCTCGCGACGGCCGGTCAGTACGACCGTCCAGCCGTCGGCCAGCAGACCCAGGGCACAAGCCCGCCCGATACCGCTCCCTGCCCCCGTGACCACAGCCGTCCTCACCACACCGCACCACCCCTTCGTCTCACGCCGTCCATGACGCCGGTCCGAACACCCGCAAGCGTCTCCCCGGGCACACCTCAGCAAACAGGAGCAGCCATGAATGACCGTTTACAGGCGCTGCACGGCACGGACGGCAGCAGGTCGTGGTTCGAGCGTGCGCAGAACTCCCTCGCGGGCGGGATCAGTTCGTCCTCCCGCCTCACCTCCACAGGGCCGCATCCCTACCCGCTCTACATCAGCAGCGGGTCCGGCTCCCGGATCCGAGACGTCGACGGCAACGAGTACATCGACTACCTCATCTCCTACGGCAGCGCCGTTCTCGGTCATGCCCCGCCCGTACTGACGGACGCCCTCACCCAGGTGCTGCACAACGGCACGATGTTCGGCACCTGCAACGTCCCGGAGGTAGAGCTGGCGGAGACGATCTGCCGGATGGTGCCCTGCGCGGAACTCGTCCGCTTCGCGAACTCCGGCAGCGAGGCCGTACAGGGCGCCGTACGTGCTGCCCGCGGCCACACCGGGCGCTCCCGGATCCTGAAGTTCGAAGGGCACTACCACGGGTGGTCGGACACCCTGGCGATCTCGAACCGCCCCACGGAGCACGAGGCCGGCCCCTCCGACACGCCACGGCCCGTCCCACACTCCCCGGGAATCCCCGCCGGTGTCGTGGAGGACGTCGTGGTCTGCCCCTGGAACGACCTGACCACGCTGCGTGCGATGCTCGACGCCCATGCCGGGGAGCTCGCCGCCGTCATCTGTGAGCCGATCGTCGCCAACAACGCCTGCACCATGCCCGAGGCGGGATATCTGGAGGCCTTGCGCGAGGAGTGCACCACACGCGGCATCGTGCTGATCTTCGACGAGGTCTGCACCGGGTTCCGTACCGGCCCTGGCGGGGCCCAGGCCCTCTTCGGCGTGGAACCCGACCTCGCGGTGTTCTCCAAGGCCCTCGGGGGCGGCCTGCCCATCGCCGCCTTCGCCGGCCGCCAAGACATCATGGACGGGCTCGCGTCGGGACGGGTCAAGCACGGCGGCACGTACAACGCCTCGCCGCTGTGCGCCACGGCCGCCCTGGTGACCCTGCGGCAGCTCGGAGATCCCGCCGTCGTCCAGCGGATCGACGACACCGGCCGCCAGGTGATGGAGACGGCACGGAAGGCGGCGCACGACCAGGGAATCCCCTGCTCCGTGCAAGGCGTCGGCGCCATGTTCCAGACCGTCTTCACCGCCGACGGCCGCCCCACCCGCAACTACCGCGACCTGCTGCGCGTCGACCAGGTCCGGTCCCACGCCTTCCGGCATGAACTCCTCAAACGCGGAGTCCACGCCAACGCCTTCCCCATGGCCTGCTGGTTCGTCTCCGCCGCGGCCACGGACGACGACCTCGCGGCCACCTGCGAGGCTGTCACGGAAGCATTCAAGGCCCTGTGAGGACACACCCGCGTCGCAGGACCGGACGACGTGACGCAGATCGACGTGGTGGTACCCAAGGGCTCGATCGGGTACCCAGGCCGTGTTCCAGGTAGCGGGTGGCTCTTGGGCGCACAGTTCTTCGGCCAGTTCCATACAGCGCAGGCGGGCTGAGGAGAAGTCGTAGGGCATCTTGCCGGTGGCTTTGAACGCGCTCATGGAGTCAGCCTCCCGCCTGCCAGAGCTGAGGTCGGCCTCGTCCTCGCCGTCATCGGCGGTAGCAGGGGGCAAAGTGTCCCAGGCGTCGACGAGGGCATCGTCGTCCTTCCCTAGGCCGGACTCCTCGATGACAGCCTGCAGGGCGCTTTCGAAGGCGTGCCGCTCGACGGCCACCTGAGCCACCCGCGGATCATCGACGGTGACGCTGTCATCGAGTGCCTCCTCGGCGTCATCGATGCGGTCGGAGTCCTCCCGCAGAGCGGGATGCGTGGCCAGGACGACGAAGCGGCTGGTCTGTACGGCCGCGCCGAGCGGGCCGAAGATCCGCTCAGTGACCAGCAGACTGTCCAGGTCCGCCTGACGCAGGGAGCCCTCGGGCAGGCCCTTGAGACGGTCGGTGACGAAGTCGGAGAGCAGGCCCATCCGGCTGCCTTCGGTGCGCATCCGCTGCACGGCGGCCCGCTGCCGCCGCAATTCCGCCTCCTGCTCGGTGAGGGTTTCCTCCAACCGCTCCAGGATGCCCGCGATACCTTCTCCGCTGTCCGCGCCGGCGGAAGCCGTTCCGGTGCTAAGACATCGTTTCTTATGGCCCGATCGCGCGTTGAACCGGGCATGACGATTCCTGTTGAGCGGTTGGTACCGGACGAGTTGTGGGCTCTGTTCCGGCGGGTGGTGTCGCCCGCCGAGGTGAATCGTCCACAGGGCGGGGGGCGGTGTCGAGCCGGTGACCGCGAGGCACTGGCCGCGATTATCTTCGTCGCGACCTCCGGCTGTACGTGGCGGCAGCTCCCGCCGGTGTTCGGTCCGGCCTGGCAGACGGTGTACCGGAGGTTCGCACAGTGGAGTCGGGACCGGGTCTGGGCCCGGCTCTACCGCGTGGTCCTGGATGAACTCGGTGCTCGGGGTGAGCTGGATTGGTCGCGGTGCGCGATCGATTCGGTCAGCATCCGTGCAGTAAAAGGGGGATGCTGACGGGACCGAATCCGACCGATCGTGGCAAGTCAGGAACGAAGATTCACCTGCTCACCGACCGGAACGGACTGCCGCTGTCGCTGGGCATCTCCGGAGCCAACATGCACGACAGCCAGGCCCTGGAACCGCTTGTGCGCGGCATCCCGCCCATTCGCTCCCGCCGCGGACCTCGGCGCAGACTCCCGGCGAAACTGCATGCGGACAAAGGCTACGACTACAAGCACCTGCGGCGATGGCTCCGCAGCCGTGGCATACCCCACCGCATCGCCCGCAAGGGCATCGAGCCCTCGCAGCGGCTCGGCCGTCATCGATGGGTCGTTGAACGTACGGTTTCCTGGCTTGGCGGATGCCGTCACCTACACCGCCGCTATGAACGCAAGCCCGAGCACTTCCTTGCCTTCGTCGGCATAGCCGCCGCTCTCATCTGCCACCGGCGCCTCACCACATAGACGGTGGAGAGGCGTTGTGGCGTCGGCGGGATCAGTCGGTGGTGAAGCTGGACAGTATCGCGGCCGGGTATCGGCTGCCCGCCGAGCCGTGGGGGAGGACCTCGGTGATGTGGGCCATGTCGGCGTCAGTGAGCTGGACGCTGTCCGCGCCGGCGTTCTCCTCGAGACGCTTGGCACTGCGGGTGCCGGGGATGGGCACGATGTCCTGACCCTGGGCGAGGAGCCAGGCCAGCGCGAGTTGGGCGGTGGTGATGCCCTTGACCGCGGCGAGTTCCTTGAGCTGTTCGGTGGCGCGGAGGTTGTAAGTATAGTTCTCGCCCTGCCAGCGCTCGTCCCAGCTGCGCATGTCGTCCGCGGGGTATTCACTCGCGGGCTTGACCGCCCCGGTCAGGAAGCCGCGGCCGAGCGGGGAGTAGGGCACCAAGCCGATGCCGAGCTCCCGCAGGACGGGAAGGATCTCCTCCTCCACCTCCCGCTCGAAGAGCGAGTACTCGTACTGGAGCACCGAGAGCGGGGTGACGGCGTGGGCGCGTCGGATGTACTGGGGGCCGACGTTGCTCAGGCCGAAGTACTTCACCTTGCCTTCGGTGATCAGATCGCCGACCACGCCCGCGACCTCCTCGACCGGAATGGTGGGGTCGGAGATGTGCTGGTAGAAGAGGTCGATGTGGTCGCTCTGCAGGTAGCGCAGGCTGTTCTCGGCGACCTTGCGGATGTTCTCGGGGCGGCTGTTGAAGCCGGAGCCCAGCGGCTGGGTCGTCATGTCGAAGCCGAACTTGGTGGCGAGGACCACCTCGTCGCGGAAGTCGCGGACTGCCTTGCCCAGGAGGATTTCGTTCCTGCCGGTACCGGCGCCGTACAACTCGGCGGTGTCGAAGAAGTCGATGCCGAGTTCGTGGGCGCGGCGGATGGTCGCGATGCTCTCGTCGTCGTTCGAGGCGCCGTAGGCCATGGACATGCCCATGGTCCCCAGGCCGAGCGCCGAGACGCGCAGACCCTGAGAGCCCAGATTGCGGTGCTGCATGAGTTCACTCCCTCGGTATTTCGTCGGTTTCACCCACAGGGGCCAAACCGAACTGTTCCGTTTGACTGTACGCGCCGACCACCCCGACTACCAAACCGAACGGTTCGGTGCTCTATCCTGGGCCTATGTCCCAGTCCCGCGACTCCGGCCAGACCGCAGCGCCCACCGCCGGCGGCGACACCACGCGCGAGCGCATCCTTGCCGCTGCCATGGAGGAGTTCGCCGGCCACGGCATCGCCGGCGCCCGCGTGGACCGCATCGCCAAGCTCGCCAAAACCAGCAAAGAACGCGTCTACGCCTACTTCCGCAGCAAAGACGCGCTTTATGCCGCTGTTGCTGCACGGGAGTATGTCGTCATCGCCGAGGCCACCCAGATGGACCCGTCCGACCTCCCTGGCTACGCGGGTCGCCTGTTCGACTACTTCGTCGCCCGTCCAGACCACCACCGCCTGATCACCTGGGGCCGCCTCGAACTGCAGGGCACCACAGCCGGTGCCGACGATCCCGACCAGGCAGTGATCGCCCGCAAAATCGACCAGCTCCGCCAGGTGCAGCAGGCTGGACAGCTCGACCCTGCCTGGGACCCGGCCGACGTCCTCGCCCTGGTCAACCAGATCGCCATGACCTGGGCGTCGCAACCCGAACTCAGCAAGGCCGCCGCCGCACACGCCGTGGACCCCACCACCGCCGCCCGCCGTGCCGCGGTGGTGACCGCAGTCGAGCAGCTATTCCCCCGAGCGGTCTGAGTAACACCGGTTTCGGGCAGGGGACCTGCCCGCAACGGGGTACGTGCGCTCGTGACCGGAATCAGGCTCAGGAAGCTGAGCCCCCGGGTATCCCTGCTCGCCAGCACCACCACCAACGGAACCTCAAAGGGATCCGTCCGACACCGTTCAGCGAGCGATCACGCCATAAGAAACTACCTCTAAAGGCGTCACGGATGTCGTCCAGGGCGATCCCGGCGTCGGCCATCTTGCGAATCCACAGCAAGCGGATCATGTCCTCGTACCCGTAGCGGCGGCGGTCATCGCCGCCGCGCTCAGGCTCGGGGAGCAGGCCGATCTCGTGGTAATGGCGAATCGCCCGCGGCGTGGTGCCGGCGAAGGCCGCCGCGTCACCGATCTTGACCTGGCGGGGGTGGCATGAAGGACGAATGCATGAGCAGGGACCTTTCCTCAAGGGACCGGACGTAAGTCCACCGGACCACATGCCGCTACGGAGGGTGCAACCCCATACACACCGCCCCGCGCCAATGCCAGGAAACGCGCTCTTCCTCCGTGAACAGCCACTGATGAAATCGCCGCGACCTGAACTGTCGCCTCGAACCGAACCGCAAGTTTGTCGAACCGGGTCGCCACGGCCTGGTGCTGCTTGAGCCGGCTGATCCCGCATTCGACCGCATGCCGGGCCTCGTAGTCCTCGCGGTCGAAGACGGACGGACGGCCGCCGCCACGGCCGCGGCGCCTGCGGTTGCGGACCTGATCGACCGGCTCAGGAATCGTGCACCTGATGCCACGTCTGCTCAGGTAGGCGCGATTCGCGCGTGAAGAGTACGCCAGGCCGGGGCACCCCGATCGCGTTCAGGACCGGCTCGAACTGCGGACTGTCACCGCGCTGCCCGGCGGTGATCAGCAGCGACAACGGCTTCTGTCCCTGCTCGTTCGGCGCTCACTCCGCCCGGCGGTTCCTTCTGCACAGCACCGCGCTGGCGGACACCGGCAGCATGCTGGTGTGCCCGGCAGGTGGTGGCGTCGACATTGACCTCCCAGAAGATCAGCCCGGCCGCATCAGCCCTCGCCTGCAACAACGTCAACAGCCGGGCCCACACACCCCGACGCTGTCATCTTCGGAACAGTCCCAACACCGTCTGCCACGGTCCGTACTCGAACGGCAGGTCCCGCCATGGAACTCCGGTCCGAACCCGCCACCGCACACCGTCTACCAGCCGCCGACAGCCAGGCCACCTGCGACTTATGACCACCGCAGGCAGCCACGACTCCAGCACCGACCACTGCTCATCAGAAAGATCCCCTCGCCCCACATCTTGATCATCACAGTGCAGGACGCGCACAGGAATCCGAACCTGAACACGGCCTAGCCCGTATGGCCCCCGGCACCGGCCCCGGTGCCGTCATCCGGTGCCATTGCAGCGCGCTGTTCACTGTTTCCTTCCTGGTGTCGGCCGATGCCACCTCCTTGAGGCCGTGCTGACTCATGTCAACACCTTCCCCATACCCGCTGCGTCGGCGGCGCGCCGCAATCCGGTGCGGACGGATCGGCTCATCTCTTGGCGAGTGCTTCGCGGCGCATCCACTGGAGCAGAGTGGGCTTGGCGGCTGTGGTGATGACGCTGACGGTGGTGCGGTGGTGGCTGTCGTCGTGGAGCAGGGCCAGCAGAGTCGCGGCCAGGTCCACGCGGGCGGTGAATCTGCCGTCGGCGCGGCCCTCGACGGGGGTGTAGTCGGTGACCGACGGCAGGTCGTATTTCGTGCCGTCCCTGAGCAGCACCTCGACGTCGGCCCGTCAGTGGTGGTCGTCCGTCCGCTGCTCCAGCCGCACCCGCTCCACCCCGGGTCTCGACCACGCCCAGGCCGCCAAGGTGTGCTTGGTCGTGATGTGCCATACCGTCTCCGGACTGTGGCCCCCGGCCGGAGCCTGCCCGGGCCGGTGGGCAGAGTGCCGGCGCACCTTCCCGCCCAGCCGGCCCCGTGTCACCAGCGGCACCCGGGTTCCCGCCGGGGCCTCGAAGCCGTGGAAGCAGTAGAAGCACACCAGCTGGCCCGTGCCGCCGTACCCGAGCCGTCTCCAGTGCTCTGGCTTCCGCTCGGCGACGTGTACCTCCCGACGGGTCTCCAGGTCGAACCCGACCACCAGTAAGTCGTCCTGCACGTCCACTCTCCCCTTCGGGCTTTCCCCTGTTGCTGCCGTTGTCGAGGACCGGGGAAACGCGCCACCCACAAGACGTGCCGTCCCAAAGGCGTTCGCCGCGACCTCCTCCACCAGGTTCTCCGTCAGGCGGTGGACGACTCCGGTACCGGCCGGTCTCCTCTTAGCAGGTCACGCTTCTTCCGCGTTGTCGCTCCGTATGCGGTCCCCGCGCGCCAACTACAGGGAGTGGAGAAGGAGACGACGGGTGCCTAGCGGTTGTGCCCACGAGGGCATCCAGTCAGGCATGGCGCGCGATTGGACCAGGCCGAGATGCAGGCCCTCGAGGACGTCGGCTCCACGCCGCTGACCCGAACGGCGAGGCCCCCCGCCGACCAACTCCCGCCCTCAGCAAGGACCTGGTGCTCGCCTGCCTTCCGGCCTTGTGCCTCCCGGAGCTGGCCGACCTGCCCAACCCGCAGGTGACCGCCGCAGAACTCTGCGCCACATTGCCCACCGCGTCCACAACAACCCGCGCCCGGCCGACTTCGCCGACTCCCTGACCCCTCGTCGGCAGGGGCGCAGACATCCTGACCCGGGACGCCTTGCAGGGTGCTGCGGGCGTGGTGCTCCGCGTGAGCCCAGTCCGCGAGAGGGCCAGTCGCGTGCCATGCCGACGAAACGCCCGTCCCGGTGGGCTGCTGGTCCTGGGACATCGGGCCACCGCCCCGGCGAGCTCCTGGACTCGGTGGCGGGCGCACACGCTGCGGCTCGGCAGAGGCGCGCGGCCGCACGGCACATCGCCGACTCGGCCCGAGCAGACTGGGGCCATGACTCTTTTCGATCACAGCCTCATAGAAAGCCCCACTGCCGCCTACGCACGCCTGCGCGATAGCGCTGCGGTCCACCGCACCACCACTCCAGATGGTGAGCCACTCTGGGTGATCACCCGCTACCGGGAGGCCCGCGCCTCGCTGGCGGACGGCCGCTTGTCGCTGGACAAGGCAAACGCGAAAACCAGTGGTACCTATCAGTCGTCCATGCCACCCGAGCTCGACGCCCATCTGCTCAACATGGACCCACCCGACCACACACGTCTGCGCCGCCTCATCTCCAGAGCCTTCACGCCACGGCGCATCGCCGCCCTCCGCACTCGGATCCAGGCCATGGCGGACGCCCTCCTCACCACGCAGGTGGGCCCAAGCATGGACCTCATGCAAACACTGGCTGTCCCGCTCCCCATGGGCGTCATCTGCGAACTGCTCGGTATTCCCGAGGACAACCACGACTTCAGAGCGTGGACCGACACCCTGCTCTCCCCCTCGGCCGGCTCAGCAGCAGACTCGCGCGCAGCGATGCGCCAGATGCACCAATTCCTGACCGGTGTCATCCAGGACAAGCGCAGCCATCCGTCCGACGACCTGCTCTCGGCCCTCACCCATGCCCGCGACGACCGCGAAAGCCTCACCGAGCAGGAACTGCTCTCCCTCGCCTTCCTCACCCTGTTCGCCGGCTACGACAACGCAGTCCACCTCATCGGCAACGCAGCCCTCGGCCTACTCCTGCACCCGCAGCTCATGCACCAGGTCCGGCAACGCTCCCTGCCGGTCCAAGCGGTAATCGAAGAGACCCTGCGCTGGAACCCACCCTTCCCCTTAGCCGTGCGCCGGTTCGCCCTTGAGGACATCACCATCGGCGACACCGTCATCCCGGCCGGCGGCCGCGTGTGGATCTCCATCGCCTCGGCGAACAGGGACGACCGCGAGTTTCCCTCGCCCGACTCCTTCACCCCGGGCTCCCCCTCTACCCACCTGGCGTTCGGCCACGGCATTCACTACTGCCTCGGCGCGCCACTTGCACGGCTGGAGGCAGAAATCGCCATCGGCTCCCTCCTAGAGCATTTCCCCGCCCTGGAACTCGCAGTGCCCCTCGGTGCCCTGGCCTGGTGGCCCTCCTTCCACAAACGCGGACTCCGCAGTCTGCCCGTACGGACACGACCGCTGAAGGCAGGTACGGCCGTCGCGCGGGGTTGATGCCGGCTGGGGGCTCCTGAGTGTGCCTCTGTCCCGGCGTGCCCCGCACCTCACGTACGCGACGGAACCTCCTCCGCCACCACACCAGCAGACGCGGTTCCAGGACGCCTTCGTACACCGGATCTGTGTGGATTCTCAGCGCGTGCCGCCAGCGCGCAGCTGCTCCAGCCGCGTCGCCAGCAGGTGCTGCGTGGTGCGCACCCGGGCGGCGTCGGAGGCCGTGGTCGCGGCGGCGACGGCGTCCGCGCCGGCCGGGTTGTGCTGGAACGAGTGCCGTCCCTGCTCGATCTTGTACGCCCGTCGGGCCGCCGCCTCGGCCTCCTCGGTCCGGCTCAGCCGTCCCGCCGCGCTTGCGGCGTGATCAATCCAGGCGCAACCCGCGAGCCCTGCCTCATAGCCTCGGCCCCATGACTGACCATGCCCTCGTACCCGACGACTTCGTCGTCCCCGCGGACCTGATCACCCCGCAGTTCCGTCTGGAGCCTCTGGGACCCCAGCACAACGCCGCCGAGCACGCCGCCTGGACCAGCGGCATCGAGCACATCCGTGCGACCCCGGGATTCCAGGACCGAGAATGGCCCCCTGCGGACGGGATGGCCCCGCAGGCGAATCTCGTCGACCTCCAGCGTCACGCGGACGACTTCGCTCAGCGCCGCGGATTCACCTACACCGTCATCGAGACCGCTAGTGGCGAGGTGATCGGTTGCGACTACATCTACCCCTCCCGCAGCGACGACCATGGCACCGACGTACGCTCCTGGGCCCGGGCCGACAGAGCCGAGCTGGACACGCCCTTGCAAGCGGCCGTCACGACCTGGCTGTCCACGAACTGGCCCCTCGGGACCCTCAGCCGAGGCCGCGCCGCAGCAGCCCGGCCTCCTGCAGAACGGAGGCGACCGCACGCCGCATCCGGGGCAGTTCCACGAGGACGCACTCGTCGACCAGAAGATCACCGGTCTCCCGGGAGGCCAGGGCCGGCACCACCATCTCCATCACGCTGAACCGCCAACCCTGGTCCAGACCGCGTCGGTCACGGATCCGGTCGGCGGCTAGGAGGACGTCCTTCATCTCCGCGAAGGGGCGGTCGCGATCCGCTGCGCATGCTCGCGGGTGAAGGTCCGGGGCAGCAAGGGCAACTGCCCGGTGATCTGCGACGGGCAGACCCGGAGGTCGTCCTGCGGCCCCCGGGCGTCACGGCCGGTGCGTCCCTTCCAGGCGCCAGCGGGCGGCGGCTCGACCGGGCCTGGCGTGCGGCAGACGTACCCGGTGGGGTTGCGGACGCCCGGCAACTGCATCGACAGCTGCAGATCACGGACTGGCCCGGGACGGTCCCGGAGCGCTATGCGGGTCCACTCGAGATCGGGCAGCAGCCGGATCTCGATGGTGCAAGGCCGGCAGACCCCGTCCCGATCGAGCTCGGTTTCATGCCGGCAGCGGCGGCAGACTCCGTGCTTGCGCCGCGGGGCGCCCACCCGATGCGACTGCGGCAGCTGCCCGACGGCCGCAGGGCTCCCCATCCGTGGCAACGGTCGCACCCTCCCGTCTTCGCGCCCATGCGGCGCCCTCAATTCGAAGGCAGGATGCGGTCGCCGCCACCGCGGCGGGGAATCGGCCGGACCGATCCGCCCTCGCGCTGCTCCCCGACGGCCCGCTGCTGCGGCTGGTCACGCGCGGCCTGGTGCTCCTGCGGCTCGGCCCTGGCCCGACTCATCCTCGGCCAAGGCAGCGGCGACGGCGGTTCGCGCCTCCTGTGAGGGGAACTCTGTCATGGTCCGTGGTCTCCAGTCCTGTGGTTACGGGCCGAAACCTGAGGTGTCCCGCGCGCGGACCGCTGTCAGAACCGGTTGCGCTGGCACCCTCGGCGGCAGTGGGCGGGACGTCGGCAAGCTCGGCAGCCCACCGCTGCGACCATTCGGTGACCGAACGCAGGGCCTCGCGGACGTCGTGGCCGAGCGGGGTGAGGGTGTAGCCGCCGTTGCACAGCACCTCGGCGAGTCGAGCCTCTTGGGGTCTTCACCGGCACCGCCCTGCGGACCTACGGCCTGTCCGCCACCGGCCCCCCGGCCGCCCACGAAGCGCCGTGCGCATAGCTGCTCCACGGGGCCAGACCTGGTGGAGGGCAGGGCCGGGGTGCGTTCACGATCGCCAATCCAACTGGGCCGCGCGAGTGTCGGTGATGCGGGCGGGCGCCAGTCGGAGCCAAGGGCGGCGAGGTCGCCTTCGATGCGAACTCCAGGCGTTCGCTTCGTAGTTCAAGTCATGGCTTTCGAGAGCGATCCCACCCCGAAGTGACGCCCCCGACGTGAGCAGCGCATTCCACCACCCCACCAGCACCCCGACCTGCAGGCTTTGACAGGTACGCGATCCGTGCTCCATCCTCATTTCACTAGTCGACTAGTGAAGGGTAGTGAAGGGGTTGGAGTTCCGCATCGACAGGCGAAGCGGGGTCGCCGCCTACCAGCAGATCGTTCAACAGACCAAGCAGGCGCTGCGGCTAGGCGTACTCCTGCCGGGGGACCAGTTGCCCACGGCCAAGGCGGTCTCCCAGACCTCCTCGGTAAACCCCAACACCACGCTCAAGGCGTACCGAGAACTGGAGCGGGAGGGCCTGGTCGAAGCACGGCCGGGACTGGGGACCTTCGTCCGTCAGTCAGTGACTCGTCCGCAGGTGGCGGCGGATTCGCTGCTGCGCGGTGAGCTGGAGAGCTGGCTGGACCGGGCCCGCGAGGCGGGTCTTGAGCAGGACGACGTGACCGCTCTGGTCACGTCGGTGCTGGAGGAGCGGTACGCCGGGACCAGGCCTGCCGCCGAGCACGCGGAAACAGCGGCAACAGAAGCGCCAGAAGCGACAACAGGAATGTTAGGAACAAGGGGACGCGCATGGTGAGTTACGAGACGGGCCACGGGGGATCGGCGGACACGTCCGCGATAGAGGCCCGCGGGGTCGGCCGGAAGTACCGCCGGGGCTGGGCGTTGCGGGACTGCTCCTTCCGGCTGCCGGCCGGGCGGATCTGCGGTCTGGTGGGCCCCAACGGGGCCGGCAAGACCACGCTGATGAACATCGCCGCCAACCTGCTGGAGCCGACCACCGGCACCCTGCGCGTGTTCGGCGCGGCCCCGGAGTCCGCGGAGGCCACTCGGCGTACCGCGTTCCTCGCCCAGGAGAAGCCCCTGTTCCGGCGCTTCACCGTCGCCGAGACCCTGCGCATGGGCCGCGAACTGAACCCCGGCTGGGACCAGCGGGCCGCCGAGGACATCGTCCGCGCGGGCAATGTGCCCCTCGACGCGAAGATCGGCACACTCTCCGGCGGCCAGCGCACCCGGGTGGCCTTCGCCGTCTCCTTCGGCAAGCGTCCCGACCTGCTGCTCCTCGACGAGCCGATGTCGGACCTCGACCCGCTGGTGCGCCACGAGTTGATGGGCACCCTGCTGGCCGAAGCCGCCGAGCGCGGCACCACCGTGCTGATGTCCACCCACATGCTCGCCGAGCTGGAGAACATCTGCGACTACCTGCTGGTCATCGCGGGCGGCGGGCTGCGGCTGGCCGGTGAGGTCGACGAACTCCGTTCCGTCCACGCCGTACTGACCGGGGTCCACTCCGAAGGGCGGATGCCCCCGGAGCTGGCGTACCACACCGTGGTCGAAACCCGTACCAGCGGACGGCAGTTCACCTCCCTGGTCCTACCCGACGGACCGGTCACCGGTCCCTGGGAGGCGAGCACCCCGAGCCTGGAGGAGCTCCTGCTCTCCTATCTGCGCTCGCCCGAAGCCCCGCCGCTGATCAGCCCCAGCTCCTATGTCGCCCCGCAGGGGGTGGCCGCATGAGCACGATGACCAGCGCCGCCGGTACCTCCCCCGACTCCGCCCGCACCGCGGCCGGCCATGGCCGTGGCCTCCGGCTCAGCGGCATGAACTGGCTCGTCTGGCGTCAGCACCGTGCCGCCTACTGGACGCTTCTGGCCGCCGGCGCGGTCACCGTGGCGGTGATCGTCTATCAGCGTCAGCTGATGATCACGTACCTCGAAGGGTACGGCTATCCCGACCTCAGGTCCGGCTGGGAGGACAAGTTCAACCAGCGGCCGCTCGACGCGGTCTCTCGGTTGCTCGGGCTGCTGCCCATCGTGATCGGTGTCTTCATCGGTGGGCCCCTGCTCGCCGGCGACCTGGAGACCGGCACCGCCAAGCTGGTCAACGCCCAGTCCGCCAGCCGGGTTCGCTGGCTGGCCACCAAGCTCGGTGTGACCACGCTCGTGGTCGTGGTGTGCACCGCGGCGATCTCCGCCGCGTTCACCTGGTGGTGGTCGCCGGTCAAGTCGTCACCGTACGTGATGGATTGGGTCGACTCCTCCGGCTTCGACAGCAGTGGACCCGTGCCCGTGGCGCTCACCCTGCTCACCGTCGTCACCGGCGTGGCGATCGGCATGCTGTTGCGCCGGACCCTGCTGTCCATGGTCGTCACCCTGGGCTTCGCCGTTGCCCTGCAGCTGGCCTGGTCGTACGTCCGGGTGTCCCTCGGGAACATCGTCACGGTCACCAGCCGCAACGGCGTCCAGGGCGACACCCGCCCGGAGGTGCCTGACGGCGCTTACATCGTGGACGAGTCCTACCTCACCGCCTCCGGCGACCTCATCGGCTGGGGCAGCTGCGCCGGGCCGACGGAGTCGGCCAGAAACGCCTGCCTGGACAAGGAGCAGGTCGTCGGCTGGTCGATCGATTACCTCCCGATCTCCCAGATGTCCTCCATGCAGTGGTTCGGCGCCTCGATCCTGCTGGTCCTCACCGCCGGCATCGCGGCATTCATCCTCCTCTGGGGTCGCAAGCGCCTCGTCTGATCGTCCGACCAGGCACCCCGTTCGACCCGATCTTCCTCGCGGACTCCTTCGCGGACCTCCTCTGAGACTTCTTCTCAGACCTCCCTCAGTACGCGGCCGAGCGGCCACGCGTCGCTCCGCCGCGCCCTGATGCCGCCCCGGCGGGCAGGCAGATCGTCACGAACCATAAGGAAAGGCTTCAGTTGACATCGCACAGACGCAGGAAACGAGCGCTCATCACCCTCCCGTTCGCCGCCGCCCTGGCGGCGGCGCTCGGCGCCGGACTGCTGGCGGGCACCCCCGACAGCGCCCAGGCCGAGACCCTCCCCGGAACCCCGGCGCGCACCGTCACCCTCGTCACCGGCGATCGGGTGACCCTCGACGCCAAGGGCAAGGTCACCGGCGTGGTGGCCGCCGAGGGCCGCGAGGGGATGACGTTCCGCGTCCAGCAGGCCGCGGGCCACGCATACGTCCTGCCGCGCGACGCCGAACCGCTGATCGCGAACGGGACCGCCGACCGGCGGCTGTTCGACGTGACGCAGTTGGTGAGTTCGCGCTACGACGACGCCCGCCGCTCCGACCTGCCACTGATCGTGACCTACGACAAGGGCAGGTCCGTATCGGCGAGTACGTTCCGGAACTCGGGCGCGACCGTCCGCCGGGATCTGCCGAGCATCAACGGCGACGCCGTACGCGCCCGTAAGTCCGAGGGCTCCGACCTGTGGAAGACCCTCACCGGCGCGAGCGGCTCCGCGAAGGTCAGGAAGATCTGGCTGGACGGCAAGGTCAAGGCGACCCTGGACAAGAGCGTGGCGCAGATCGGCGCTCCCGCCGCGCACACGGCGGGATACGACGGCAAGGGCGTCAAGGTCGCCGTCCTCGACACCGGTGTCGACGCCACGCACCCGGACCTCAAGGACCGGGTCGACGAGGTGAAGAACTTCTCCACCGCCGCGGACAGCGTCGACCGTGCGGGGCACGGCACGCACGTGGCCTCGACGATCGCGGGCTCCGGGGCCAAGTCTCCCGCCGGCGCGAAGTACGAGGGCGTCGCGCCCGGCGCCCGGCTCCTGGTGGGCAAGGTGCTCGACGACGCCGGCGAGGGCGACGACTCCGGTCTCATCGCCGGTATGCAGTGGGCCGTCGCGCAGGGCGCCAAGGTCGTCAACATGAGCCTGGGCGGCACCGACACGCCCGGTATCGACCCCATCGAGCAGGCCGTCAACGACCTGTCGGCCAGTTCCGGGGCCCTGTTCGTCATAGCCGCCGGCAACGAGGGCCCCGGTGAGGGCACCATCGGCACCCCCGGCAGCGCGGCCTCCGCGCTCACCGTAGGCGCGGTCGACCGCCGGGACGCCATCGCCGAGTTCTCCAGTCGCGGCCCCACGGCCGACGGCTCCCTCAAGCCCGACATCACCGCGCCGGGCGTGGACATCGTCGCCGCCAAGGCCGCCGAAGGGAACATGGGCGACCCCGTCGCCGACGGCTACGTCTCCATGAGCGGTACGTCGATGGCGACCCCGCATGTGGCGGGCGCCGCGGCGATCCTGGCCCAGGAGCACCCGGGCTGGAAGGGCCCGCAGATCAAGGCCGCCCTCACCGCCTCCGCGAAGCCGACCCCCGCCACCTCCGCGTACACGCAGGGCACCGGCCGCGTGGACGTCGCCAGGGCGATCTCCCAGAAGCTCACCAGCAGCCCGACCTCGTTGGGCTTCGGGACCCAGAGGTACCCCCACACCGACGACCAGCCGGTCTCCAAGGGCGTCACGTACCGCAACGCGGGCCCCGAGCCGGTCACCCTGGACCTGGCCACCGAGGCCTACGGCAACGACGGAACGCCCGCGGCCGAGGGCATGTTCACCGTCTCGCCGCAGCGGCTCACCGTCCCGGCGGGCGGTGAGGCGACCGCCACCGTGACCGCCGACACCCGCGTGGGCACGGCCGAGGGCAGCTTCGGCGGCTCGGTGACCGCCGCGACCGCCGACGGCAGCGCCACCGCGCGTACCTCGCTCGGCGTCGTCCGCGAGATCGAGTCGTACGACCTGACCATCAAGCACCTCGACCTCGAGGGCAAGGCCGGGCGCGACTCCAGGACGGACATCTACGGCCTGGACAACGACATCTGGACGGAGGTCGCCGACGAGAGGGATGGCGAGGTCACCATCCGTCTGCCGAAGGGCCGTTACTCCCTGCAAGGAATGACCTTCGCCGGCGCCGGACGGTCCGTGCTGCTGCACCCGAAGTTCGCGCTGACCAAGAACACGACCGTGGTCATGGACGCCCGGAAGACGAAACCCGTCAAGGTCACCGTGCCGAACGGCGCGGCCAAGCCCGCGGGCGCGATGGTGTACTTCTACAACAGCGTCAGCAACAAGCCGTACACCACTGTGTACGACGCCCTCTCCCTCGGTGACATCCGCATCGGACAGCTCGGTGCCCCGGTGCCGTCCACCGAGGCGTTCGTGAGGTACTACGGCATCTGGACCCACAAGTCCGTCAACTACCGGCTGGCCTGGGACCGCACGGGTGACCTGTCCGGCTTCACCCGGAACGTCAAGCCCGACCAGCTGACCAAGGTCAAGGTCGTCGTCGGAGTGCCCGCCAAGGGCAAGACCACGAGCATCAGCGCCTCACCGCTGATGCCCGACGGCTTCTACAACCCCTACTCGACGAAGAGCCGCCTGCCGCTGACCGGCACCGACTATGTGCTGCCCAACAAAATCAAGTGGTTCTACCAGGTCTCCCAGCGCGGCGCCCCCGACGCCGAGGGCGACCCGGCCTGGGAGAGCACCCAGAGCAGCATCCCCAGGTCGTACGCGGCGGGCAAGGACCACACCCAGCGCTTCAACGTCGGCGTCTTCGGCCCGTCCCTCCCGTCGGGCGACGTCCCGGCCGTCACCGACCCGCCCCGAGTGGTCCGCGTCGGCGACACCTTCGAGGCGTACCTGCCCCTGTTCTCCGACAGCGCCGGCAACGTGGGCGTCTCCACCCACACCAAGGCCAGGAGCTCGCTCCACGCCGACGGCAAGAAGATCTTCGCCGTGAACGCCCCGCTGAACGGCGACTCGTACACGCTGCCCGCGGGCAAGCGCACGTACAAGCTCGACGTGGACGTCTCCCGCGATCCGGCCCAGTCCGCGGTCAGTACGCGTACGACCGCCACCTGGACCTTCACCTCGGCCCACGTCCCCGGTGACAAGCCCAAGCGGCTCCCGCTGACCGTCGTCCGCTACACGCCCAGCCTGTCGACGGCCAGCACCGCCAAGGCCGGTACGACCCTCACCGTTCCCTTCAGTCTCCAAGGCGCCGCCACCAAGGTCGACACACTGCGCAAGCTGGCTTTCACCGTCTCCTACGACGACGGCAAGACCTGGAAGAAGACCACCGCCGTGAACGGCAAGCAGCTCAAGCTGACCAGCCCCGCCAGGCCCGGCCCGGTCTCACTGCGCGTCACCCTCACCGACGCCGACGGCAACACCCTGACCCAGACCATCCACCGCGCCTACCGCACCACCAAGTAGGAGGACGGGCGGCGTTGGCCCCTGCCGGTCGCCCGGCGGGGGCTTATCCCTCCCAGCAGGACTTGAGGCTTGACCTGGGGAAACGTCGAGCGGTGGGAATGCTGCGAGCACGCCGTGGGCACAGGCGGGTTCCGTGCGGCGCTCGCATCGCAACGTCACTGGCCTGGGCAGCCATTCGCCGGTGAGCAGTGAGCACGTACTCGCAGCCGTGATCTGGGACCGACACCTCGAACGAAATGATCACCGGCATCGCCCGCTGCCGGAGTCGCCTCGATTACAGGTCTTCGCCTCCGCCGCGGTTCCGGGGCACAGCAGACTCGAGCGCGCCGTGCCTGAGTACGAAGGCGGAGTCCCCGCAGGCTCTACGGGAGCCGGCAGCCGTCGATGTCACAGGGGAGAGCATCTTCGGGCGGGTTCATCTGGTCACCATGTCCGCTCAGGCCCGGATGCGGACGGTGTACCACGCCGGGGTGCGTGATACACCCCCTCGGTCATGCCTCACCCGACACGGGAGTGGCGGACCGTTACACAACTCGGAGTGGGCGTATTGGTCGTCTCCGCCGCCGGGCAGCGATGCGCTCAGAACCAGCGCGCCACCGCCGAAGAAGGCTGTGGCGCCGATGCCGGACGACTTCCTCCACCGTCGAAGAACGTCCCAGGGCGACACTGCCCACAAACCCGCGTGCACGGGTTGATCGGCTCGGGGGACACTTCGCGAATGAGCTCCGACGCCTCCCAGACAGCGCAGGAACGGGCCCTCGGGCACATGGCCGGGCTTTCGTCCGGTGCGCCCGTGGACCCGACGTTGCGGGTGACCCTCAACTTCCATCCGGACCGTCTGGCATACGGCAAGCCGATCCTGGAGGCCCTGGCAGAGGGCGGTGTCTATCTCTCGCAGTTCGTCACCGGAACGAGCAACGGTGGCCTGACCGCCTACTCAGGCGGCGACCGGTGGCGGTGGGAAAGCCGGATGTTCGATGGTGCTTACGACAACGCGGCCGCTCACGAGCGGCCCGTCTATGGCGGGCTGAACTTCCGCCACAAGCCCGTCGGCGCGGCGCCGCGCTTCGGTTCCGCGCATTTCCGACTCACGGCCTCGGCGCTGTCGCGGACCACGTTCTGCTACCCGGACAGCTTCCTGGAGCCCTCGGACTTCGGTACGGCGGATCGCATGGGCCTCATCGAACTTGCACTGGCCGATGACCAAGACGCCCTCGACGACTACATCGAGGCGCAGGTGCACGGGCCGGTCCGGCTGGACCGCGATGTCGAGGCGCTGGTCCTGGACCCCTGCTATCAGGGCACTGCCGTCGAGGCTGCCTCCCGGTGTCTTCCCTTTCCGGTGGAATGGCACCCTGGATTCCGGCTCACGGTCGAGGAGCTCTGCCGGAATCCCACCTACCGGGGCCAGGAGTACGTTGCCCTGGGCACGCAGATCGCCGTCGGTGGCAGGCTCGATCCGCGCGTTGTCGGGGATGCCGCGGGCACTGGCCGCTATGACCCGCAGGCGGTCAAGAAGGTATGGCACTACCTTGCGCGTTTCGGGGCACAGCCGCAGCCGAGCGGTGAGGCAGTGAGCCGGGCTCAGGAAGAGGAGGCCAGGATCGATGGCCTTCGCTGACCAGTTGGTGCCGGAAAGGCTGTGGGAGCCCTTCCAAGCCGTCGGGCCAACCGCCCCTTCGGCATCCCCTTCGCCCTCGTACCGCTGGTGCTCCTCACGTGACGACGGGATTCATGGATGCATGGGCGAACCGGCCCCTGACCACCGTGCTTTCGGGAATGGCGAGCCTTGTCGTGATCGCCTTCCCTCGGGACTCTGTGCCACCTTGGCCGCGCGGGACGATGCTCATGACCAAGAAATCGTCGGCTGACGGCATGATCGTGGTTCAGCGCGGTGGGCTCGGGTCAGCAGTCTTCGTCTGCTGACTCATGCTCGACAACCGACAACAACGAGTATCCGGCCGGCGGTCGGCGGGGGCCAGGCCACCGGCGCCGTCTGCCTCAACGCCATGCGTCTGCGCCGCGGCGAATTGCGGGACGCGAAGTACTGGGCCCGGCAGATCGAAGCCCTGGAACGCGAACCCTGCCAGTACCCACCCGTACCGCACGAGGTCGTCGACACCACCACCAGCCCCGCCGGCCCGACGGCGTCCTGGCCGTCTTCCTCGACTCGCACGACCACGCAGACGTCGGCCAGCAACTCGAAGACCTCGTCGCCACCGACCATTTCGGGCCCGACCAAGTGGCCAAGTGGGGGCCCACTCTCGTCCTGGCCCACGCACGCCGCTTCCTCGCGAACTCCACGCGGAACAAGCGGAGTCGGGAGCGTGCGCTCCGAAGGGAGATGCGGCGGCACTCCCACACGCCGTCACATGCCGGGATGGCGGGTGAGGTGTGCCCGCATCGACGGCCGGATCTCGTCATTGCGACGGCATTCGGCCAACACCCCGCCCTCTTTCCGTCTTCCGGACAACCGAGCAACCGGTTCGTTCCTCTCGCAGCGCGGGCGAAGCAAACGCCTCTCACATGGCGGCCCCGGCCCGGACCTCGCGGACGCGCCGTGCCGCCTGCTTCCTTCTCACAGCACCGGAGGACGAGGGAACCATGACCAGAAGACGCACCGCTCGGCTGCGGCGTACGCTGCTCGCCGGCACCACGGCCATCGCCGTGACGGCTGTCACGGCCGGCATCGTGGCCGCAGCGCAGGAGCCTGCGAAGGCCGCGAAGGGCCCCGAGCTGGGCCTCGTCGCGGCGACCGGTTCGGTGACGCTCACCACCTGGAAGGAGGATCCGGGTGTGTACTTGGACCTCGGCACCTACCTCATCGCCGAGGGGAGGCCGCTGGAACTCAAGGTGACCCGGAAGTCCTACAAGGACCCGGTGACTGTCACCCAGACCGTGTACGAGGGCGGCAAGGCCAAGGCGAAGAAGCTGCCCACCGGCACCGTGAAGGACTTCTCCGGGCTGCCCGGCTTCTCGGAGATCACCTTCACCGACAAGGCCGGCAAGAAGGTCCTCACCCGCAGCGAGAGCTTCTGCCCGAACAACGCCAGCGGCCGGGTGCGGCCCGACGCACCCTCCACCTCCAAGTATCCGGAGAGCTGCTCGACCAACCCCTTCACTCTCGGCTCCGTGTGGGGCGTCGAGAAGGGCTGGGCGGCCAACACGTACGCGGGCTCCTACACCGAGCCGGTCCAGCTGGCGGCCGGTACGTACACGGCCAAGGTCCGTGTTGCCAAGAAGTACCGCGACCTGTTCGGCATCGCCGACAAAGCGGCCACGGTCAAGGTGACCGTGGTGGAACGAAGCGACGAGGACGAAGAGAGCACCTCCGCGGCCGCGCCCCGCTCCGCGAAGGCCGGCGAGCACGCCGGGCACGCTGCCGGTCACCAGGCGCCGACCGCGCACGCCGGTCACGGGCCCGGGCATGCCCCGGCGCCCGCTGAGGCTTCCGCGCCGGTGACGAGCGGTGCGGGTCCTTCGTACAACGTGGGCCACGGTCCGCTGAAGGCCGCGCCGCCGGCCCTGCCGTGGGCGTTGAAGAAGAAGCAGATGTCCGCGCAGTCTTCGCAGGCCCGGGACAGCGGCGGCCAGACCGACGGCTCGCGTCAGGCGCCCGCCCTCGAACCGCTGTCGAAGCGGCCCGCCGGCAAGCCCTCAGTCCCGGACGTCCCCAAGCCGGACCTGCGCTCGCTGCCGGCCTATGGCATCACCATCGGCGACGGCGACAAGGACATCCCCGGCAAGGACTACCTGGCGTTCAGCGCCAACGTCTGGAACGCCGGTCCGGCGCAGCTCGTGGTGGACGGGTTCCGCTCGCCCGGCAAGGCCAAGATGGACGCCTTCCAGTACTTCTACGACGCCAAGGGCAAGCAGGTCGGCTACACCCCGACCGGCACCATGGAGTGGGACCCGCGCCCGGGGCACGTGCACTGGCACTTCACCGACTTCGCCAGTTACCGGCTGCTGAAGGCCGACAAGAAGGAGGCCGTGCGCAGCGGCAAGGAAGCGTTCTGCCTGGCCAACACCGACGCCATCGACTACACGGTGAAGAACGCCAACTGGCACCCCTACAACACCGACCTCTCCACCGCCTGCGGTGAGGAGAACTCGATCTCCGTCCGCGAGGTGCTGGACGTCGGCTCCGGTGACACCTACACCCAGGACCTGCCGGGCCAGTCCTTCGACATCACCGGCGTGCCCAACGGCACCTACTACATCCAGGTGCTGGCCAACCCGGAGAAGCGGCTGAAGGAAACCAACCTCGACAACAACAGTGCCCTGCGGAAGATCGTGCTCGGCGGCACGCCGGGTAAGCGGACGGTCACCGTGCCGGCGCACGACCTGGTGAACGCCAACTGACCCCGCCGTGCGGCCGGGGGGAGAGTCCCCGCCCGATGCGGACAGTGTGCATGGTCTGCGCCATTCGTCCGCTTCAGCCATTGGGGTGCCCTTCCCCCGGCATCGTGGTCACGGCGTCCTGACCGGGCGGTTTCGCTGGAGAGCCGGCTGCCCAGGCCGACAGGAACGACTGGAAGACGCCTAAAAGATCATTGACACCGGCGGCCAGAAGTAGCTCCTGGGCAGGCGCCTCGATCTGGGTGGCCCGGCCCGCCCCGCCGGTGGAGCTCCGGCGGGGCTTCGGCTCGTTGCCGCGCCGGAGGCCAAGGCGTCGGGGAAGTTGTGGGATGGCGCTCTGTCGTCATGGTCGCTGAGCAGCCTCTGTCACCTCGACGGTGAATTCCCGGCCGTCGGGGCCAGCCGTCCGGGTCAGCATTCCACCCGGGTCCTCGAACAAGCTCCCGGGTCGTGGGCCCACCGAGGCGAAACGTCCTTCCCTGCCAGTAGACGCGTGATCAAGTTGCGCAACTCTTCGCAGGTCATGGTCAGACAACCAGTCCGGGCGCGGCAGAGTCACCCGGCATTCCCCCGATCGTCCGCCGCTGCCCCGCACGACGCCGACCGAGGCGGCGCCCGCAGCCGTACCGGTGAAGCAGTGCCTATCTCGACTCCACGGGCATACGAAGGAGCGGTAGTGGAAGGCGGCGGAAGGGCGCATCGATGGGTGACGCGATAAGAGGTGTGCGAGCCTTTTCTGCGGTGTTGATCGTAGGAGGGATAGGTGCGTGTGTTGCAGGGAGTGGTTCTGGCGGTCTTCGCCTTTCTGGGCCGTCGGAAGACTTCTTCCTGACACGAGAATTCGGATTCGAGCCGCGTTTCGTCAGCACCGCATCTGGCAGCGTCGGGAGCCTTTGCTGGTTCCAGGACTGTGGCCGCCGCGCCGGCGCGACGTGACGCCGTCGCGTGCCCGGAGAAACCTAGCCGGGCCGGAGACCCGAACCGCTGCTTCCGGCACGGAATTTGCGCCTCTCTGACGGCCTCCGGACGGCGCCGTCGAACTCCCGTCAAGGGACCGCAATTAAGGGGCCGTCAGGAAGACGTAGAGCAAGGAGAGTTTGACTCTGGCGTCGCGAGCGGTCCGCCCGGAGGAACCTCTGCCGGAGCCCCCCACGCTCTCAAGGAGACGTCGATCTCGATGACGACCACGCCCGCATTTTCCGACGGTACGAGACGGGACTGCACCCGCGTGCGACCGCGGTGTCCGACCTTGGCGACGGTGAGGCTACCGGGGCCGCTGTGTCTCGCGGATCGGGGATGCGGGGTTGTTGTCGCGGCCGGTGGGCGTCGTGCGGATGACCATGGAGACCAGTGCGGCGCCGGCGCAGGCGGCGCCGAGGGCAGGCCAGACCAGGTCGTAGCTGCCGAAGGTGTCGCGGGCGACGCCGCCGAAGAGGGCGGCCAGGGCGGCGCCGATCTGGTGGGCCGCGTTGACCCAGCCGAAGACGATGGCGCTGTCGTCGCCGTAGAAGGTTCGGCACAGGGCGATGACGGGCGGCACGGTGGCGAGGTCGAGAAGGCCGAAGGCAACGACGAAGACCATCATGGCCGGGGTGACGGTGGCGGCCATCATCACGGGGAGCAGCACAAGGAGGAGGCCACGCAGGGTGAAGCAGGCGGCGAGCAGGCGGCGGGCATCCATGCGGTCGGTGAGCCACCCGGAAACGACCGTGCCCACCACGTTGAAGACGCCGATCAGGGCGAGCAGGGTCGACGCGGTGGTGACCGCCATGCCGTGGTCGTGGGCCGCCGGGGTGAAGTGCGTCCACATGATTCCGTTGGTGGTCGCACCGCAGATCGCGAACGCGCCGGCGAGCAGCCAGAAGGGCGCGGTGCGCGTTGAGTCCCGGAGCACGGTGAGGGTGCGACGCGCGGCACCCGTGACAGGCGGCGGCTTGGGAACGAAGTGCTCACTTCCGTACGGGCTTTGGCCGACGTCGGCGGGGTGGTCGCGCAGGATCAGCCACACCAGTGGGGCCACGACCAGCGCGGCGAGCGCGAGGGTGACCAGGGCGGGGCGCCAGTCGTAGTGGTCGATGGTCCATGAGAGGGCGGGCAGAAACACCATCTGCCCGAAGACGCTGCCCGAGGAGAGGATGCCGGTGACCAGCCCCCGCCGGGTGGTGAACCAGCGGTTGGTGACGGTGGCTCCGAATGCCATGGCCATGGAGCCGGTGCCGAGGCCGACGAGGAGTCCCCAGAAGAGGGTGAACTGCCAGGAGGCGTTCATCACCGTGGTGAGCAGAGAGCCGGCCGCGACCGTCGTCAGTGCCGCGACCACCACACGGCGGATGCCGAAACGGTCCATGAGGGCGGCGGCGAACGGGGCGGTGAGTCCGTAGAGGACCATGTTCACCGAGGAAGCCAGGCCGATGGTGCCGCGTGACCAGTGGAACTCCTGCTGGAGCGGGTCCTGGAGGATGCCGGGCATCGTGGAGAAGGCACCGGCGACCACGATGGCGAGGAGGGCCATGGCGGCCACCCACCAGGGGCGGTACCCCATGGCGCCGAGCCGCGGATCTGCGGGGAAACGGTCAGTGTCGCCCTGGGGCTGCCGGAGGCGTGCCGTGGTCGCTTCTTCCATGTGTTCCATCCTTCGCAGGGCGGGCAACCCCCGACCACTGGCCAGCTGGTCGCGAAGTGAAAGGATCTGGCCATGCCTGAGGTGAGCGGGAACGTGCCGCATCGGGTGGTCACCCTGGTCCGCCCGGGGCTGCTGCCGATGGAGCTGGGCATCGTCCACCGGTTGTTCGGAACAGCCGTCGGAGCGGATGGCCGACCGCTGTACTCGGTGGTGACCTGCGCGCCGGACCCCGGTGAGCTGACCACCGAAGCGGACTTCACCGTGAACGTCGCCCATGGTCCGCGGGCGCTGGAGACCGCTGACACGGTGCTCGTGCCGGCTGCCGCCGAGGACTACGAGCCGCAGGAACGGGGGCAGTTGGCGGAGCCGGTGCGCCAGGCGCTGACCCGCATCCCGGCGGGGGCACGGGTGGCCTCGATCTGCACCGGGTCGTTCGTGCTGGCGGCTGCCGGGCTGCTGGCGGGGCGACGGGCGACGACGCACTGGAAGTCGTGCGACGAGTTGCAGACCCTGTATCCGGAGGTGCACGTGGATCCCGATGTCCTGTACACGGATGATCAGGGCGTGCTCACCTCCGCGGGCGTGGCCGCCGGTGTCGATCTGTGCCTGCACATGATCCGGAGCGACCACGGGGCCGATGTGGCCAATACCGTCGCGCGGCGCACCGTCGTACCCCCGCACCGGGAAGGCGGGCAGGCGCAGTACATCGAGCAGCCGGTGCCCGAACCCGGCACCAGTTCCACGGCCGCCGCCCGCGCCTACGCGCTCCGTCATCTGGGGGAGCCGCTGGCATTGGAAGATCTGGCCCGGGAGGCATCGATGAGCGTACGGACACTGAGTCGGCGCTTCCTGCTGGAGACGGGAGCGACACCGATGCGCTGGCTGACCGATCAGCGGTTGCAGCACGCGCGGCGCCTCCTGGAACGGACCGACGAACCGGTGGACCACATCGCGGCAGCGGCCGGCTTCGGTACCGGGACAGCGCTGCGCCAGCACTTCCGGGAGACGCTCGGGGTGTCGCCGCGCGCGTATCGCAACACGTTCCGAGGGACGAGCTGAGCGGTACGCGCGCGGCGTCCTCATCTCCGGCGGCACCCGCGGCCGTGTCGTCGAGATCAAGCGCCCGGAGCCGAACAAGAGCGCAGCGGCGGTGGACCTGAGAGAGCCATCCACCGCCACCCCGCGTGAGCCCTGTCTCACCTGGGCAGCGCCCCTTGGCTATGCAACGAGTTGCATAGAAGGATCTGGGTATGGCGCTCGAGCACGCGATCCTCGTCTCCCTGCTGGAGAAGCCGGGCTCCGGCTATGAGCTGGCCCGGCGGTTCGAGCGGTCCATCGGATACTTCTGGACCGCCACGCACCAGCAGATCTACCGCGTTCTCAAGCGCATGGAGGCCGAGGGCCTGCTCGCCGTCCGTGAGCTGTCGCAGCAGAGCCGACCGGACAAGAAGGAGTACTCCGTCGTAGGCCCCGGCCGCGCCGCCCTCTCTCAGTGGCTGCACGAACCGATCCAACCCGAGAGCATCCGGCACGAACTCGCCGTGAAGATCCGCGGCGCGGCCTTCGACGACCCGTCCGCGCTGACCCGTGAGGTCGAACGGCACCGCCGGGTGCACAGCGACCGGCTCGCGCACTATGTGGCCGGGGAGCTGCGCGACTTCACCGGCCCGGAAGCCCCCACCCCGCTCGACGCCGGTCAGGAACTGCAGCATGTCGTGCTGCGCGGCGGCATCGCGTACGAGCGGATGACGATCGCCTGGCTCGACGACGTACTCGCCACCCTCCGCCGGCTCGGCATGTCACCCCCACACGCCTGACCGGCCGGCCAACGCCGTTCTGGCCCCGCGACGTTCAGACCCGCACTCTCCACCCTCAACCCTCGGAAGGCGGACCTTCATGGCCGACCCCCTCCTCTTCAACCCCCGTACGTACGACCCGGCGCAGTTCGACCCCGAGACCCGCAGGTTGCTGCGTGCCACCGTCGACTGGTTCGAGGACCGCGGCAAGCGCCGGCTCATCGAGGACTATCGGTCCCGCGTCTGGCTGGCCGACTTCCTCGCGTTCGCCGCCAAGGAAGGGCTGTTCGCCACCTTCCTCACCCCGGCGTCCGCCGCCGGCGACAAGGACCAGCGCTGGGACACGGCCCGGATCGCCGCCCTCAACGAGATCTTCGGCTTCTACGGTCTCGACTACTGGTACGCGTGGCAGGTGACCATCCTCGGTCTCGGACCGGTCTGGCAGAGCGACAACACCGCGGCTCGCACCCGCGCGGCCGAACTCCTCGCCGGGGGAGAGGTGTTCGCCTTTGGTCTCTCCGAGAAGACCCATGGCGCCGACATCTACTCCACCGACATGCTGCTGACGCCGGACGGCAACGGCGGCTTCACGGCGACGGGCTCCAAGTACTACATCGGCAACGGCAACGCCGCCGGGCTCGTCTCGGTCTTCGGCCGCCGCACCGACATCGAGGGCCCGGACGGCTACGTCTTCTTCGCCGCCGACAGCCGCCACTCGGCGTACCACGTCGTGAAGAACGTCGTCGACTCCTCGAAGTACGTCAGCGAATTCCGCCTCGAGGACTACCCGGTGGGCCCGGACGACGTCCTGCACACGGGCCGCGCCGCCTTCGACGCCGCCCTCAACACCGTCAACGTCGGTAAGTTCAACCTCTGCACCGCCTCGATCGGCATCTGCGAGCACGCGATGTACGAGGCGGTCACCCACGCGCACAACCGCATCCTGTACGGCCGCCCCGTCACCGCCTTCCCGCACGTGCGCCGCGAGCTGGCCGACGCGTACGTCCGCCTCGTCGGCATGAAGCTCTTCAGCGACCGCGCCGTCGACTACTTCCGCTCCGCCTCGCCGGACGACCGCCGCTACCTGCTCTTCAACCCGATGACGAAGATGAAGGTGACCACGGAGGGCGAGAAGGTCATCGACCTGATGTGGGACGTGATCGCCGCCAAGGGTTTCGAGAAGGACACCTACTTCGCCCAGGCCGCCGTCGAGATCCGGGGACTGCCCAAGCTCGAGGGCACGGTCCACGTCAACCTCGCGCTGATCCTCAAGTTCATGCGCAACCACCTCCTGAACCCCGCCGAGTTCGCGCCCGTACCGACCCGCCTCGACGCGGCCGACGACACCTTCCTCTTCGAACAGGGTCCCGCCCGCGGCCTCGGCTCCGTACGCTTCCACGACTGGCGCCCCGCCTACGACGCATACGCCGGGGTGCCGAACGTCGCCCGCTTCCGCGAGCAGGCCGACGCCCTGTGCGAGTTCGTCGCCACCGCGGCCCCCGACGAGGAGCAGAGCCGCGACCTCGACCTTCTGCTCGCCGTCGGCCAACTGTTCGCGCTGGTGGTGCACGGCCAGCTGATCCTGGAGCAGGCCCGCCTGACGGACCTTGACGAGGATGTCCTCGACGAGCTGTTCTCCGTCCTCGTCCGCGACTTCTCCACCTTCGCCGTCGAACTGCACGGCAAGGACTCGGCCACGGTGGATCAGCAGCGCTGGGCGCTCGGCGCGGTCCGGCGTCCCGTCGTCGACGAAGCGCGTTCGGGGCGCGTCTGGCAGCGTGTGGAGGCACTGTCCGGGGCGTACGAGATGGCGCCGTGACAGCCCGCCCAGAGGGCTCGTCGAACATCTGACGGCCAGGGCCCCCGGGAGCTGTAGCGCTCGTACCGTGGCCGTGTCGGGTTGCCAGGAGCGTAAATGCCTCCAGGCAACCCGACGATGCGATTCCTCTCGCCAGTGTGTGAACGCCGGAGTCCATGGCCGGAGCGTGGTCTTGGCGACCTGGTGTTTGCAAGCGCGACGATGCTCCGCCCGGGCCGGCGAGGCGCCCAAGCGTCGTCCCTGGGAGTGCGGCGGTCGCGAGCACGGGCGGCTTGCGCTACAGGACCTCCGGGGTCGGGACGGCGCGAGGGATATCGCCTCGATGGGTGCGCGCTCGGAGTGGGCGACGCCGACCTCAGCAGCGGGAGCTGGTGGAGGCGACCGGCGTTCCACTACCCGGCGGCCTCGTGCACGACACCGATCTTTGACCGTCCCGCCCAACGGCTCCCCGCGCTGTACTTCCTAGGACTTCCGCTGAAGTCGCGGCATAACGAGATGGATATCGCCGAACGCTCTGCCAGATCCTGATCGGCGCCCGTTGCGACCTGGTTCGCGTGGACGAGATCCGCAACATCAACATGGCCACGTCCACCCGCAAGGACATGTCGGACCAATGAAGTACAACCACTGAGCACATCCCCGGTGAGGGGCCCACAGATCGCGGCCCGCTGTGTGTTGCGCACGACCGGGAAGCTTCCACGACACCGGATGACTGGAAGTCGATGATTGCCATCATGGAGCACGCGTTCCGGCTGCACCGCTGCAGTGCTGGCCCGAAGGTGGTGAGGTGGAAGGCCATCCCCGACTGGGAGTTGAGTGTGGCGCCGGTACGCCGGGCCTCGCCCGGTCCGATGCCGTGCATGGCACGGAACGCCCGTGCGAACGCCTCACCGGAGCTGTAGCCATAGCGGACCGCGATCTCCAGCAGAGTTTCACGCCCCGCGAGGACTTCGGCGCCCGCGAGGGTGAGCCGACGGCGTCGGACGTACTCCGACGGCGGCATGCCCGTGAGCGCGGAGGACATCCGGCAATTGCCGACGATCATCGTCAAGCACGTCTACCCAGCGCTGTGGTCGGTGCCGTCCCCGTCCGGACCGGGGGTAGCCCGTCCCAGGCCCCGGCGGATCGCGATCTCCACGGGCGAGTACGCGCCGTCGGCCCGCTCCAGTTCGTACGGCGCGGCCGGCATCAGCGGCGGCTGGGCCATGAAGCGCGGCCGCACCCCATGGTGCGGTTGCGCAGCGTGCACCAGGAACGGATGGCACAGGAAGACGTCGCCCGGGGACCCGGTGGCGAGGGCGATTGGCCGGTGGTCGGACGCCGCCACCAGATCGGGCGCGAGGGTCAGCCCGCTGGCCCCGTCCTCCCCGTACTTCTCCAGCACCTTCGGCACGTCGAGGTGTGAGCCGACCCGGATCCGGGTCGGGGCGTCCTCCTCGCCGACCTCGCTGAAAAGGAACAGCATCAGCAGCGCCCGGCCCTGGGAGCGCAGATTCGTGAAGTACCAGCTCTCGCCCTCCGGCAGATAGCTCCCCTCGATGTGCCAGCCCGCGTCGTCCGGCTCCTCCTCGTGCGGGAAGCGCAGCGGGAACGTGCCCAGCGAGTAGCGCGGCTCCCAGCGTCCCGGGCCGACGAGCAGGTCGTACGCGTGCTGCAGGGACGGGGAGTTGGGTGCCGCGGCGAACGGTCCCTGCGCCATGCCGCCCACCCAGTGCACGGGCTGCGTCCACGTCGACGGGTCGTCCGGGTCGCAGCCCGTCTCCCGCCACAGCAGCCGCGCGCAGTCCGCGGCCACGCGCGGCGCGACGGCGCCCTCCAACTTCACGAAGCCGTCGCGGAGGAAACGGGATACCAGGGTCGTGTCATCCATGCCCCCATCGTGCGGAGACACCGGCCCCGATCACCCGACATTCTCCGCACCGCCTTTGTCGGGTATGAGGATGGGCGTGTGGACCCCGGTCACGCCGGCGACGGAAGAACTGGCGGGCACCGGGTGGTGATGCGCGTGGGTGGCGGTCGCCTCCCCGGCCGTCCGGGAGGCTGCCAGGGCCGGGGCGGACGCGCCGAGGACCAGGAGCGAGGCGATCGCGACGGCCGCGGCGCGCGGACGGGGCAGGCGGGGTTGTGACATGACGGAACTGCGGGAGAGTGCGGGTCGAGCGACGTGGGCCATCAGGAAGAGGGAGGGGAGAGGAGATCAGCTACCGGTGGGGAAGAGGGACCGGTTGGCGATGTCGATGATGAACGGGCCGACGTGGGAGGGGTATCGGTCCACGATCGCCTTCTTGTACGCGTCACCGTCGTCGCCGAGCAGTTCGCGGGCGTCGGCGAGGTAGCGGCGTACGTCCGCGTAGACCTCGGGGCCGGTCGGCAGGCCGTGCCCGGCGAGGATCGTGTCGTAGCCGGACTCGGCGGCCAGCGTGTCGACGGCCTGCTGCCAGCCGGTGATGTCGTTGTTGCCCAGGTAGAGGTGGACGTCGTTGTAGACGAGGTCCTGGGCGATCAGAACGCGCTGCTCGGGCAGCTTGATGAGCAGCTCGTCGGCGGCCTCACCGCCGGAGACGGCCTCGAAGACGAACGGGACGCCGTCGATGACCTCGGTGCCGGGAGTGAGTTCCACGGTCGGAGTGAAGTCGCTGAGCGGGATGACCAGGCCGGTGGGCAACGTGCTGTCGCCGCGCGCGATGATCTGCTCGCGCACCTCCGCCAGCGCGTGGACCGGGACGCCGAAACGGGCGGCACCGTTGTAGTGGTCCGGGTGGGCGTGCGTGACGATCAGCCGGTCCAGCGGCTTGCCGAGCCCCTTGGCGTAGGCGATCGCCTCGTCCGCGTAGGCGGGGAGCAGCTGGGCGTCGATCGCGACGATCCGCGCCGAGGTCTCGATCAGTTGGGTGGTGGTGTGGAAGGTGTCCGCCGGGGACATGTAGCTGTGGATGCGGACCGCGCCCTTGTCGAGGACCGTGACCGTGCCGTTCATGGGGTGCTCCTTGCGGTGAGGGGCGGCCTTGCGTTGCCTTGATGTCCTCTACTCTCGCCGTGAAATCGCAGGCAGACGAGATACGCTGGAGACCCGGCATGGTAAATCGAGGACATCCCGGAGCCAGTGATGAATGCGGCGGATCTTGACGCGGAGGCTCCCTCCCGGGGTGGGGCCATCCCCCGGCTCGACTTCAATCCCCCCGAGGAACGCGTCCCCGGGTTCGAGATCATCGACCTGGCCACCCTGCACGAGCGTCGCCTACGCCGGGGCAGTCGGCTCGACGCGGTGCACCGGGTCGACTTCCACACCCTGACCCTCGTCACCGAGGGCAGCGGCGAACACGCCATCGACTTCGTCGCCCACCCCTGCCGCCCCGGCACCCTGCTGTGGATCCGCCCCGGCCAGGTCCAGCGCTTCGTACGACCGGCCACCGCCAACGGCACCCATCTGCTGTTCACACCGGCCTTCCCGCCCCACTCCAGCAGCGCCGACCGGCTGGTCAACGAGTGGTACGGACCCGCGTGCTGGCAACTGGGCGCCACTCCCGAGTACGCGGTGCTGTCCACCCTGCTCGGCCAACTGCGCGCCGAATACGGCCGGCCGGAGCACACGGTGTCGTCCGAGATCCTGCGACTCCTGCTCGCCACCGTGCTGTTGCAGATCGACCGGCTGCCCCACCCGGACGGCGGCGGCGCGCACGCCGGCGGGGAGGTCTACGCCCGCTTCCGCGCCGAGCTTGAACGCTCCTACGTCACCACCCGCCGCGCCGCCGACTACGCCCACCGCCTCGGATACACCGTCAAGACACTCACCCGCGCCAGCCTGGCCGCGACCGGGCAGCCCGTGAAGCACGTCATCGACGGACGGGTCGCCCTGGAGGCCCAACGGCTGCTGGCGCACACCGACGAACCGGTCGCGACCATCGCCCGCCGGCTGGGCTTCCCCGAGGCCACCAACTTCGGCAAGTTCTTCGCCCGCCACGTCGACGTGACCCCAGGCGCATTCCGGCTGGCCCATCAAGGCCGGCGGTGAACCGGTGACAGGCTGGGCCGTACCGATGCGAACATGACCGGTGGGCGGGGTGGGAGCAGGAGCGGAAAGGGCGTTAGGACCATGGACGAGCAGGCGGAGATCGCGACGCCGGCGGAAGCGGCGAACAACGCCCTGATCCTGGCCTTCGGGCGGCTGCAGGGGGCCGCGAACCGGCTGGAGTACATCCTGGGACGGGCGCTGGAGGTGGAGTGCGGCATCAGCCATCTGACGTTCGAGGTGCTGCTCATCCTGGGGCGAGCGGGAAAGCCGGGGCTGTCGATGCGGGCCATCGCCCAGGAGCAGGTGCTGACCACGGGAGGGGCGACCCGTCTGGTGGACCGCATGGCGGCGGCCGGTCTGGTCGACCGTGTCGAGGATCCCGGCGACCGGCGCGGCCGGCTGGTGCGCCTGACCGCGCTGGGGGAGGAGACCACGGTGGCCGCGGCCCGAGTGCACCGGGAGAACATCAGGCGCTACTTCCTGGCTCCCCTCCCGGCCGAGGAACGCGAGCGGTTCGCGGAGAACCTCCGCGTACTCAGCCATACGGCGCGGGACACGCTGCCCCGGCTCCCCTGAGGGCAGTGGCCGTCAGAGGCCGCGAGCCGCACATGTCCCACATGGCGCCGTCGGGCGGGGCGGCGAGCTGGAGGATCCATGCCGCCCACTCCGCGTCGCCCTGTTGTCCGGGCAGTTCGAGCAGCGTGGAAACGGTGATCACCAGCCCCGTGGCGAAGAACGTGCGCGCCGGCATCGCGTCCGCCCCGGTCAAGCGGGTGCTGGCCTCCTGCAGTCGCAGCTGCCGCCGTTTCACCGCCTCGCGCACGGCCTCGTCCGCCGCCGCGTCGTAGCCGTGAAGCATCACGAGTCCGATGGTGTGCTCGCTCCGCAGCAGCCGTCGACAGGTGTCGCAGAGTCCGATCAGGGTGGACTCGGCAGCGGCGAACGCGGCGTGTACGACCTCGAGGAACAGGCTGCGCTTGGAGCCGAACATCTGGACGATCCGCAGGTGGGAGACGCCGACCCGCGCGGCGATGGCTTCCAGGCTCCTCCCCGCCAGGCCGTTCGCTGCGAACTCGGCGTCAGCGGCCTTCAGGGTCTCCGCACGCCGCTCCGTCGCCGGCTTGCGTACGGCGGCGGACTTGCTCAAGCCTGATCGACGGTGGGGAGTACGTGGGGATGCGGCATTGTTCGATCATGGGAATATCTGACTAGTCAGGTACTGTTGGTCGCGTGAACCGCTCGCACCAGGTCGGCGCCACACCTTTCCGTCGAGGTCCTCCATGAAGCTCGTCCACGTCTTCGATGCCTACTGCGGCTGGTCCCACGGGTTCTCCGCGACGCTGCTCGAGGTGGTGTCCCGGCATCCGGAACTCACCGTCGAGGTGGTCTCGGGTCATCTGTTCAGCGGTGAGCGCCGAGTGCCCATACGGGAGTTCGGGTATGTCGCCGGCGCCAACGCCAAGATCGCCGAGCTGACCGGCGCCGAGTTCGGCGCGGCGTACGAGCGGCTGATCGCCGACGGCTCGTTCGTCATGGACTCCGAGGACGCCGCCCGTGGCGTGGCCGCCCTGCGTCAGGCCGCCCCCGCGCGAGCGGCGGAACTGGCCACCGCCATGCAGCACGCCTTCTATGTCGACGGTCTCAGCCTGTCCGAGACGGCCACCTACCGGAAGATCGCCGAGCAGTACGGACTGGACGCGGACGCCGTCGCCGCCGCCTTCGAGGCGCCCGAGACGCGGGCCGAGGCCGAAGCGGACCGCCTCCGCGCCGCCGACCTGGGCGTCAACGCCTTCCCCACCCTCCTCGCCGTCGACGGCGACCACGTGGCAGTCCTGGCCGTCGGCAAGGCCTCCACCGACGAGGTGGAGCGGGGAATCGCGGCGTTCACCGCCTCCCGCACCTCCTGACCCCACCCCCGCCCCCGTTCCCCGCACCTCGCCCCAAAGGAACCGTCATGAGCAGCCTCTCCTTCAAGATCTTCGACCTGGACTTCCCGGCAGGCAGCAAGAACAAGACCGCCACCCTCGTCACCGGCGAGAGTGAGGCCCTGCTGATCGACGCCGCCTTCACCCGCGCCGACGGTCACAGGCTGGCCGCCGAGATCCTCGACTCGGGCAAGAAGCTGACCACCGTGTTCGTCAGCCACGCCGACCCCGACTTCTACTTCGGCGCCGAAGTGATCGCCGACGCCTTCCCCGACGCGAGGTTCGTCGCCACCCCGCTCGTCATCGAGCACATCCAGCACACCTACGAGGGCAAACTCAAGGCGTGGGCGGCGCTCGGCCCGAACCTGCCGACCCGTCTGGTGGACCTCGAGCCGCTGACCGGAGACCTCATCCTGGAGGGCCACCGCTTCGAGCTCAGGGGCGGTCCGGAGGGCCTGCCCGACCGGCACTACCTGTGGCAGGCCGAGACCCGTGCCCTCCTCGGCGGCGTCCTGCTGTTCCAGCAGGAGCACGTCTGGGTCGCCGACACCCCTGCCCCGGAAGACCGCGCCGCCTGGATCGGCCTGCTGGACGAGATGGCCGCCCTCCAGCCCGAGCTGGTCGTGCCCGGCCACCGCCTGCCCCACGCGCCGGCCGGCGCCTCCGCCATCACCGCCACCCGCGAGTACCTCGTCGCCTTCGAGGAGGAGCTCGGCAAGGCCGCCGACGGTGCCGCGCTGACCGAGGCACTCGTGGCGCGCTACCCGGACAACGGCATGCTGATCGCCGCCCAGATCGGTGCCAAGGTCGCCAAGGGCGAGATGAAGTGGGGCTGACATGACCGACTTCGCCACCTCCACCGCGCCCGCCGACGTCGTACGCCGCCAGTACCTGGCCTCCGCGGCCGGCGACCTGGAGGCGCTGCGTGCCACCCTCGCCCCTGACGTGGAGTGGAAGGAGATGGCCGGCTTCCCTCTGGCCGGCACCTACCGCACCCCCGACGGGGTCACCTCCGGTGTGATGGAGCAGCTGGGCAAGGGCTGGGACGGCTGGATCGCCCACGACGACACCTATGTCGTCGACGGCGAGAACGTCGTCGTCCTCGCCCGCTACACCGCGACCAACAAGGCCACCGGCAAGCCGATCGACGTCCGCGTCGCCCACCACTTCACCGTCCGTGGCGGACTGATCGTCCGCTTTGAACAGTTCGTGGACACGGCACTGGTCCGTGACGCGATGACCGACTGACCCCTCGCACCTGAGGAACCTCTGATGAACCCCACTGTCGTGCTGGTGCACGGGGCGATGCACACCCCGTGGATCTTCGCCCCGCTGCGTGAGCGGCTCGGTGCCCGCGGCATCGCCTCGCTCGCCGTGCACCTCCCCAGCAGTGACCCCGACAGCGCTGCCGCCCAGGGACTGACCGACGACATCGCGGTGCTCCGGGCCGCGGTCGAGGCCGTCGACGGGCCGGTCGTGCTCGCCGCCCACTCCTACGGCGGTGTGCCCGCCACCTGGGTCGCCGCCGAAGCCGGCCAGGTCACCGGACTCGTCTACATCGCCGCCTTCGCGCTGGAGGCCGGCACCTCGATGCTGGAGTGGATGGGCGGCGCCTTCCCGCCCGCCTGGATGCGCTCTCCCGACGACCTCGCCGTCAAGGCGGGAGACGCGGAAGAGTCCATCTTCAGCGGTGTCGACCCGACCCTGACCGCCGAGGCCGTCAAACGCCTCAACTGGCAGGGCATGCGCGCCTTCACCGAGAAACTGGGTGCGGTGCCGAGCGACGTTCCCCTGACGTACGTCGTGGCCACCGAGGATCCGGCGCTTCCGCCCGCCGTCCAGGAGCAGTGGGCCGCCCGCGCGGCGCACAGCGTTCGTGTCCCGTCCGGGCACTCCCCGCACCTGTCCCATGCCGACGAGGTCGCCGACGCCCTCGCCGAGGCGGTCGCACGGGCCGCCGCCACCGGCAGTTGATCCCGGACGGCCCGGTTGGCCGGCTCCCGGCGCAGGCCGATGCGGGCGAGGGACGGCGCCTCCGCAGTCCGTCGCCGCGGCGGCGCTGCGCATCACGACCGGCCCGACGAGGCTGCCCAGGCCGCGGCGGTCCACCCCGACAGGACGCTGGAGGACTACCGGCGGGAGATCCAGCGGCGCCTGTTCGGGTAACGGACGACAGGCGCACGGGCCCTGCGCGGTGACAGGGCCCGCAGGGTGTCAGCGGGACGAGCTGGTTCGAGTCCTCAGGGGCGCGGCCAGGATCCGCCCCCCCGCTCAGCCCTACGGGGCGTTGCGGTATCGGGCGCGGAACGCGGCCGGGGTCTCCCCGGTCCGGGTGCGGAAGAACCTGGTGAATGCCGTGGCCTGTGGGAAGCCGAGGCGTTCTCCGACGGCGGATGTCGCGAGGTCCGTGTGGACGAGCAGACGCCGGGCCTCCAGCAGGACCCGCTCGTCGATGAAGTGCTTGGCGCCGCAGCCGGCGTCGGCCCGGCTGGCGCGGGTGAGCGTACGGACGCTGTAGCCCAGCCTCGCGGCGTAGTCCTCCACCCGGTGTGAGCGCGCGAAGTCCCGTTCCACCGCTTGCTGGAAGCGGAGGAAAGGCTCGCTGCCCCGTTCGTCGTCGCCGGGTCCGCCCCGCTCGTGCGCCAGACGCAGCAGGAGTACCGACAGGAGGTGGCGTACGACCTCCATGTGGGTCTCCAGCGGCAGGTCGGCCAGCCGCCCGTACTCGTCCACCAGCAGGTCGAGGGTGCGCCGCGGCGCGTCGTCCCGCGGATACAGCGGTGCCGTGCGCAGGGCGGGCCGGTCGACGCCGGCCGCCTTCGCGGTGGCCGGGTCGAGAACGCCCGACGGGAAGAGGACCACGGTTCCCCCGGCCGCCGCGAGGTCGGAGCGGAACTGGAGGATCTGTCCCGGCCGCACCCACAACCACGCTCCCGCATCCAGGGTGTGCTCGCCGAAGTCGACGGAGCAGTCGAGCCGGCCGGAGCGCACGCTGATCAGGTGATGGAAGGAGGGGCGCATCGGCGCGTACGCGTCCCGGTCGTGGCCGCGGGCGCGGTCGAGCAGGGCGGAGAGGGCGAGCACCTGCGCCCCCGGCGGTGCTCCCGCCACAGCCCTGAAGGGGAGGTCCGTGACCTCGCCATCTTGTCCGTTTTTGTTCATGGCCTGTCCTCAGCGTACGGCCCTCGGTCCTCGGACGGCACCTAGCGTGGAATGCGGCGGGGCCGCCGGAACGCCGCACGGGCCTTGGACCTCATGTCCGCCCCCGGTGTCGTGGCGACCGAAACAGTCCGTACTCGAAGTACACGACGTACTCGACGTACGCGGCCCGTAGACGCGACCGAGGGAGCTGATCACCGTGCGACTGATCGTGGGCATGACCGGAGCGACGGGTGCCGTGTTCGGCGTCCGTCTCCTGGAGCACCTGGCCGAGCTGCCGGACGTGGAGACCCACCTGGTGCTCAGCCGCTGGGCGCGCACCACGATCGAGTTGGAGACCGGCCTCACGGTGGCCGAGGTGAGCGCACTCGCCGACGTCACGCACCGGCCCGAGGACCAGGGCGCGACGATCTCGTCCGGCTCCTTCCGCACCGACGGCATGGTGATCGTGCCGTGTTCGATGAAGACCCTCGCGGGCATCCGCGCCGGGTACGCCGACGGCCTCGTCGGGCGGGCGGCGGACGTCGCTCTCAAGGAGCGCCGCAGGCTCGTGCTCGTCCCCCGCGAGACACCGCTGAGCGAGATCCACCTGGAGAACATGCTCCAGCTCGCCCGCATGGGCGTGCAGTTGGTGCCGCCCATGCCGGCCTTCTACAACCACCCGCGGTCGGTGGAGGACATCGTCGACCACGTCGTGGGCCGTGTCCTCGACCAGTTCGACCTGCCCGCCCCTGCCGCCGCGAAGCGCTGGAACGGCATGCGCGCGGGCCGTGAGGCGCGCCCCGCGGCCTGAGGACCCCAGCCCAGCGGAACAGCCCAGCAGAAAAGAGGACTTCACACCCATGCCGTACGACGACCTGCGCAGCTTCCTGGACACCCTGGACAAGGGGGGACAGCTGCTCCGCATCACCGAGGAGGTCCTTCCCGAACCCGATCTGGCCGCGGCGGCCAACGCCACGGGCCGTATCGGCGAAGGCGCCCCGGCTCTGTGGTTCGACAACGTCAAGGGCTTCACCGACGCCCGGATCGCGATGAACGTGCACGGTTCCTGGGCCAACCACGCCCTGGCCCTGGGCCTGCCGAAGCACACACCGGTCAAGGAGCAGGTCGCTGAGTTCGCCCGGCGCTGGGACGACTTCCCTGTCGCGCCCGAGCGCCGCGAGGACGCCCCCTGGCGCGCGCACACGCAGGAGGGCGACGACGTCGACCTCTTCTCCGTGCTTCCGCTGTTCCGCCTCAACGACGCAGACGGCGGCTTCTACCTCGACAAGGCGGCGGTCGTCTCCCGCGACCCCGAGGACCCGGACCACTTCGGCAAGCAGAACGTCGGCACCTACCGCCTCCAGGTCATCGGCAGGAACCGGCTCGCCATGCAGCCGGTGCCCGTGCACGACGTCGCCCTCCACCTGGCCAAGGCCGAGGAGAGGGGTGAGGACCTGCCCATCGCCATCACCCTCGGCAACGATCCGGCGATGACGATCGTCGCGGGGATGCCCATGGCCTACGACCAGAGCGAGTACGAGATGGCCGGGGCCCTGCGCGGCGCCCCCGCCCCGATCGCCACCGCCCCGCTCACGGGCTTCGACGTCCCCTGGGGCTCCGAGGTCGTCATCGAGGGCGTGATCGAGGGCCGCAAGCGGCAGATCGAGGGCCCTTTCGGCGAGTTCACCGGCCACTACTCCGGCGGCCGGCGGATGCCTGTCGTCCGGATCGACCGCGTCTCGTACCGCACGAACCCCGTCTTCGAGTCCCTCTACCTCGGCATGCCCTGGACCGAGTGCGACTACCTCGTCGGACCCAACACCTGCGTGCCCCTGCTCAAGCAGCTGCGCGCCGAATTCCCCGAGGTCCAGGCCGTCAACGCCATGTACACCCACGGGTTGCTGGCCATCGTCTCCACCCGGAAGCGCTACGGCGGTTTCGCCAAGGCCGTGGCGATGCGCGCCATGACCACGCCGCACGGGCTGGGTTACATCTCCACGGTCATCGTCGTCGACGAGGACGTGGACCCCTTCAATCTGCCGCAGGTCATGTGGGCGATGTCCTCGAAGGTCAACCCGTCCGGCGACGTCATGATCCTGCCCAACCTCTCGGTCGTGGAGCTGGCGCCCGCCGCCCAGCCGGCCGGCATCACCGGAAAGATGATCATCGATGCCACCACGCCGGTCAGCCCCGACGAGCGCGGCAACTTCGCCACTCCGGTCAAGGACCTGCCCGAGACCGAGGAGTGGACAGCCAGGATCCAGCACCTCATGGCCGAAGCCCGCGGCTGACACACAGCCGGCGAAGCCCGAAAAGGAGAATCCGTCATGACCAGCTGCCCCCGCTGCACCTTCGAAACCGTTGACACACTCCACTCCTCGCCCGTCCCCGGCGTCTGGGACGTCCTGCAGTGCGGGCGCTGCCTCTACACCTGGCGGACCACCGAGCCCGCCCGCCGCACGCAGCGCGACGCCTACCCGGAAGGCTTCAGGCTGACGGCCGAGGACATCGCGAACGCCCCGGAGGTCCCCACCGTCCCGCCGTTGCTCAACGAGATCCAGCATTCCCAGCCCGTACTTCGGAGCCGGGCCGCAGCTCCCTCACTTCCCCACCCTGCGGAGTGACCATCGGCGACGGCGCCCCCACGGGCACTACGGGAACAGGCAACCGAGCACCCGGCATCGCCCCCTCGGGAGAGAACTTGGCCCGGATTGAAGGGACGTGAAGAATGACGGCCATGCAGACTCGACAGGCATTGCCCCTCCGGGGGTGCGCGCCGTTGAAGTCGAGGCGGGGGTCGTCGGATTCGCAGGTTTCGGCCCATCGCAGGAGACCCCTGCCGTCGCGGAAATCGGCACGCTTTACGCGATGCCCCGGGTCTGGGGCACTGGGATCGGGAAGCACTTGATGCGTCTGGCCCGTCCAGAAACCAGGAACGGCAAAATCGCGAGTTGGAGCCGAACCCACGGAACCAACACCGTAGAGCACGACGACGGACCCTTTTCTGGCCCTTGCGCTTGCCGGAGGGACGGCAGCGCGCCCGGAATGCTCGCCCGCGGCGACCTCGGCACCGAGCGCCTCACCACCGGCGACGCCGAGGCGCTTCGTACCTGGGCAGAACGCGTCCGCCTCCTGCTTGGGCCGGACGGCCCGGCTCGCTCCTGCGCCGCATGGCCGCAGACCCCGGGCCCGACGCCGCGAGCGTAGTCCGGCGAAACCCGAGGGACGCCGTACGGCGAGCGCTGAGCAGCGGGCCGCAGGCCGCCTTGTCGGCCCGCCCAGTGTTACGGCGAGGCGGGCGGGTGCGGGGAGCGGAGCACGAGCAGGGTGATCTCGCTGGGGGCGAAGACGCGGAACGGCGGGCCCCAGAAGCCGGTGCCGCGGCTGGTGTAGAGGAGGGTGCGGGGGCCGTGGTGGCTGAGGCCGGCGAGGGCGGGCTGGTCGATGCGGACGAGGTGGTGGAAGGGCCAGATCTGGCCGCCGTGGGTGTGGCCGGAGAGTTGGAGGTCGATGCCGGCGGCTGCTGCCCGGTCGATGAACTTGGGCTGGTGCGCCAGGAGCAGGACGGGCAGGTCGGGGTCGGCGCCGTTCAGGGCTCCGGTGAGGTGGGCGCGGTGGCCTGCCAGGCCGGAGGACTCGGCGGTGACGTCATCCACGCCGGCGACCACGAGGGTGTCGCCTCCGCGTTCGAGCAGCAGGTGGCGGTTGCGCAGCGGCTCCCAGCCCAGCTCGTCCATCAGGTCGACCCAGCCCTGGGCCTCGCTGTAGTACTCGTGGTTGCCGGTGACGTACACCCGGGCCCGGGTGGCTTGCACGGTTCCGAGTGGGACGGCCTGGGCGCGGCGGCGTTCGGCTGTGCCGTCCGCGATGTCGCCGGTGTGGCAGACCAGGTCGGCTTCCAGGGTGTTCACCGTCTCGCACACCCGTGCTGACCAGCGGGCGCGATCGAGTGGGCCGTAGTGGGTGTCGGTGACGAGGACGACGCGGAGGCCGTCCAACCCGGCACCCAGCCGGGGGAGTTGCACGTCGAGTCGGCGTACCCGTGGCACGCGGCGGGCCTCGGCGTACCCCCAGGCGAGCAGCACGGCGGTCACGCCGAGGACGGCCCACGTGACGATTCGCGCCCGGTCCTGACCCTCGCCGACGCCGGCCACGGTCAGGGCGAGCCGCAAGAAGACGCCGAGCAGAACGGACCAGGTGAACAGAACCCAGCTCGTTCCCAGCAGGGTGTCACCGACGATCGCCGCCCGGTCCTGCTGGCGCCGGCCGTGGCCGTGCGCCATCGCGAGCGGCATACCGACGAGGCCGAGGACGAACAGGGCGGTGCCGACCAGCGTGACGGGCAGCGGCCAGTGCTGGCCGGTGTACAGGAGCACCCAGCAGGGCACGGCCCACAGAAGTACGGGGGCGATCAGGGGGAGGTAGCGCATCAGGCGCTGCAGTCGACTCTGCCGCGGAGCCTGCGCTGCGCTGTCGGCGGGTCGGGTGTTGCTGGTGTCGGGCACGCTACCCCTCTCTGACCAGGCTGCCGTCTCGCGCACTGTATCCGGTCGTCCTCGGGCCTACCGGACCGGCGTTCATGGGCACGGCCTCTTGAGGACGAAGGTTCCATGAACTTCGTCGCCCTCACCTCCGCCGGTGTCCTCATCGCTCCGGCCTGACCGCCTGCCGCGCGCAGGAGACCGGCCCCCAGCCGGCTGACGTGGCGCCCGAGGGACGTGAAATCGCCGATCGCGGGCATTCGGGGATTCCCTGAGGATGAGGATGCCATGAGCATGACCGACCAGTCGCTGTCCGACGCGCCGCAGCCCGGCTGCCCCGCTTGCCGCGAAGCGGGAGATCACAGACCCCCGGAACCCCAGGAACCGGAACGGGAACGTCTGAATCGCAGGTGGAACGAGATCCTGCAAGAGACGAGGGTCGCGCAGACCGGCGTGCAGATTCTCTTCGGATTCCTGCTGAGCGTGGCGTTCACTCCGCACTTCCACAAGCTGGAAACCTTCGATCACGTGGTGTACGTGATCACCGTGATACTCGGAGCCTCCGCCACCGGGGCGCTGATTGCGCCGGTCTCCATACACCGGCTGCTGTCCGGGCAGCGCATGAAGGACCACATCGTCAGCGTTGCCGGCAGGCTGATGGTGTTCGGCATGGTGCTGCTCGCGTTGACGATCGGCGGCACGCTTCTGCTTCTTCTCCACGTCGTCGTGCCGGGCCTTCTCGCCGAATTGCTGGTCGGCGGGGTCATGTTGTGGTTCGCCCTGTGCTGGTACGGATTGCCCGTCTGGCTTCGCCGGCGCTCCGCCCGAGATGACCAGGCGTGACAGCACGGCGAGTTCAGTGGTTCCGCCCGTGTTCCGCCCATGACGTACCTGGGTACCCGGCACGGAAATTCGCTCGTCATTGGCATCGGTAACATGTCTCACGTTCAGGAGTTGCATGATGATGATCATCGGAATCGTCGCGCTGTGCGTCGTTCTAGCGGTCCTCGCCTTCCTCGTACCGCGCCTGTCCCACCGTCCGCAACGCGGCTCCCAGCGCACACTCGGCGCCGGGGCACGGGCCGGCGGGAAGGCCCCCGGCTTCCTGGGGCGCGTTCTCAGCAAGCCCTTCCGCAGCAGTTCCAAGGCTGTCGGTCGCAGTGGTTCGGCCGGTCGACGGGCCCGTGGCCACATGCCCTTCTGACCAGCGCGGTTTTCCCCGTGGCCCCCGCGAAGTGAACTCTCAGAACCCTTGGGCGTGCGCGGCGGAGAACGGGGTAAGCGCCGTTGCGTCGGCCCGAGCCGACGATCGTAGAGGTCGGCCGGCTGGGAGAGCAGATCATGACGACAACAACCGTGCACGCTGTCGCTGGGCACATCGTGGGGTTGCCGGAGATGGCGGATCCGTCGAAGGTGGCGCCCCAGGACGCGCGGGAGTTGTCGAAGCTGTTCTTCGACCAGCTCGCGGTACTGGAGGAAGGAACACCTGAGTACCAGTACGCGCGCAACACGCTGATCGAGATGAACATGTCCCTCGTGCGCTACGCGGCGGGCCGGTTCCGCAGCCGGGGTCCGGGGGAGATGGAGGACATCGTCCAGGTCGGCATGATCGGTCTGATCAAGGCCATCGACCGGTTCGAGCTGACCCGCGAGGTCGAGTTCACCTCTTTCGCGGTGCCGTACATCGTCGGTGAGATGAAGCGGTTCTTCCGCGACACCTCCTGGGCCGTGCATGTGCCCCGGCGTCTGCAGGAGGCCCGTGCCCAGCTGACCCGCGCCACCGAGGAGCTGCGCGGCAGGCTGGGCCGCACGCCGACGACCAGGGAACTGTCCGAGTTGATGTGCCTTCCGGAAGAGGAGATCCGCGAGGCCCGGCTGGCGTCCAACGGCTACAACTCCTCCTCCCTGGACGCGGCCATCAACACCGGCCAGGACGGCGAAGCGGTTCTGGCCGACTTCATCGGCGCCGACGACACCGCCCTCGAACTGGTCGAGGACTTCCACGCCCTGGCACCGATGATCGCCGAGCTCGACGAACGCGACCGGCGGATCCTGCACTGGCGTTTCGTCGAGGAACTCACGCAGAAGGAGATCGGCGAACGCCTGGGCTGCTCGCAGATGCATGTCTCGCGCCTGGTCTCCCGTCTACTGGCCCGCCTGCGCGAAGGCATGCTCACCAGCGCTTGAGTGTCAGCGTGACCACGTGACCAGTCGCATGCGCGGCAGGGGGCAGGATCCTGGCCTAGGAGGAGAGAAAGTGGAGCAAGCGGCAGTGCGGGCGGTGGGATGGGCACGCTCGATCCCGATCAGTACCGGTCCCAAGGCGGCACGCGACTGGGCGCGCGAGCATCTGGAAGCCCTCGGCTGGTCCGACAGCTCCCCCCACACGGTGGACGATGTCCTGCTGGCCGTCTCGGAGCTGGTGACCAACGCCCATGTGCACGCCCATTCCACCGCCCGGCTTGTGATGACCTGGGACGGCCGGTGCCTGCACACCACCGTGCACGACGACGACGCTGCCCTGCCCTCACCACGCGAACCCAGTCGCGACCGCCTCGGCGGTCGGGGCATGTTCCTCGTCGAGGCCCTCGCCGACGACTGGGAGGCCCGTCCCTGCCCCTACGGAAAGTCGGTCACCGCCTGCTTCTGCCTGCCGCCCACAGCCGAGGACACCCGGGGTCAGCCCGCGCGGACGGGCGATCCGGAGCACTCCGAGTGAGCGGACAACAGGCCGGCGACGGCTGAGGGGCAAGGATGACCAGTACTCAGGACATAGCGGGGCCCGCGGATCGCATGGACCGCGGCAGAACCCCCGATGAGCGAGCGGTGCGGATACGGCGCCGACTGGAACGGCTCATCGGCATCGCGGCCACCGACGGCAACGCGCTCGTGGCCCTTCGCAACGGCGACGAGATCTTCCCGGCGATGCTCGACGCCATCCACTCCGCCGAGCACACGGTGGACATGATGACGTTCGTGTACTGGAAGGGCGCCATCGCTCGCGAGTTCGCGCACGCACTGGCGGATCGGGCCCGAGCGGGGATCCGGGTGCGGCTGCTGCTGGACGGCTTCGGCGCCCGGCTGATCGACAAGGACCTGCTGGCGGAGATGGGCCGGGCGGGCGTGCAGGTGGCCTGGTTCCGCAAACCGCTGTACCTGTCGCCGCTCAAGCAGAATCACCGCTGCCACCGCAAGGTGCTGGTCGTGGACGAACAGGTGGCGTTCACCGGCGGTGTGGGCATCGCCGAGGAGTGGTGCGGCGACGCCCGCAATCCACAGGAGTGGCGGGACACCCACGTCGAGGTACGCGGGCCGGCCGTGGACGGCATCGCGGCGGCGTTCGCGCAGAACTGGGCCGAATGTCACGACGAACTCTTCGACGACCGCGACCGGTTCACCATCCACCGCCCGCAGGGCGACGCGGTGGTGCAGGTGGTGCGCGGTTCGGCCAGCTTCGGCTGGCAGGACATGCAGACCCTGATCCGAGTGGTCATCGAGTCGGCCGAGGAGCGACTCAGGCTCGCCACCGCCTACTTCTCCCCGGACGCCTACTTCATCGAGCTGCTGTGCGCCGCCGCCCGCCGCGGGGTGGAGGTGGAGATCCTGCTGCCCGGACCGCACACCGACAAGCGGGTCTGCCAACTGGCCGGACAGCACTTCTACGAGGATCTGCTCGCCTGCGGGGTCAAGATCTACCAGTACCAGCCGACCATGATGCACGCCAAGGTCATCACCGTGGACCGCACGGCATCCCTCGTCGGGTCGACCAACTTCAACCGGCGCTCCCTCGACCACGACGAGGAGGTGATGCTCGCCGTCCTGGACGATGGTTTCACCGCCACGATCGATGCTCATTTCGAGGCGGACATCGCTGCCAGTGAACGGATGCGGGCCGGGCAGTGGAAGAAGCGCTCCGCGCTCCAACGTGCCCGTGAAGCCGCCGTGCGGCCCATTCGGCGCTACCTCTGACGCCGGCCGGCGGCCGGTCGTATCAGAGTCGGGGCCTGCGGCCATGACGACGCCCCGACTCTGACAGCGTCCGTGCGGCCATGACACCGAGCGCGTCACGCCCGGTGTGTTGGCCCCAGCGCAGCGCTCAGTACTGCTCGGTCTCCACGAAGCCCGCGTCCGCGTCGTTGTTCGCGCCGAAGGCGTCGGCGGCGGCGGTCGGGTCGAATCCGGGCGGGCTGTCCTTGAGGCCCAGGCCCATGCCGGCCAGCTTCGCCTTGACCTCGTCGATGGACTTCGCACCGAAGTTACGGATGTCGAGCAGGTCCGCCTCGGAGCGCGCCATGAGCTCACCCACGGAGTGAACGCCCTCGCGCTTGAGGCAGTTGTACGACCGAACGGTGAGCTCCAGCTCCTCGATCGGCAGCGCCAGGTCGGCGGCCAGGGCGGCGTCCGTCGGGG
>NZ_JBHUTX010000048.1:0-63594 GCF_042671245.1 Streptomyces sp. NPDC057099
GACCCGGGGCCGTACAGCTGTGGCTGCGTACATCCTCCGACGCGTCATGGGCGCGGTGCTGTTGCTGCTGGTGGTCAGCGCAGTCACTTTCGCCATCTTCTTCCTGGTTCCCCGCATCGGGGGCCAGACGGCCGACCAGTTGGCCACCCAGTACGTCGGCAAGGACGCGAACCCCGAGTCCGTCGCCGCGATCAAGCAGAACCTCGGCCTGGACCAGCCGGTCTACGTCCAGTACTGGGACTTCATCAAGGGCATCGTGATCGGCGCCGACTACAAGTTCGGTCCCGACGCGACGCACTGCAGCGCACCCTGCTTCGGGTACTCCTTCAAGAACCACGTCGAGGTGTGGCCCCAGCTTCAGGAACGGATCCCCGTCTCCTTCTCGCTGGCCGTCGGCGCCGCGGTGATCTGGCTGGTCTTCGGTGTCACGACCGGTGTGATCTCCGCGCTGCGCAAGGGCAAGCCCATCGACCGCATCGCCATGTTCATCGCCCTCTCCGGCGTCTCGCTCCCGATCTTCTTCACCGGCCAGATCCTGCTCGCGCTCTTCGTCTACGAGATCCCCATCTGGGACAGCGTCGACTACGTCCCGTTCACCGAGAACCCCGCGGAATGGGCCTGGCACCTGATCCTGCCCTGGGTCAGCCTCGCCTTCCTCTTCTCCGCTCTCTACGCCCGGCTCACCCGGGCGGGCATGCTGGAGACGATGGGCGAGGACTACATCAGAACGGCCAGGGCCAAGGGCCTGAAGGAGACCACGGTCGTCGCCAAGCACGGACTGCGCTCCGCGCTGACCCCGATCGTCACGATCTTCGGTATGGACTTCGGTCTGCTGGTCGGCAGCGCGGTGCTCACCGAGACCGTCTTCTCGCTGCAGGGCATCGGGGCCTACGCCATCCAGTCCATCCAGCAGAACGACCTGCCCATCATCATGGGTGTGACCATGGTCGCGGCGTTCTTCATCGTCTTCTGCAATCTGATCGTCGACCTGGTGAACGCCGCCATCGACCCCCGGGTGAGGTACTCGTGAGCAAGCTCGACAAAGCCGCTCTCGGCGAACCGGACCCCGTCGCCCCGTCCACCGCGGACGACGTGTTCCTGTCCGTACGGGATCTGCGCATCCACTTCGACACGGACGACGGTCTGGTCAGGTCGGTGGACGGCGTCAGCTTCGATGTCCGCAAGGGCAAGACCCTGGGCATCGTGGGCGAGTCCGGCTCCGGCAAGTCCGTCACCTCCCTCGGGCTGATGGGCCTGCACCGCTCGGCGCGTGCCCACGTCTCCGGCGAGGTGTGGCTGGACGGCCAGGAGCTGATCGCGGCCGACCCCGACGAGGTACGGCGGCTGCGCGGCCGGAAGATGGCCATGATCTTCCAGGACCCGCTGTCGGCGATGCACCCCTACTACACGGTGGGGCAGCAGATCGTCGAGGCGTACCGGGTCCACCACGACGTCAGCAAGAAGGCCGCCAAGCAGCGGGCGGTCGACATGCTCGACCGGGTCGGCATCCCCGAGCCGGCCAAGCGCGTGGACGGCTACCCGCACGAGTTCTCCGGCGGTATGCGCCAGCGCGCGATGATCGCCATGGCGCTGGTGAACAACCCCGAGCTGCTCATCGCGGACGAGCCGACCACCGCCCTGGACGTCACCGTGCAGGCGCAGATCCTCGATCTGATCCATGATCTGCAGAAGGAGTTCGGCTCCGCGGTCATCATGATCACCCACGATCTGGGCGTGGTCGCCGAGATGGCCGACGACCTGCTGGTCATGTACGGCGGCCGGTGCGTGGAGCGCGGTCCCGCCGAGGACGTGTTCTCCGAGCCCCGGCACCCCTACACCTGGGGTCTGCTCGGCTCGATGCCGCGTATGGACCGGGAGGAGACCGACCGGCTCATCCCGATCAAGGGGGCGCCGCCCTCCCTCATCAACCTCCCGTCCGGCTGCGCCTTCAACCCGCGCTGCCCGTACGCGGACCTCCCGAAGGACAACGTCACCCGCACGGTCCGCCCCGAGCTGACCGAGGTCGGCGGCGGGCACTGGGCCGCCTGCCACATGACCCAGGAGCAGCGGGAGCGTATCTGGACCGAAGAGATTGCGCCGAAGCTGTGAGCGACGAGAAACCGGTGAGCAAACCGGACACCAGCGCGGCCACCCTCACCAAGGACTCCGCCGCCGACGGCGAGATCCTGCTGAAGGTGACCGGCCTGCAGAAGCACTTCCCGATCCGCAAGGGCCTGCTCCAGCGGCAGACCGGCGCGGTGCGCGCCGTCGACGGCATCGACTTCGAGGTCCGCAAGGGCGAGACGCTCGGTGTCGTGGGCGAGTCGGGCTGCGGCAAGTCCACCATGGGCCGGCTGATCACCCGGCTGCTCGAACCGACCGGCGGCTCGGTCGAGTTCGAGGGCAAGGACATCACACACCTCGGCACGGGCGATCTGCGCCCGATGCGCCGTGATGTGCAGATGATCTTCCAGGACCCGTACTCCTCGCTGAACCCCCGGCACACGATCGGCACGATCGTCGGCGCCCCCTTCAGGCTGCAGGGCGTCGAGCCCGAGGGCGGCGTGAAGAAGGAGGTCCAGCGGCTGCTGTCGGTGGTCGGCCTCAACCCCGAGCACTACAACCGCTATCCGCACGAGTTCTCCGGCGGCCAGCGCCAGCGCATCGGCATCGCCCGGGCGCTCGCGCTCAACCCCAAGCTGGTCGTGGCGGACGAGCCGGTCTCCGCGCTGGACGTGTCGATCCAGGCGCAGGTGGTGAACCTGCTGGACGACCTCCAGGAGGAACTGGGCCTGACGTACGTGATCATCGCGCACGACCTGTCGGTCGTCCGGCACGTCTCGGACCGGATCGCGGTGATGTACCTCGGCAAGATCGTCGAGCTGGCCGACCGCGACAAGCTGTACAAGTCGCCGATGCACCCGTATTCCAAGGCCCTGCTGTCGGCCGTGCCGGTACCGGATCCGAAGCGCCGGGGCACCAAGAGCGGGCGCATCCTGCTGAAGGGCGACGTGCCCTCGCCGATCGCCCCGCCGAGCGGCTGCCGTTTCCACACCCGGTGCTGGAAGGCGACCCAGATGTGCAAGACGACCGAGCCGCCGCTCAAGGAGCTGCGGGCCGGGCAGCGCGTCGCCTGCCACCACCCGGAGAACTTCGAGGACCAGCAGCCGCAGGACACCGAGCTGCTGTCGTCGGCCCACAAAGCCGCCGCGGAGAAGACCACTCCCTCCGTCGAGAAGTGATTCCGCCCGAGCCCCCGCCCCTCACCCGGGGGGCGGGGGCTCGGCCGTGGGTAAAAATGTTCGGGTGCTCCAGGAACTCTTCACCCCGTCCGTCCAGCACTCGCTCGAGCTGATCGGCATCTTCGTCTTCGCGATCTCCGGCGCCCTGCTGGCCGTCCGGAAGAACTTCGACGTGTTCGGCATGGCCGTGCTCGCCGAGGTCACCGCGCTGGGCGGCGGTCTCTTCCGTGACCTGGTCATCGGGGCGGTGCCGCCCGCCGCCTTCACGGACCTGGGGTACTTCCTCACCCCGCTGCTCGCCACCCTCCTCGTCTTCTTCCTCCACCCCCACGTGGAACGCATCCAGGTCGCCGTGAACGTCTTCGACGCGGCCGGCCTCGGCCTGTTCTGCGTCGCCGGGACCACGAAGGCGTACGAGTACGGGCTCGGCCTGACCGCCTCCGCGTGCCTGGGCATGGCCACCGCGGTGGGCGGGGGAGTGCTGCGGGACGTGCTCGCCAACGAGGTGCCCTCCCTGCTGCGCTGGGACCGCGACCTCTACGCGGTCCCGGCGATCGTCGGCTCCACCATCGTGGTGCTGTGCATCCGGTACGACGCCCTGTCCCCGCTGACCAGCGCCCTCGCGGTGATCACCGGCTTCGTCCTGCGGTTGCTCGCGATGCGGTACCACTGGCGAGCTCCGCGGGCCTGGCATCGGCGGTCGACGGTGAGCGAGGAGGAGGAGCCCCTCCTGCCGTGACGGGCACGCGGCCCGTCATCGCCGTCAGCCGGCGGAACGCCGGGACCACCTGCGGCCGCCACAGTGCCATGGTGTGACCGCCCGCGCTCCTCGGCAGGGGCCTCTTCGCGGCCTGCTCCAGCGCCACGGCGTCCTCGTAGCCTCGTGCGGCCGGCCGGAGAGGTAGAGCGCGATCCGTGGCGGGGCGGGCGCCTCGCGCAGCAGCGTGTACGGGTCGTTCCCGGCACGCAGGGCGGGGCTCCGCGCGGCGAGCGAGTCGCGTTCGCCGATCGGGCCGTTGTAGCCGGACAGGCTGACGGCGGCCCGGTGGCGGTCCGGGTGGGCGACGGCGAGCTCGGCCGCGCAGTGCGCGGAAGCTGTCCATGACCATCCTCGGCACATCGACGCTCAGCCAGGTGTCCGCGTCGAAGGTCTGGCGCACCATGGGCAGCCGCTCCAGGGCGAGGCCGCCGGTGCCGACCAGGGTGAAGACCAGGGCCACGGCCGTCCCCTGCGCGAACAGCGGCATCAGCGTCCGGGCCGCGGCGCGCAGGGCCCGGGTGCCTGTCCGGACGAGTCGGACACTTGCCGAGAAATTGCCCGTGTCTCACCGAGTCGGGGGTGCGGGCCGAGCGAGAAAAGCTACCGCTTAGTAGTCAGTTCTTGTACTGTTCAGCCATGCCAGAAGCAGCCACCGCCCCGGCCGTCCGGGCCACGATCGGCGACAGCGAGTTCGACCGCGACACCGCGCTCACCCCCCGCGCGCCCGGCGTCTACGACATCGACCTCTCCGCCGGCTGGACGATCATCAGCGCCGTCAACGGCGGCTATCTGCTGGCCGTCCTGGGCCGCGCGCTCGCGGACGCCCTGCCGCATGCCGACCCGTTCACCGTCTCGGCGCACTACCTGACCGCGTCCCAGCCCGGCCCGGCGGTCGTCCGCACGGACGTCGTGCGCACCGGCCGCACCCTGTCGACCGGCCAGGCCTCCCTCTTCCAGTACGACGACGAGGGCCGCGAGGTCGAACGCATCCGTGTCCTCGCCTCCTACGGCGACCTGGACGCCCTGCCCGACGACGTCCGTACGACGGCCGAGCCGCCCGCGATCCCGCCGATGGAGCACTGCTTCGGCCCCGAGGACGGGCCGGCCCCCGTCGACGGCAGCTCGGCCATCGCCGACCGCCTGATGCTCAAGCTGGACCCGTCGACGCTGGGCTGGGCCCTCGGGCAGCCGTCCGGCAAGGGCGAGATGCGCGCCTGGTTCGGGCTCGCCGACGGCCGTGACCACGATCCGCTCTCCCTGCTGCTGGCGGTGGACGCCCTGCCGCCCACCGCCTTCGAGATCGGGCTGAAGGGCTGGGTCCCCACCGTCGAGCTGACCGTGCACGTCCGCTGCCGCCCGGCGCCGGGCCCCCTGCGCGTCTCGATCACCACGCGCAACCTCGCCGGCGGCTTCCTGGAGGAGGACGCCGAGGTCTGGGACAGCGCCGACCGCCTGGTCGCCCAGTCCCGGCAGCTCGCCCGGGTCAGGCTCGGCTGAACTTCGCCTCACTGACAGGCAGATCACAGGGCGTCCCGAGGGGAGTCCTGGGCGGCGTTGGTTGAGTGCTCGCCTCAGGACTTCCTCATCCTCCCTGGAGCTGTCTCTCATGAAGCGTGCTCGTCTCCTTCCTGCCGTGGCCCTGCTGGCGTTGTCGCCCCTCGCTCTGGCGGCCTGCGGCTCGGGTGACTCCTCGTCGTCCTCGAACAGCGGCGGCGGCTCCGGGCAGCAGCAGGCCTGCCAGGTGCCGTCGGGTGCTCCTTCCGGGGCTCCGTCGGGCGTCCCTTCTGGTGCACCCTCGGGGGCGCCCTCCGGGGCACCTGCGGACGCTGCTTCCGGAGGTGCCAAGCCGTCGGGGGCGCCGTCCGGGGCGCCGTCGGGGGCGCCCAGTGGTGCGCCGGGCGGTGCTCAGGGCGGCGGGCGGGGCGGCCCCGGCGGTGGCCAGGGCGGCGGCTGCGGCGGGCCGGGCGGCGGTGGTCAGACCTCGGGCGGGCAGGGGCAGCAGACCCCGCAGGCGCAGAAGGAGCAGTAGGCGGAATACGACAGGGGCGGCGTGCTCGGCGAACGGGCGTGCCGCCCCGGCGCGTTGTGCGCGCGGTGTCAGTCCAGCCAGTGGTGGCGGCCGAGGCCGATCAGCCGCATCTGGCGGGTCGCCACCTGCGCGACGTGCCGATTCCGCTGCTCACGCTCCTCCTCGGGGCCCTCCAGTGCCTCCAGGAAGAGCGACGCCGTGATCAGCATCTGGTCGACGTAGAGGTGCGCGAGCATCAGCAGGTCGTCCTCGGTCCAGCCCTCGGAGACCGGGTCCTTGGCCAGCTCGTCCTTGACCTCCTGGGCGAAACGGGCCAGTTGCTCCCGTATCGCCTCCCGTACCGGCTGTACTCCGCCATGCCGTTCGCGGGCGATGAAACGGACATGCGCGGGGTACGTGTCGACATGACGGGCGATCAGCTCGATGGCGCGTGTGACGCGCTCCTCGTGGTCGCCGGTCGCGGACACCGTCGTCCGGATCATCGGGTGCAGGCTTCCCAGCGCCTCCTCGACCAGGGCCACGCCCAGATCCGCCGTGGAGCGGAAGTGCCGGTAGAAGGCCGTCGGGGCGACACCGACGGCGCGTGTGACCTCGCGCAGCCCCAGGCTGCTCAGGCTCTGCTCCTCCAGCAGTCCCAGGGCCGCGTCCAGGAGTGCCTGCCGGGTCTTCTGTTTCTGGGCCTGCCGGATGCCGAGAGTGTGACTCATACCATGCAGTTAACAACTGTTCTCTGGAATTTGAAAGTCATGGGAGACGCTAGACTGGGAAGTCAGTGAACAACTGTAACCACAACCGTTCATCGAAACTCTGGGGGCTTTTCCCATGCTGTTCATCGTCGCCGCACTCCTGCTGCTGGGAGTCCTGCTGGGCACCGTGGCCCACGCGCCGCTCACGTTCTCCGTCGCCGCCGGCGTGGTCATCGCCGCCTGGCTCGGCATCTTCGCGATCCGCGAGCGCCACAGCCGCCGGCGCCACACGCAGGCCCACTGACCGCCGTCCCGCGACCACCGCCCGCCGACCCGACAGGGAGTCGATCATCATGCAGCTCACCGCTCCGGCCACGCGCCGCACCGGTATCCGCGACACCGACGGCATGGCCGTCGCGTCCTTCATCCTCGGCCTGCTCGGCCTGCTCGTCCTCAACCTCTTCCTCGGCCCGATCGCCATCGCGCTCGCGAGCATCGCCCTGTGGCGCGGCACCGAGCGCCCCGGCCGCGCCTACCTCGGCCTCGGCCTGGGTATCGCGGACCTGCTGGTCCTGGCGGCGTTCATGGAGTTCGACAGCTCGATCTCCTGGAGCTTCTGAGCCGCACTCCTGAGCCTCCGAGCCGCCGTCGGACGACCGTGCGCCGGCATGGCGCGGCCGGGCCCGTGGACGACGGGCGGCAGCCGTGCGGGAAAGCGGTTCACGTTCGGCCAACCTTGCTCTGAGGCCCGTGGAAGCAGAGCCGTAGAATCGGGCTCACCATGGCTTACCTCGACCACGCCGCGACCACCCCGATGCTTCCGGAGGCGGCAGAGGCGCTCACCGCGCACCTGGGTGCCACCGGCAACGCCTCCTCTCTCCACGCAGCCGGCAGGCAGGCCCGCCGTACCGTCGAGGAGGCTCGCGAGATCCTCGCCGAAGCCCTCGGCGCCCGCCCCAGCGAGGTCGTCTTCACCTCGGGCGGCACGGAGGCCGACAACCTCGCCGTCAAGGGCCTGTACTGGTCACGCCGCGACGCCGACCCGGCCCGCACCCGCGTCCTCGCCAGCCCCGTCGAGCACCACGCCGTCCTCGACGCCGTCCACTGGCTCGGCGAACACGAGGGCGCCACCATCGAGTACCTGCCGGTCGACGCCCACGGTCGCGTCCACCCGGACGCCCTGCGCGAGGCGATCGCCCGTGACCCCGACGACGTGGCCCTCGCCACCGTCATGTGGGCGAACAACGAGATCGGGACGATCCTGCCGATCCGCGAACTCGCCGACGTGGCCGCGGAGTTCGGGGTCCCCCTGCACTCGGACGCCGTCCAGGCCTTCGGCCAGATCCCCGTGGACTTCGCCTCCTCCGGCCTCGCCGCGATGACGGTCTCCGGCCACAAGGTCGGCGGCCCCTACGGCATCGGCGCCCTGCTCCTGGGCCGCGAGCACGCCCCCGTACCGGTCCTGCACGGCGGCGGCCAGGAACGCCATGTGCGCTCCGGCACCCTCGACGTACCCGCCATCGCCTCCTTCGCGGTCGCCGGGCGACTGGCCGTCGAGCAGCGCGAATGGTTCGCCCGCGAGGTCGGCGCCCTGCGCGACGCCCTGGTCACCGCGGTCCGCTCGGCCGTGCCGGACGCGATCCTCGGCGGCGACCCCGCACCGGAGGGCCGCCTCCCCGCCAACGCGCACTTCACCTTCCCCGGCTGCGAGGGCGACTCCCTCCTCCTCCTGCTCGACGCCCAGGGCATCGAATGCTCCACGGGCTCCGCCTGCACCGCCGGCGTCGCCCAGCCCAGCCACGTCCTCCTCGCCACCGGCACCGACCCCGACCTCGCCCGAGGCACCCTCCGCTTCTCCCTCGGCCACACCTCCACCGAGTCCGACATCAAGGCCCTCGCCAAGGCCATCGGCCCGGCGGTGGAACGGGCGCGGGCGGCGGGGCTGACCTGAGGCCAGGTCAGTCGGACGCGGTCCGCTGCGGCTTGTGCCCGCTCCCCGGCGCCGACTGCGGGGCGGCGGCCGGAGCCGTGATGGCGCGGAGCACGGACTGCTGCGGCGCGATGCTCTGCGGGGGCGGGAACTTGGCCGCGAGGCCTGTCAGCAGCCGGATGTAGGCGGCCCGTTGGGGTGGACGGGGCTCCGAACGGCCCGCTTCCCACGCGCTCACGGCCTCCCTGCGGACCCCCAGTGTGTGGGCCACACGTTCCTGACTGAGACTGCCGGCCTCACGCAGGCGCTTGCGCTCGGCGGGCTCGGGCAGTCCGTCCACTGGTGAAGCCTCTTCCAGCAGGGCGTCGACCGCGTCGAACAACGCGTTCCCCTGTTCCTCGGACACGCTGGTCACCTACCGTTTCCGTTTCTGGGAGCATACCGAAGCGCACGTTGAACCGCTTGGCGAACCGCGCATCTGGAACGCACGTGTTTCGCACGCGGAACGCTTGCCCCCGCTTTTCGGGAGCGGCGTCGCAGGTGAGGCCCTCAAAGGGCTGATGACCTGGGCTTCAGCGCGACAGGTCCGATCTGCGCCACCCAACCGGCTCCCAGGACCCCATCAGAGGCTTCTGTGCGACCGGGATAGTTTTCGGGGTCGCAGATTGTGCATTTCTGCCGACGAGGTCTCGGTGGTCGCAACGTTAACGTGAGCTTTGCGCGCACGTTTCTCACGGGTCGCGCACAGTCCCCCGCTGCGGGACATCGCCTGCCCTTGGGAACGGAACCTGCCATGCCTTCGCACGCGCTGACCGAAGCCGCTGCCGCCGCCGCGCCCGTGTATCTCACGGCCGTGGTCACGGCGGGCCTCGGGCTTCTCGCTCTGGCGGTCAATCTCGTCCTGCGCAAGCTCAAGCAGCGCCGTCAGGACCTCGCAGGCCCGCTGGCGGCGCTGACCGATCTCTTCACCCGGCTCCGTCAGCTGGACACCAGGCCCACGACCGCCAAGGACCTGGAGTTCGTCCAGGAGAAGGTCGATGTGTTCGAAGCCGCGGTACTCAGGCGGAAGAGGCTGGGCGAGGTTCTCGGCGACGTCATCCGTCTCGCCGGCGCGTACCGGGCCATCGAGTTACCCGAGGTCGGCGACCGTCTTCCGGCCGGCTTGAGCGCCAGCGCCCTGTACGAGCGCTCGCGCAAGCAGGGCGCCGTCGCGCGGGAACTCCATGACGCCGTGGTCGCCGCCACGAAGCAGCTCGAGCGGATGCACAGCCGCTGATCGCCGCTCCCGTCACGCCCGGGCCTTGCGCGCCTCCCGCACCAGCCGCATGTACTTGTCCCAGTCCCAATGCGGCCCCGGGTCCGTGTGGTCCGTGCCCGGGACCTCCACGTGGCCGATGATGTGCTCGCGGTCGACGGGTATGTCGTAGCGCGCGCAGATGCGGGCCGTGAGGCGGGCGGAGGCCTCGTACATCTCGTCCGTGAGGTCCTGCGGGCGGTCCACGAAGCCCTCGTGCTCGATGCCGACACTGCGTTCGTTGTAGTCGCGGTTGCCCGCGTGGTACGCCACGTCCAGCTCGCGGATCATCTGCGTGACGTGCCCGTCCTGGCGGACGATGTAGTGCGTGGCCGCCTTGTGCCCCGGGTCCTGGAAGGCCTTCACCGCGCTGTCGAAGCTGCCCTGCGTGACATGGACGATCACCATGTCTATGCCGAAGTCGTCGGGGCGGTCCGCCCGGCGCCAGTTCGCCTCCGACGCCGCCACCCAGCGGGCACCCGCGAAGTCGACCTCGCCCGCCTTGCGCGGCTTCTCGACGCCGGGAGTCCGCCACCACAGGCGCGCGAGCTCGTCCCGGGCCAGCACGGCCGTGCCCGCCGCTGCCGCCGCCCCGCCGATCAGCAGCGCGCGACGCCCGACCTTCCGGTCGCCGTCCTTCGAAGCCTTCCGCTGTCCCATGTGATCGTCAACGGATACTCGTGAGCTCTGGTTCCCGCGCCCCCTTACCCTGGAGGGGCTATGACTGACACCCCGCAGCGCTCCCGTCCCCTCCGCGTCCTGGCCGCCATGTCCGGCGGAGTCGACTCCGCCGTCGCCGCCGCCCGCGCGGCCGAGGCGGGCCACGATGTGACCGGCGTCCACCTCGCCCTCTCCGCCAACCCCCAATCCTTCCGGACGGGCGCGCGCGGCTGCTGCACCATCGAGGACTCGCGCGACGCCCGCCGCGCCGCGGACGTCATCGGGATCCCCTTCTACGTCTGGGACCTCGCCGATCGCTTCCGCGAGGACGTGGTCGAGGACTTCGTCGCCGAGTACGAGGCCGGCCGCACCCCCAACCCCTGCCTGCGCTGCAACGAGAAGATCAAGTTCGCCGCCCTCCTCGACAAGGCGCTCGCGCTGGGCTTCGACGCGGTGTGCACCGGCCACTACGCCAAGGTCGTCACGCTCGCCGACGGCACCCGTGAGCTGCACCGCGCCTCCGACATGGCCAAGGACCAGTCGTACGTCCTGGGCGTGCTGGACGACCGGCAGCTCGCCCACGCCCTCTTCCCCCTCGGCGACACGGTCACCACGAAGGACGAGATTCGCGCGGAGGCCGAGCGCCGCGACCTGGCGGTGGCCAAGAAGCCCGACTCCCACGACATCTGCTTCATCGCCGACGGCGACACCCAGGGCTTCCTGGCGGACCGGCTCGGCAGGTCCGAGGGCGACATCGTCGACGAGTCCGGCACACGGATCGGCACGCACGAGGGCGCGTACGGCTTCACCATCGGCCAGCGCAAGGGCCTGCGCATCGGCACCCCGGCCCCCGACGGCAAGCCGCGCTACGTCCTCGACATCTCCCCGGTGGACAACACCGTCACGGTCGGCCCGGCCGCCGCGCTGGACGTCAGCGCCCTGACCGCGATCAAGCCGCGCTGGTGCGGTGCCGCCCCCGCGGGCCCGGGCACCTACACGGCCCAGCTCCGCGCCCACGGCGGCGAGACCGAGGTGCGTGCCGAACTCGTCGACGGCTCCCTTGAGGTCACCTTCACCGAGCCGGTCCGCGGCGTCGCCCCCGGCCAGGCGATCGTGCTGTACGACGGCACGCGCGTGGTGGGCTCGGCGACGATCGCCTCGACGACCCGGGCGACGGCGGGCGTGGCCTGACGCCGGGCCCGTCAGCCCTGCAGGAAGAAGTCCGTCAGCACCGGCGCCAGCACGTTCGGCTCGACCATGTGCGTCTGGCCCTGGAGCGTGCGGTACGTGCCCGTGGGGACCGAGTCCGCGATCGCCCGGGCCGCCTCACGCAGCCAGGCGGGGCTCGCGTCGCCCGCGACCGCCAGCACCGGGACGCCGACCGCGGCCAGCCGGTCGCGGGGCACCCGGCCGTCGCGCATGACGGCGTCGTCGTAGGCGAGGCTCGCGGCGATCGCCTCCATGCCGGCCCACATGGGGGACTGGCGGGCGCCCTGGATCATCCCCTCGGCCAGGCCGGCCAGCCGCAGGAACAGTTCGACCGCGTCGCCGCGCCGTCCCTCGGCGAGCGCCTCCGTCAGCCGCCCGGTGTACTCCGCGCGCTCCTCGGCGCCCTCCTCGGACATCGCGAACGGTGTCTCGTACACCGCGACGCGGCGCACCGGCAGTCCGCTCGCCGCCGCCTCCAGGGCCAGCGCCCCGCCCGACGAGATGCCGTACAGGAACGACTCGCCGCCCACCGCCTCGATCACCGCCGCCAGGTCCTCGAGCTCACGCTCCACGGCGTACGGCGCGGTGTCCCCGCTGGCACCGCGGCCCCGTCGGTCGTACACCACGGCCTGGAAACGCTCCGAGAGCGACACGGCCAGCGGCGCCAGGGTGCCGCCCGTCGACATCGCGCCGCTCACCAGAACGACCGCGGGGCCCTGTCCGGTGCTCTCGTAGGCGATGCGGGTGCCGTCGCGCGAAAGGATCTTCTTGTCCATGCTCATGCAGACTGCCGCACGGCACGGTGTTCATCGGTGAGGCGGGCCGTGCGTCAGCCGATCACATCACTTCCACCTCGTAGAAGCACAGGTGGTCCTTGATCTCCGCGACATCCGGCTTGGGATCCGGATACGCCCACACGAGGTCCGCCGCGCCCGGCAGCGACCAGTAGGAGGCGTCCCCCTTGAACGGGCAGTGTGTGTGAGTGCCCGACGGTGTCAGCAGGTCCAGGCGTACGTCCTCGGCCGGGATGTAGTACCGCTCGGGACAGCCCGTCTCGCGCAGGACCAGCGACCGGTCGCTCTCCGCCAGGATCTGTCCGCCGTGCACCACGCGCACGTGGCGGCCGCTCGGTTCGACGGTGATGCGGTGCCCTCTGGTCACGATCGCCCTCCTTGGGTAGCCGAGTCCCTCGTTACAGCGCACGCTGTAGCGGAGTTCTTCCCTCGCCGCAGGAGGCCCCCATGCGAGCAACGGAACCATCCGGAAACCGCAGCACCCTGGCCCACCAGGTCAGGTACGCCCTGCGCCACCCGGGGCGCGTGCCCGCGCACGCCCGGCGCACGGTGCGGGACGCCTGGCTGCGGCTGCGGTACCGCGACCACATCTCCTACTACCGCGCCGTCATGGCCTCCGACGCGGCGCGCAGCGCGGAGGCGGCGGTGGGGCACAACCCCTCCCGCGAGGCGTGGACGCGGATCGGGCGCATGCAGTTCGACTACCTGGTGGGGCACGGCCTCCAGCCGCAGCACCGGATGCTGGAGATCGGCTGCGGCAATCTGCGCGCCGGACGCCTGTTCATCGACCACCTCGACGCCGGCCACTACTACGGCATCGACATCTCGCCGCACATCCTGCTCGCCGCCCAGGACACCCTCGTGTCCGAGGGCCTCCAGCCCAAGATGCCCTACCTGGCGCTCGCCGACGACCTCACCTTCGCCTTCCTGCCCGACGCGCACTTCGACGTCGTGCACGCGCACAGCGTCTTCTCGCACTCGCCGCTGCACGTCATAGAGGAGTGCTTCGCCCATGTCGGCCGGATCCTCGCACCCGGCGGCTTCTTCGACTTCACGTTCGACCGCACCGAGGGCGTGGAGCACCAGGTGCTCCACGAGGACTTCTACTACCGGACCCGGACGCTGACCGAACTCGCCGCGAAGCACGGCCTGGAGGCCCGGTTCATGGACGACTGGGAGAAGCTCCCGCACCGGCAGTCCAAAATGCGGGTCACCGCGGCGCCCGACCGTGCCCGTACGGTGGGCTCATGAACATCTGTGTCTTCCTCTCCGCCGCCGACCTCGACGAGCGCTACACCCGCCCCGCACGCGAATTCGCGACCCTGCTGGGCAAGGGCGGTCACACCCTGGTGTGGGGCGGCTCGGACGTCGGCCTCATGAAGGTGGTCGCCGACGGGGTCCAGGAGGCGGGCGGCCGGCTCACCGGCGTCTCCGTGCAGTTCCTCTCGGCGAAGGCCCGCCCGGGCGTCGACGAGATGGTCGTCGCCAAGGACCTCGCCGAGCGCAAGAGGCTCCTCCTGGAGAAGGCCGACGCCGTGGTCGTCATGGTCGGCGGCACGGGCACGCTCGACGAGGCGACCGAGATCCTGGAACTGAAGAAGCACGGCCACACGGACAAGCCTGTCGTCCTGCTCAACACCGCGGGCTTCTACGACGGTCTGAAGGAGCAGTTCCGCCGCATGGAGGCCGAGGGCTTCCTGCCCCGCCCGCTCACCGACCTGGTCTTCTTCGCGGAGGAGCCGGTGGGTGCCCTGGCGTACCTGGAGGAGAGCCGCGGCATCGAGTGATGAGGGGCCCGGCGCTGATGCGAGCATGGCGGGCATGGCTACTCATGTGATCACCGGAGCGGGCTCCGGCATCGGCGCGGCCGTGGCCCGCCGTCTGCACGCGCGCGGGGACGACCTCGTGCTGCACGCGCGCGACGCGGGCCGTGCGAAGGAGCTGGCGGCCGAGTTCCCGGGGGCGAAGACCCTCGTCGGCGACCTGGCCGACCCCGACAAGCTCTCCTGGGCCTTCTCCCACCAGTCGCTGCCCGACCGCGTGGACTCGCTGCTGCACATCGCCGGGGTCGTCGACCTCGGCCCGGTCGGCGACCTCACCCCGAAGACCTGGCGGCACCAGCTCAACGTCAACCTCGTCGCCCCCGCCGAGCTGACCCGGCACTTCCTGCCCCAGCTGCGCGCCGCCCGGGGCCACGTGGTCTTCGTCAACTCCGGCGCCGGACTCAACGCCCACGCCGGCTGGTCCGCGTACGCCGCCTCCAAGCACGGCCTGAAGGCCCTCGCCGACTCCCTGCGCCACGAGGAGCACGCGGGCGGCGTCCGTGTCACCTCGGTCTACCCCGGCCGCACGGCAAGCCCCATGCAGGCCAAGGTCCACCAGCAGGAGGGCAAGGAGTACGACGCCGCCAAGTGGATCGACCCGGAGTCCGTGGCCACGACGATCCTGACGGCCCTGGACCTGCCGAGGGACGCCGAGGTCAACGACCTGACGGTGCGACCGGGGAACTGACCCCGGCGGAGCCGCTGCGTAGGCTTCTCCGGTGAGCGAAAACAGCCAGTTCAGCTTCGGCGCGGCCACCGGTGTGGGCTCCCTGCCCGGTGGCGACGCCCGAGAAGCCGCCAAGACCGCCACCGGAACCTTCGAGGACTTCCCCTTCCTGCCCGAACTGCCCGCCCGGGGACCGGGAGCGGACATGATCGGGCGGACCGCGGGCCTGCTCGTCGAGCTGTACGCGCGCGTGGAGCCCAGCGGCTGGCGGCTCGGCGACCGGCCCGGGCGGGACACCAAGCGGGCCCGCTCCTGGCTCGGCGAGGACCTCGACGCGCTGGAGGAGTTCACACAGGAGTACGAGGGCCCGCTGAAGGTCCAGGCCGTCGGGCCCTGGACTCTCGCCGCCAACCTGGAGCTGCGAGGCGGCGAGGTCGCCCTCTCCGACCCCGGAGCCTGCCGCGACCTCGCCGCTTCCCTCGCTGAGGGACTGCGTCTGCATTTCGACGAGGTGCGGCGGCGCATCCCGGGCGCGCAGCTCGTCCTGCAGCTCGACGAGCCGTCCCTCACGGCCGTCCTGCGCGGCCAGGTGAAGTCCGCCAGCGGCTACCGCACCCACCGGGCCGTCGACCGGCAGGTCGTCGAGGCCACGCTCCGCGATGCCATGGGGGTGCACGACGGCCCGGTCGTCGTCCACTCCTGCGCACCGGACGTCCCGTTCGCCCTGCTCCGCCGGGCGGGCGCGGCGGCCGTCTCCTTCGACTTCTCCCTGCTCACCGAGCGTGACGACGACACGATCGGCGAGGCGGTGGAGGCCGGCACCCGGCTCTTCACCGGTGTCGTCCCGGGCACGGAGGGTCCATTGTCAGACCCTGCCGGTAGCGTCATGGGTGTCAGGACGCTGTGGCGCAGGCTGGGGCTGTCACCGGGGCTTCTCGCGGAGGCGGTCACGGTCACCCCGGCGTGCGGACTCGCGGGGGCCTCCCCGGGGTACGCGCGCACGGCTCTCGCCCACTGCGTCCAGGCGGCGAGATCTCTCGCGGACAACCCAGAGTAACGGGAGGACGACACGGTGGCCGGGGACAAGCAAGCGGAGACGACGACGGTGCCCGCCGAGGCACGGGAGAAGCACGCGCGCCTCGCTGAGCAGATCGAGGAGCACCGCTTCCGGTACTACGTGAAGGACGCTCCCGTCGTCAGCGACGCGGAGTTCGATGAACTGCTGCGTTCCCTGGAGGCGCTGGAGGAGCAGTATCCGGAACTGCGCACGCCGGACTCGCCGACCCAGAAGGTCTCCGGGTCGTACGAGACGGAGTTCACGGCGGTCGAGCACCGCCAGCGCATGCTCTCCCTCGACAACACGTTCAACGACGAGGAGATGGCCGCCTGGACGGAGCGCATCGCCAGGGAACTGGGCGAGCAGGACTACCACTTCCTGTGCGAGCTGAAGGTCGACGGCCTCGCCGTGAACCTCACCTACGAGCACGGCCGTCTCACCCGCGCGGCCACCCGCGGCGACGGCCGCACCGGCGAGGACATCACACCGAACGTCCGGACGATCGCCGAGATCCCGGAGCGCCTCAAGGGCGACTCCGTTCCCGACCTCGTGGAGATCCGCGGCGAGGTCTACTTCCCGATGGAGAAGTTCCAGGAACTCAACGCCCGTCTGGTCGAGGCCGGCGACAAGCCCTTCGCCAACCCGCGCAACGCGGCGGCCGGTTCACTGCGCCAGAAGGACCCGCGCGTCACCGCCACCCGCCCCCTGCACATGGTGGTCCACGGCATCGGCGCTCTTGAGGGCTTCACCGGCCTGACCCGCCTCTCCCAGGCCTACGACCTGCTGAAGACCTGGGGCCTGCCGGTTTCCGGCCACAATCGCGTGGTCGACGGCCTCGACGGCATCCGGGAGTTCATCGCGTACTTCGGCGAGAACCGCCACTCCGTGGAGTGGGAGATCGACGGCGTCGTCGTCAAGCTCGACCAGATCCCGCTCCAGGGCCGCCTCGGCTCCACCTCGCGCGCGCCGCGCTGGGCCATCGCGTACAAGTACGCGCCGGAGGAGGTCAACACCAAGCTCATCAACATCCGCGTGGGCGTGGGCCGTACGGGCCGGGTCACGCCGTACGCGCAGGTCGAGCCGGTCACGGTCGCGGGCTCCGAGGTCGAGTTCGCCACCCTGCACAACCAGGACGTGGTCAAGGCCAAGGGCGTCCTCATCGGCGACACCGTGGTGCTGCGCAAGGCCGGTGACGTCATCCCCGAGATCCTCGGGCCGGTCGCCGACCTGCGCGACGGCAGCGAGCAAGAGTTCGTGATGCCGAGCGAGTGCCCCGAGTGCGGTACGGCGCTGCGGCCGATGAAGGAGGGCGACGTCGACCTGCGCTGCCCGAACGCCCGCACCTGCCCGGCCCAGTTGCGCGAGCGCCTGTTCTACCTCGCGGGCCGCAAGGCGCTGGACATCGAGCACTTCGGCTATGTGGCGGCGGCGGCCCTCACCGCGCCGCTGGAGCCGAAGGACCCCCCGCTGGTCGACGAGGGCGACCTGTTCGACCTCACCATCGAACAGCTGCTGCCCATCAAGGCGTACGTCCTCGACTCGGACAGCGGCCTGCCCAAGCGCGACCCCAAGACCGGCGAGGAGAAGGTCGCCACGATCTTCGCCAACCAGGAGGGCAACCCCCGAAAGAACGCGCTCGCCATGCTGGAGAACATCGCGGCGGCCAAGCAGCGTCCGCTCGCCCGCGTCCTCACCAGCCTGTCGATCCGTCACGTCGGACCGGTCGCGGCCGAGGCGCTGGCCAGGGAGTTCCGCTCGATCGAGCGCATCGACCAGGCCACGGAGGAGGAACTGGCGGTCACCGAGGGCGTCGGTTCGACCATCGCCGCCTCCCTCAAGCAGTGGTTCGCCGAGGACTGGCACCGCGAAATCATCCGTAAGTGGGCGGCCGCCGGTGTCCGCATGGAGGAGGAGAGCACCGGCGAGGACGAGGGGCCGCGCCCGCTCGAAGGGCTCACCGTCGTCGTCACCGGCACCCTCGAACACTTCACGCGGGACGGCGCCAAGGAGGCGCTGCAGAGCCGCGGAGCGAAGGTGACCGGGTCGGTTTCGAAGAAGACGTCATTCGTCGTTGTGGGTGACAGCCCAGGATCGAAGTACGACAAGGCGATGCAGATGAAGGTGCCGGTCCTGAACGAGGAGGGTTTCGGCGTCCTGCTGGAGCAGGGATCCGACGCGGCGGCCGAACTCGCGCTTTCGGCCGAGGAGTAGCGGTTGAAGGCCACCCGTTCGGCGCATACCAGATGCATACGGGTGGCCGGGGCGCATTCGGGCAACCGTCCGCGACCGCTGCCCGTGGAAGCCTTCTGCGGCCTACTGTTGAGATGTGCGCCTGCCGTGCCCAGCTGCGGTCGGGGCATCTTCGTGCTCGCACAGAGCGCGGGGAAGGGTTTCCAACGCGGACCGTCGAGGGTTGTCGGGCACCGGGCCGCGGGGCGTGGGCACCGCCGGCTGTGAGAGGGACGGGAATGGAACCGACCGAGAGCGCCGTGCCGGGCTCACGGCTGCGCCTCAGCCGCCTGGCGGTCGTATGGCGCGCAGTTCGTGGGGCCGGACGGCCGGCGGGGCGTCCGGGTGCGGAGGTGCGCGCCGTCGGACAGTACACCGCGGACGGACGTGCCGTCGGAGGGCGCGCCGCGGCGGACGGCCGCGGCGCCGCACAGCCGGTCACCGAGCACACCCCAGGACTGACCGGCGAGGACACGGACGGCGAACGGCACCAGTCCTGGCCCGCGCTGCCCGCGGGGATCGTCGCGGCGGCCGGGTTCGTCCTGGGCGCCGGCTTCTACCGCGCCTTCACCGGCGGCCACGCGCTCTTCCCGTCCGGCACGGCCGGCTGGGCGCTGGCCGTGCTGACCGGCATCATCGTCGGCCATCTCGTCATGCTCGGCCGCTCCCGCTGGTGGGGCGGCACCGGCTCGGGCGCCGCCCTCACCCTCGCCGTGCTGCTGCTCTACGGCTGGGTACCGGCCGGCATGGTCAGCCTCACGGTCGTCGTGCTGGTCGGCGTGGCCCGCCGCAACCGCTGGCGCCAGGGCGTGCTGCACGGGGCGGTCGACCTCCTCGGCATCGGCGCCGGCGCCCTGGTGCTCGCCGCGTTCGGGACCGTGCCGACCGTCGAGTCGCCCGCGCGGCCCGACGCCTGGACACTCGCCACCGGCCCCCAGGTGGCGCTGGTCGCCGCCGCCTACCTGATGGTCACCCGCGTCCTGCTCTGGTATCTGCACGCCCCGCGCCCCGGACTGCCCACGGTCGCCCGCACCGCCCTGGTCAGACAAGGGCTGGTCGCGGTCGCGCTGCTGGGGATCGCGCCGCTGGTCTGCGTGGTGGCCGTGGCCAAGCCGATCCTGCTTCCCCTGTTCTCCATCCCCCTCATCGCCCTGGACTCCACCCTGTGGATAGCCCGGGCCCGGGCCGAGGAGCAGCTGCGCGACCCGCTCACCGGGCTGCCCAACCGCCAGTGGCTGCTGGAGCGCATCTGGACCGCGCTGGACGACGCCGAGCGGATCGACGCCCGCGCCGCCCTGATGCTGATCGACCTCGACCGCTTCCGGTCGGTCAACGACACGCTGGGTCATCTCGCCGGCGACCGGCTGCTGCTGCAGATCGCCGACCGGCTGCGGGTGGCGCTGCCGCGCGGGGCCGAGGCCGCCCGGCTCGGCGGGGACGAATTCGCCGTCTTACTGCCCGTCGCCGACTCCACGACGTCCGCGACCCGGGTCGCCCGGGGCCTGGTCGCCGCACTCAGCTCCCCCCTCGACCTGGACGGCCTCACCCTCGTCCTGGAGGCCAGCGCCGGAGTCGCCGTCTTCCCCGACCACGCCCTGGACGCCGAAGGGCTGCTGCGGCGGGCGGACGTGGCGATGTACCAGGCGAAGCGGGACCGTACGGGCGTAGAGGTCTACGAGTCCAAGCGCGACTCCAACACCCCCGACCGGCTCGGTCTGCTGGGCGATCTGCGCCGCGCCCTCGAAGCCAACGAAGTGCATCTGCACTACCAGCCGAAGGTCCGCTTCGACGGACAGGTCGTGGGCCTGGAGGCCCTGGTCCGCTGGGTGCACCCCGAGCGGGGCAAGGTGCCGCCGGACGAGTTCATAGCGATCGCCGAGTCCTCGGGCCTGATGCCCCACCTCACCGAGTACGTCCTGGAGGCCGCGCTCGGCCAGGTCGCGCGCTGGCGCTCCCAGGGCCTGTTCGTCCCGGTCGCGGTGAACGTCTCCCCGCGTGACGTGCACAGCGCCGGCTTCGCGGGCTCCGTCGCCGCCCGGCTGGCCCGGCACGGCGTGCCCGCGGGAGCGCTCCAACTGGAGATAACGGAACACGTCCTCCTGGAGGACCCGCAGCGCGCCGCCGACACCCTCAACGCGCTGACCGGGCACGGCGTGAAGATGTCCCTGGACGACTTCGGCACGGGGTACTCCTCGCTCGTGCACCTGCGCCGGCTCCCGGTCAGCGAACTGAAGATCGACCGCTCGTTCGTGGCGCGGCTCGCGGTCGACACCGAGGACGCGGAGATCGTGCGCTGCACCGTCGACCTCGCGCACTCCCTCGGCCTGCTCGTCGTCGCCGAGGGCGTCGAGGACGACGAGACCTGGGAGCGGCTGCGCGACCTCGGCTGCGACGCCGTCCAGGGCTGGCTGGTCGCCGCCGCGATGCCCCCCGACGAGACGACGGCCTGGCTCCGCGCCCGGGGCTCCCGCGGCTGGCAGCGGCCCCGCGCCGCCCTGCCGGCGGCGACGGCGGACGACTCGGGCCGGGTCGGCTAGGTTCCGTACCTGAAGCGCCCCGGCGGGGCCGGGGCGCGGCTGCCCGCGAAACCGTTTCACGGGCATGGCCCCCCGACCCATAGGATTGGGCCAAACCACACTCACTCACCACCCCAGAGGATCGCTGCATGCCTGGCATCACGCGCGAGGAGGTCGCCCACCTCGCCCGGCTGGCGCGTCTGGAGCTGAAGCCCGAAGAGCTCGACCACTTCGCGGGACAGCTGGACGACATCATCGGCGCGGTCGCCCGCGTCAGCGAGGTCGCCGACCAAGACGTACCGCCGACCTCGCACCCGCTCCCGCTGACGAACGTCATGCGCGTGGACGAGGTCCGTCCGTCGCTCACCCCCGAGCAGGCGCTCTCCGGCGCCCCGGCCCAGGAGCAGCAGCGTTTCAAGGTGCCGCAGATCCTGGGGGAGGACTAGAAGTCATGACGGACATCATCAAGCTCACGGCCGCCGAGACCGCCGCGAAGATCGCCTCCGGCGAGCTCACGGCCGTCCAGGTCACCGAGGCCCACCTCGCCCGCATCGAGGCCGTCGACGAGAAGGTGCACGCCTTCCTGCACGTCGACCGCGAGGGCGCCCTCGCCCAGGCCCGTGCCGTCGACGAGAAGCGCGCCAAGGGCGAGAAGCTCGGCCCGCTGGCCGGCGTCCCGCTCGCGCTGAAGGACATCTTCACCACCGAGGGCGTGCCGACCACGGTCGGCTCGAAGATCCTCGAGGGCTGGATCCCGCCGTACGACGCGACCGTCACCCAGCGCCTGAAGGCCGCCGACGTCGTCATTCTCGGCAAGACCAACATGGACGAGTTCGCCATGGGGTCCTCCACCGAGAACAGCGCCTACGGCCCGACCGGCAACCCCTGGGACCTCACCAAGATCCCCGGCGGCTCCGGTGGCGGTTCGTCCGCCGCGCTCGCCTCCTTCCAGGCCCCGCTCGCCATCGGCACCGACACCGGCGGCTCCATCCGCCAGCCCGCCGCCGTCACCGGCACGGTCGGTGTGAAGCCGACGTACGGCGGGGTGTCCCGGTACGGCATGGTCGCCTTCTCCTCCTCCCTCGACCAGGGCGGGCCCTGCGCCCGCACGGTCCTGGACGCGGCCCTGCTGCACGAGGTCATCGCCGGGCACGACCCGCTCGACTCGACCTCCATCGACGAGCCCGTCCCGGCGGTCGTCGAGGCCGCCCGCAACGGCAGCGTCGAGGGCATGCGCGTCGGCGTCGTCAAGCAGTTCCGCGGCGAGGGCTACCAGGCCGGCGTCATCCAGCGGTTCGACGAGTCCGTCGCGCTGCTGAAGGAGCTGGGCGCCGAGATCGTCGAGCTGGACTGCCCGTCCTTCGACCTCGCGCTGTCGGCGTACTACCTGATCGCGCCGTCCGAGTGCTCCTCCAACCTCGCCCGCTTCGACGGCCTGCGCTACGGCCGCCGGACCGGCGACGACGGCACGCACTCCGCCGAGGAGGTCACCTCCCTCACCCGAGAGGCCGGCTTCGGCCCCGAGGTCAAGCGCCGCATCATGCTCGGCACGTACGCCCTGTCGAGCGGCTACTACGACGCGTACTACGGCAGCGCCCAGAAGGTCCGCACGCTCATCAAGCAGGACTTCGACAAGGCGTTCGAGCAGGTCGACGTCATCGTCTCGCCGACGACCCCGACCACCGCCTTCGCGATCGGCGAGCGCGCCGACGACCCGATGGCGATGTACCTCGCCGACCTGTGCACCATCCCGACCAACCTGGCGGGCAACGCGGCCATGTCGCTGCCGTGCGGTCTCGCCCCGGAGGACAACCTCCCGGTCGGCCTGCAGATCATCGCCCCCGTCATGAAGGACGACCGCCTGTACAAGGTGGGAGCCGCCGTAGAGGCCGCCTTCGTGGAAAAGTGGGGCCATCCGCTGATCGAGGAGGCTCCGTCGCTGTGAGTGCACTGACCAAGGCCAAGGGCTTCAAGAAGTCCAAGTCCGGCACGTACCTGTCCATGGCCGGGACCGCGTTCGGCGCGATCGGCGTCGCCAAGCGGCTGAAGAAGGCCCGCGCCGAGCAGGACACGCTGGTCCTGATCGACGCCACCGTGTCCGCCGTCGCCATCGTCACCGGCCTCGCCATCCTCTACCGCGAGCTGAAGCGGCTGGGCGACGACGACGTCCTGCTGGGCTGAGAGGGAAGTTTCACCGTGACCACCACGACCGACCTGGCGTCGTACGAGGAAGCACTCGCGTCGTACGACCCCGTCATGGGCCTCGAGGTCCATGTCGAACTCGGCACCAAGACCAAGATGTTCTGCGGCTGTTCGACCGAACTCGGCCAGGACGCCAACACGCAGACCTGCCCGGTCTGTCTCGGCCTGCCCGGCGCGCTCCCGGTCGTCAACGCGACCGGCGTCGAGTCCGCGATCAAGATCGGCCTCGCGCTGAACTGCGAGATCGCCGAGTGGTGCCGCTTCGCCCGGAAGAACTACTTCTATCCGGACATGCCGAAGAACTTCCAGACCTCCCAGTACGACGAGCCGATCGCCTTCAACGGCTACCTCGACGTACAGCTGGAGGACGGCGAGACCTTCCGCGTGGACATCGAGCGCGCCCACATGGAGGAGGACACCGGCAAGTCGACGCACGTCGGCGGCGCCACCGGCCGTATCCACGGCGCGTCCCACTCCCTGCTCGACTACAACCGCGCCGGCATCCCGCTCATCGAGATCGTCACCAAGCCGATCGAGGGCGCGGGCGAGCGTGCCCCCGAGGTCGCGCGGGCCTACGTCCGTGAGCTGCGCGAGCTCATCAAGGCGCTCGGCGTCTCCGAGGCCCGGATGGAAATGGGCCAGATGCGCTGCGACGTGAACCTGTCGCTGCGCCCGAACGGCACCGAGAAGTTCGGCACCCGCTCGGAGACCAAGAACGTCAACTCCCTGCGGTCCGTGGAGCGCGCGGCCCGCTTCGAGATCCAGCGGCACGCGGCGGTCCTCAGCAGCGGCGGCACGATCATCCAGGAGACCCGGCACTTCCACGAGGACACGGGGTCGACGACCTCGGGCCGTGTGAAGGAGGAGGCCGAGGACTACCGGTACTTCCCGGAGCCCGACCTGGTGCCCGTGGCCCCGTCGCGCGCGTGGGTCGAGGAACTGCGGGGCGAACTGCCCGAGCTGCCGCTGGTCCGCCGCAGCCGGCTCCGTGAGGAGTGGGGCGTCTCGGCCGTCGACATGCAGGCGATCCTCAACGCCGGTGCGCTGGAGCCGATCGTCGCCACCATCGAGGCCGGGGCCGACGCCGCATCCGCCCGCAAGTGGTGGATGGGCGAGCTGGCCCGCAGCGCCAACGAGTCGGGCAAGGCGCTCGACGAGCTGGCGATCACGCCGGAGCAGGTCGCCCGGGTCACCGAGCTGGTGGCGAAGGGCGACCTGAACGACAAGCTGGCCCGCCAGGTCATCGAGGGCGTCCTCGCCGGAGAGGGCACCCCGGACGAGGTCGTCGACAAGCGCGGTCTGAAGGTCGTCTCCGACGAGGGCGCGCTGACGGCGGCCGTCGAGGAGGCCATCGCGGGCAACCCGGGCGTCGCGGACAAGATCCGCGGCGGCAAGGTGGCCGCGGCCGGCGCCCTGGTCGGCGCGGTCATGAAGGCGACCCGGGGCCAGGCCGACGCGGCTCGCGTCAAGGAGCTGATCCTGGAGAAGCTGGGCGTCAGCGAGGGCTGACCTTCGCGGACCCCACAGGGGGGATGCACCGGACCCGGTGCATCCCCCCTGCGCGTGTTCTACGGCTTGCGCCCGACGACCCGGACGAAGCCCAGCGTGCCGCCCTGGTCGAGCCGCAGCATCTCGGCGCACTGGCCGGCCATCCGGATGTGCCAGTCGTCCGTGTGCTCGTCGGCGACGACCTCGCACCAGCGCAGCCAGTCGCGCCAGCCGTCCTCGAGCCAGTCGGCCGTCTCGACCTCCACGGCCCCGCTGCGGGTCCAGTGGCGTCGCCACCAGGCGGCGGTGTGGAAGCACCAGAATCCGGGCTCCCAGAATGGCTTGAGGTGCTCCGGCGGCTCGACGCCGTCGATCTCCTCGCGCAGCGCCGGTACGACGACACCGATCCGCCCGCCGGGCTTCAGCAGCCGCGTCAGTTCGGGCAGGTACAGGTCGTTCGTGCCGAAGTACTGGTAGGCGTCGACGGAGACGATCGCGTCGAAGGTGCCCTCGCCGAACGGCAGGTCGTGCGCCTCGGCGAGCACGGGCAGGACACGGTCGGCCACGCCCGCCTCGGCGATGCGCGGCGCGTTCTCGCCGGGCTTGACCCACAGGTCGGCGGCGGTGACCTGAACGTCGTACTCCTTGGCGAGGAAGATCGACGTCATGGCGCGTCCGCAGCCCAGGTCGAGCACGCGGGAGCCGGGGCTCAGGGTGTCGAGCCCCAGGGCCGGGGCCAGCCACTCCAGCAGCCAGAGCGCGTGCGGGCCCATCTGGTTGTCGATGGTCCAGCGGGCGTCGTAGCGGTTGCTGCGCGGGTAGCGGGGGTGGTCGGTGCGGTCAGAGAGGGGGTCGTTCGGGGTCCGCGAAATGATGTCCGACATCGGTGAACGGGCTCCTTGAGTCCTTGAGGAGGAAATGGGATGCGTAGGAGCTCGGTCGGACCGTCAAACAATGCACCTGCTTCGGCCGGGCGGCGGGCTGCCGCGGGCGTTTCCTCGGACCGGCGGACGCTAACAGGGGGCCGCACGACCCCGCACCCGATTTTCGTTCACGACGCGCTACCGTCTCGCCCATGAATGGACGCGCTGATTCCGACACCGAACCAGAGATAGCGGACTCGGAGACGGCCGCCGTTCAGGAAGCCGACCAGAAGGCCGACCAGGACGAGGAGCCCGACGACGAGCCGGACGACAGCGCGGACGATCCGGCCGACGCCTCCGCCGATGATCCGGACGCCGACGATCCGGACGATGACGATGACGATGACGATGGCGACGACGAAGAAGACGACGACCCGGACGACGACGAGCCGGACGAGGACGCCCGGCGGGCCCGCTGGACCGCCGCCGGGACCGGGGCCCTGCTGACCCTCGCCGGCCTGGCCGCGGCGCTGCTCCGCCTCACTCGCCCCGCCGCCCCGGCGCTCGTCCCGGCGGCGTACGCCTGCGGGGCCGTCGTGTGCGCCGGCGCCGCCGTGCTGGGCTCCCGGGGACGCACCCGACGGGCCCTGTGGCTGCTGATCGCGGGGACGATGGTGATGGCGCTGGGGGACCAGTTCGACTGAGGCCCGGCCGTTGTGAATAAGCCCACGAAAGCGACAAACGATCTCGTGCGCCTGTAAGAGTGGCTGCGCATTGCTCATGCGTTCTTTGCTGGATGTTCAGGTCATGGACGACTGCTCCCGGTCAAAGATCCACAAAAAGTCACCCTGGGAGCACGTCTCGTGGCAGCCCTAGCACGCTGGTGTGTCCAACGCCGTCTGGTCACCGTTCTGCTGTGGCTCCTCGCCTGCGCGGGGGTGGCCGCGGGCGCCGCCGTCGCCGGCTCCGCGTACTCGAACGACTACCAGGTCCCCGGCACCGAGTCGGGCCGCGCCACCGAGCTGCTGCACGAGGGCTTCCCGAAGCTCGGCGGCGACAGCGACACCGTCGTCTGGCACACCACGTCCGGCACCGTCCGCTCCGCCGACGTCGAGCAGACGATGACCCGCACCCTGGACCGGATCGAGAACCTGCCCGGCGTGGCCTCCGTGACCAGCCCCTACGACGGGCCGGGCACCGGCCGCGTCAGCGAGGACGCCCGTACCGCGTACGCCACGGTCACCTTCGACGACCGGGCCGAGGACATCGACCAGGGCGAGGCGAAGGCCGTCGTCGACACCGCGAAGAGCGCGGAGACCGACGGGCTCCAGGTGGAGCTTGGCGGCAGCGCCGTCGCCCTCACCCAGTCCTCCGGCGGGCACATCGCCGAGATCGTCGGCGTGGTCGTCGCCGCGGTCGTGCTGTTCCTCGCCTTCGGCTCGCTCGCCGCCTCCCTGCTGCCCATCGCCACCGCACTGGTCGGCGTCGGCACCGCCTACGCCGGGATCGTGCTGCTCGGGCACGCCATGACCGTCGCCGACTTCGCCCCCATGCTCGGCATGCTGATCGGGCTCGGCGTCGGGATCGACTACGCGCTGTTCATCGTGACGCGGCACCGGCGCGGGCTGAAACGCGGTCTGTCGGTCACCGAGGCGGCCACGAACGCCGTCGCCACCACGGGACGGGCGGTCGTCTTCGCGGGTGCCACCGTTTGCATCGCCCTGCTCGGCATGCTGATCCTGCGGCTGAGCTTCCTCAACGGCGTCGCCATCGCGGCCAGCCTGACCGTGGTCCTCACCGTGGCGGCCTCCGTGACGCTGCTGCCCGCCCTGCTGTCCTTCATCGGCACACGCGCGCTGAGCCGCCGAGAACGCCGCCGCCTGGCCGAGCACGGGCCCGAACCGGAACTGCCCACCGGCTTCGCCGCCCGCTGGTCGGCGTTCGTGGAGCGCCGCCCCAAGGTGCTCGGCGGGGTCGCCCTCGTCGTCATGGCCGTCCTCGCGCTGCCCACGTTCTCCCTGCACCTGGGCACCTCCGACCAGGGCAACGACCCCAAGGCGGCCACCACCCGGCAGGCCTACGACCTGCTCGCCGACGGGTTCGGGCCCGGCGTGAACGGCCCGCTCACCCTCGTCACGAACGTCGACGGAGCCGACGACAAGCTCGCCCTGGACAACCTCGACGGCACCCTCCGCGCCACCGACGGCGTCGCCTCGGTCACCCCGGTGATCTTCGACTCCGGTGGTCACACCGCGTACCTGACCGTCGTACCGGAGTCCTCGCCCCAGTCGAAGCAGACCAGCGACCTCGTCGACCGGCTGCGCGGCGAGGTGCTGCCGCGCGCCGAGGCGGGCACCTCGCTCGATGTGCAGGTCGGCGGCATGACGGCCGGCTACGACGATTTCGCCGACGTCATCGTCTCCAAGCTGCCCGTCTTCGTCGGGGTCGTGATCGGCCTGGGCTGTCTGCTGCTCCTGCTCGCCTTCCGGTCCATCGGCATCCCGCTGAAGGCCGCCGCGATGAACGTCGCCGCCGTGGCCTCCGCCTTCGGGGTGGTGGTCGCGATGTTCCAGTGGGGCTGGGGCAGCGAACTCCTCGGCCTCGGCAGCGCGGGCCCCATCGAGCCCTTCCTGCCCGTGATCATGGTCTCGGTGCTCTTCGGCCTCTCCATGGACTACCAGGTGTTCCTGGTCAGCCGGATGTACGAGGAGTGGCTGGAGACCGGCGACAACCGGCGAGCCGTGCGCGTCGGCCTCGCCGAGACCAGCCGGGTGATCAACTCGGCGGCGGTCATCATGATCTCGGTCTTCCTGGCCTTCGTCCTCAGCGGCGACCGGGTGATCGCCATGTTCGGCATCGCCCTGGCCGCCGCCGTCGCCCTGGACGCCTTCGTCCTGCGGACGCTCCTCGTCCCCGCCCTCATGCACATGCTCGGCGGCGCCAACTGGTGGCTGCCCCGCTGGCTCGACAAACGCCTGCCGCGGATCAGCATCGAACCCCCCGAGGCCCGGGCCGCCCATGAGAGGCTGGCCGCCGCGACGGACGCCGAGGTGGCGGACGTCCTGGCGGAGGAGGAGCGGCAGCGGGATGTACGCGATATCCCTGGGTGACGACGCCGAACTGAGGCCCCTCGAGCCCTGGCACGCCGAAGAGTTCTTCGCGCACCTGGAGCGGGGCAGGGACTTCATCGGGCAGTTCATCGGCTTCGGTTCGCAGGAGACGGACGTGGAGTCCGCGCGGGCCATGCTCCAGCGGTACGCCGACATGCGCGCGGCCGACACGCGCTCGCTGCACGGCCTGTGGCTGAACGGCAAGCTCGTGGGCGGCGTGCTGTTCCTGAACTTCGACGCGGCGAGCGGCAACTGCGAGGTGGGCTGCTGGCTGGAGCCCGCCGGGACGGGGCGCGGCCTGGTCACCCGGGCCATGCGCGTCCTCATCGACTGGGCGGTCGAGGAGCGCGGCATTCACCGGATCGAGTGGGTCGCCGCCTCGGGCAATCAGCCGAGTCTGAACGTCGCCCGGCGCCTCGGCATGACCCGCGACGGTGTGCGACGCGAGGCGCACCCCTACGGTGGCGTAAGGCACGATCTCGAAGTCTGGTCGGTGCTGGCGCCCGAGTGGCGCGCCGCACGCGCGGGTGCCGCTCACAAGGATCATTAAGAGACTTCTCAGACAGCGACTTTACGGTGCGAGACATGGCAACGAACGCAGTGGACGAGACCAAGGCCACCGAGGCCACGACCGAGAAGGCGGTGGACACCACCGAGTCCGACGAGGCGACCCGCACCGAGGCCCCGGCCAAGGCCGAGGTCGTCGAGACAGAGGTCACCGAGACAGAGGTCGCGGAGACCAAGGAGGAGGCCCCCACCGGCACCGGCCAGGGTGCCGCCGCCGTGGTCTCCGCCGCGCTGGGCCTCGTCTCGCTCACCGGCAGCTGGGTCGGCACGATCGCCGCGGCGCGCCAGAACCTGGTCGGTCAGCTGGAGACCGCGCAGAACGCGGGCGTGGCCCAGCAGATCCAGGCCGTGTACGGCGACGCCTGGCAGGCCACCGCCCTGTGGGGCGGACTGTTCGCGGTGGTCGCGCTGGTCGTCGGCGTCGTGACGCTGGCCCGGCCCGCGTTCGGCACGCCCGGCAGGGTCCAGGCCACCTGGATCAAGTCCGTCGCCTGGGCGGGCGTCTCGCTCGGTGTCATCGGCCTGTTCCTGGCCGTCCTCAAGTACACCGGCATCCTGCTCGGACTGCCGTCCGCGAGCTGAGTCACCGCAGGTCCTGAGGGGTCTTAGGAGTTCCGTAAGCACCTTACGGAGCCCCTGGGGCCCCTCAGCCGTGTCCTAAGGCCCCGGCCGCCGCCGAAGATGCGGAACTCTCCCGATGTGGCCGGCCCGCCTGGGAGACGAGAGTGAGGTCATCACGGAGAAACGCTCCGTGACCGGCTCTCACGAAGGACACGCCATGTACGAGTACGAGCTCCAGCAGCTGCGCACCGCCGACCTCATCCGCCGGGCCGAGCACGCACGCCTGGTCCGCGAGGCCGCCCGGGCCCGCCGCGCCGCCCGCGGAGAAACGGCCCGGAACTCCGCCGAGCACGAAAGCCATATCCGCGGCTTCCGCCGGACCCGGTCCGCCCGGGCCGCGTGAACGGCGGGGAGGGACCGGCCGGAGCGACGGCGGTCGGTGTCCTGGCGGCTCCTCGGAAAACCGGTGCCGTCGTGTCAGTGGCGCATGCGATGCTCGGGGCCGTGGAGACCAGGTCCGTCAGCCCCGTGTTCGTCGGCCGTGCCGAGGAGTTGGGCGCGCTGCACGACGCCCTCGCCCGCTCCCGCGAGGGCGAGCCGCAGGCCCTGCTCATCGCCGGGGAGGCCGGAGTCGGCAAGACCCGCCTGGTGGAGGAGTTCGCCGCCGCCGCCCGCCGCCGGGGGGCGGTGGTCGCACTCGGCGGCTGTGTGGAGATCGGCGCCGACGGACTGCCCTTCGCGCCGTTCTCCACCGCGCTGCGCGCCCTGCGCCGCGAACTCCCCGGCGAGCTGGCCGCCGCGGCCGCCGGACAGGAGGAGGAGCTGGCCCGGCTGCTGCCCGAGCTGGGCGAGTCGGGCACCGGGCGGCACGACGAGAACGGCATGGCCCGTCTCTTCGAACTCACCGCACGTCTGCTGGAGCGCGTCGCCGCCGACCACACGGTCGTCCTCGCCCTGGAGGACCTGCACTGGGCCGACGCCTCCACCCGCCATCTGCTCGCCTATCTCTTCCGCACCCTGCGCACCGGCCGCCTCGTCGTCCTCGCCACCTACCGCTCCGACGACATCCACCGCCGCCACCCGCTCAGGCCCCTGCTCGCCGAACTCGACCGGCTCCGCACCGTCCGCCGTCTCGAACTCGCCCGCTTCAACCGCGAGGAGGTGTGCCGCCAGGTCGCCGGCATCCTCGCCCACGCGCCCGACCCGGACCGGATCGACGCGATCTTCGAACGCTCCGACGGCAACGCCTTCTTCGTCGAGGAACTCGCCGTCGCCGGCCACGAGGGCTGCCGCACGGGCCTGACGGACTCCCTGCGCGATCTGCTGCTCGTCCGCGTGGAAGGGCTCCCCGAGACCGCCCAGCAGGTCGCCCGGATCGTCGCCGAGGGCGGCTCCACCGTCGAGTACCGGCTGCTGGCCGCCGTCGCCCGGCTCGCCGAGGACGACCTGATCGAGGCGCTGCGGGCCGCCGTGAACGCCAGCATCCTCGCCCCCGCACCCGGCGGCGACGGCTACCGCTTCCGCCACTCCCTGGTCCGCGAGGCCGTCAGCGACGACCTGCTCCCCGGCGAACGCTCCCGCCTCAACCGCCGCTACGCCGAAGCACTGGAGAGCGACCCGACCCTCGTCCCCGCCGATCAGCGCGCGGCCCGCCTGGCCAGCTACTGGTACCACGCCCACGATCCCGCCAAGGCCCTGCCCGCCGTCCTCGACGCCTCCGTCGAGGCCCGCCACCGCCACGCCTACGCCGAGCAACTGCGGCTGCTGGAACGGGCCATGGAACTGTGGGACGCCGCCCCCGACGCCGTACGCCGCACCCTGCGCCCCGTCGACTACGCCGAGGTCTATCCTCCCTGCGGCTGCGACCCGGCCAGCACCGCGCTGCGCCACCTCGACCTGCTGGCCGAGGCGGCCGTGGCCGGACGGCTCAGCGGGGAACGCGAACGCGCCCTGCAGATCACCAAGCGGGCGCTGCGCCTGCTGGACGACGAGGACGACCCTCCCCCAAGCTCTCAGCTGCGTTCGAGCAGGGGGGACCCCCACCGCGCCGCCTGGTTCTGGATCCAGCGCTCCCGGCTGGTGCAGAGCCTCGCCCGCGGCGACGGCTGGAAGGAGATCGCCACCGCGCAGGAGCTGGTCCGGGGCCTGCCGCCGTCCGAGGTGCACGCCGAGGTGCTCGCCACGGCCGCCCACTGGTCGATGCTCCACGAGCCCGGCCCGGAGACCCTGACGGCCGCCGAGCGGGCCGTCGAGTACGCGCGCATGGTGAACGCCGACGACATCGAGTCCAACGCCCGGCTCACCCTCGGCGGCCTCATGGTCGACGCCGGGCAGATCGAGGCCGGGCTCACGCACATGTACGAGGTCAGGGACGAGGTGGTCACCCGGAGCCTCGCGTCGGTCGTGGGCCGCAGCCATGTGAACCTGCCCTCCGTCCTCGAAGGCGTCGGCCGCTCCGAGGAGTCCGTCGACATCCTGCGCGAGGGCCTGCGGCTCACCGGGGCGATGGGCCTGCGGGTCGCCGAGGCCTGGATCTGGAGCAATCTCGCGGAGTCGCTCATCTCGCTGGGCCGCTGGGAAGAGGCCGCCGAGGCCGCGGGCAACGCCCAGCGGCGCGGGCAGACGGCCGGGCCGCACGGCTCCGGCGCCAACAGCCTGGCGTTCCTCGCGCTCGCCCGCGGCGATGTCCCCGAGGCCGCCCGCCACCTGGCCGAGGGCCGCGCGGCCTACGGCCCGCACGACCCCATGCCGCAGCACGACCTCCCGGTCTCCTGCCTCACCATCGCCGTCGCCGTCGCCGAGGGCCGCCTCCCCGACGCCCGCGCCGAACTGGCCCGCACCCTGGAGTCCGGCTTCCCGCCCGGCACCCAGCGCTACGCCTGGCCGCTGCTGCTCGAAGCAGCCACCGCGGAGGCCGACGCCCGGGCCCTGCCCGCCGCGCGGGACGGCCGCGCGGAGGCCCTGGACGGCATCTTCGCGGCCGCCAAGCGCCTCACCACCAACGCCCCCGTCTGGCTCGCCCACGAGCGCTGGGTCCGCGCCGAACTCCACCGCGCCGAGGGCCGGAGCACCCCGGACACCTGGTCGCAGGTGGTCACCGCCTTCGAACCCCTGGAGCGGCCCTACGACCTCGCCCGCGTCCGGTACCGCCTGGCCGAGTCCCTGCTGACGGGCGGCGGCGAGGACGAGCGCGACCGCGCCACCGAGCTGCTGCGCCTCGTCCACGCCGTCGCCGGCCACCTCGCCGCCCGGCCCCTGGCCGAGTCCGCCGGCGCGCTCGCCCAGCGCGCCCGCCTCCCGCTGACGCCCGCCTCGGAACCGGCCCGCGCCCCCGCCGACCCCGCCGAGGCCCTCGGCCTCACCAGCCGGGAACGGGACGTGCTGCGCCTGGTCGCCGTCGGCCACACCAACCGCCGGATCGCCGAGGAACTCTTCATCTCCCCGAAGACCGCGAGCGTCCACGTCTCCAACATCCTGGCGAAGCTCGGCGTCTCCGGGCGCGGCGAGGCGGCGGCGGTGGCGCACCGGCTGGGGCTGTTTCCGGCCGAATCGCTCATACCCCGCCCGGCGGGCTGAGGCATACGCTGTAAGGGAGGCCGCTGTCGCCGCGGCCGAGGGAGGCACCGTGTTCAACGTGTTCGAGGAGCTGTTCTCGCCCGGCCGCAAGCACACCCGCGACGAGCAGAACCGCCTGGAACTGACCCGGGAGGACACCGGCGACGGTGATCCCGGACGCGGGCCGATAGACCTGGCGTCCGGGAAGGTCGTCGTACGGCCGCAGCAGGAGCCGGAGGACCGCGAGGGCTAGGCGGCTACGACACCCGCAGCTCGAGGATCCGGTCGTCCCCGTCCTTGGGGCTGCCCCGGCCGTCCGTGTTGCTGGTCACGAGCCACAACCGGTCGCCGCCCGCCGGGACCACCGTGCGCAGCCGGCCGTACTCGCCGTCCAGGAAGGCCTGCGGTTCCGCCGAGGCCTCCGTGCCGTTCAGCGGGATGCGCCACAGCCGCTTGCCGCGCAGGCCCGCCATCCAGACCGACCCCTCGGCGTAGGCGATGCCGCTGGGGGACGCCTCGGCCGTGGTCCACTGGTCGATCGGGTTGTGGAAGTCCCCGTCGCCCGACCTGCCCTCGGCCTCCGGCCAGCCGTAGTTGTCGCCCGGCTTGATCGCGTTGAGCTCGTCCCACGTGTCCTGGCCGAACTCCGACGCGAAGAGCCGCTGCTTGGTGTCCCAGGCGAGGCCCTGCACATTGCGGTGGCCGTACGAGTACACCGGCGAGCCGGGGAACGGGTTGCCCGGCGCGGGCTCGCCCTCCGGGGTCAGACGCAGGATCTTGCCGCCCAGGGAGTCCTTGTCCTGGGACAGGCCGGTGTCGCCGCTCTCGCCGGTGCCTGCATAGAGCATCTTGTCCGGGCCGAACTCGATCCGGCCGCCGTTGTGGATGAAGCCCTTGGGGATGCCCCTGAAGACCGTGTCGGGAGCGCCGAGCTGCTCACCGGCGGGCTTCTTCTCGTCGTAGAGCATGCGGACGATGCGGTTGTCGCCGGCGGAGGTGAAGTACGCGTAGACCATGTGGTCCGAGGCGTAGTCGGGTGACAGGGCGATGCCCAGCAGGCCGCCCTCGCCGGCGGCCGAGACGCCCGGCACCTCGCCCAGCTCGGTCTTCTTCCCGGTCTTCTCGTCGACCCGGACGATCGTCCCGTCGTCCCGGGAGGAGACGAGCAGGCCGCCGCCCGGCAGGGGAGCGAGGCCCCAGGGGGAGTCCAGGCCCTCGGCGACGGTGCGCACCACCGTCACCGAGCCCTTGGCGGGTGGTGTCTCCTCGGCGGCCTGCCCGGGCGGCGCGGAGGACTGCGGTGCCGTACGGCCAGGGGAGGCGCCCTCGTCCGAGCCGGACGATCCTCCGCCGTCGGAGGAGCAGCCGGCCGTCAGCAGGAGCGCGGCGGCGGCCAACACGGCCGGCACGGCTCGACGTTGCACGATCATGGTCCCTTCGACGCGGCGGGTTCTCCTTGTCATACACCGCTCGCGCCTCACAAGTTCCCGATCGCCGAACCCCGAACCGAGAACCGGGGGCCCTGGGCGGGTTTGTGCCGTAGCTCCCGGGTCCGGACCCGGCTCAGTCCCACGACCCCTGGGCCCGGGGCAGCACCGCCACTTCCCGAAGATTGTCCGGCGTCAGACGCAGGGTCGTCGCGGCGGCGTTCTCCGTGACCCAGCGCTCCTGCTTCGCGCCCGGGACCGGGACCACGTGCGGGCCCTGGGCGAGGACCCAGGCGAGGGCGACCTGGGCGGGGGTGACGTGCTCGCCGTGACGGCGGGCCACGCGGCGCAGGCCCGCGACGATCGGCTGGTTCGCGGCCATCATCTCGCCCGTGAAGCGCGGGTGCCGGGCGCGCAGGTCGTCCGCCTCGAAGCCGGCGCCGGTCCGCAGCCTGCCGGTCAGATAGCCGTTGCCCAGCGGCATCGCGGCGAGGAAGCCGACGCCCCGCGTCTGGCACCACGGCAGCAGGGTCTCCAGCGCCTCGGGCGACCACACCGACAGCTCCGCCTCCACCGCGCTCACCGGGAAGACCTGCTGCACCCGCTCCAGCTGCCGTATCGTCGCGTCGTGCAGCCGGGCACCGCCGCGGCGGCCGGCCCGCGCCCCGACCGCGCACAGGCCCAACGCCCGCACCTTCCCGGCCTGGACGAGCTCCGCCATCGCGCCCCACGTCTCCTCGACGGGCACCTCCGGGTCGGCGCGGTGCAGCTGGTAGAGGTCTATGACGTCCGTCTGGAGGCGCCGCAGCGAGGCGTCGCAGGCACGTTTCACGTACCCCGGGCGGCCGTTGGCGACGATGTGCTGGTCGCCCACGAGCAGACCGACCTTGGTCGACACGAACGCTTCGGACCGGCGCTCCCTCAACGCCCGCCCCACCAGCAGTTCGTTGGTGAAGGGGCCGTACATGTCGGCCGTGTCCAGCAGGGAAGCGCCGAGGTCGAGCGCCCGGTGCACCGCCCTGAGCGACTCGTCGCCACGCTGCCGAGAGGTGCTGTAGGCCCAGCTCATCGGCATGCACCCGAGTCCGACGGCCCCCACCGCGAGCGCCGCCGCGCCGATCGTCCTGCGCTCCACCTGGTCGTGACCCTCCCTGTTCCGGCCACCCCAACCTAACCTCTGCCGTCGCACGCTCCTGACATAGCCTCCAGAGCATGACTGCTGACGTGTGGCTGCCCATCCCGCCGGAAGAGATCGAGGGACTCCCCGAGGGTCCCGGCTACCGCTACTGGAACGGCGGGGACGACTTCCCCGCGGACCCGGCGGACTGCGCCTTCTACGTCGTCCCCTACATGAAGCCCAGCCCGCTGTGCGTGCGTCCCATGCCGGAGATGAGCCATGTAGAGGTCGTGCAGACCCTCTCGGCCGGGATCGACCACGTGCAGCCGGGGCTGCGGCACCTGCGTCCGGGGGTGCGGTTGTGCAACGCGCGCGGGGTGCACGAGGCCAGCACCGGAGAGCTCACCCTCGCGCTGATCCTGGCCTCGCTGCGCGGGATCCCCGACTTCGTCCGCGCGCAGGACCGGGGGGAGTGGCTCGGCGGATTCCGGCCCGCGCTCGCCGACAAGAACGTCCTCATCGTGGGATACGGATCCATCGGCGCGGCCATCGAGGACCGGCTCGTGCCGTTCGAGGTGGCGCGTGTGGCGCGCGTCGCGCGCTCCGAGCGCACCACGGCGCGCGGTCCGGTGCATCCGCTCACCGAACTCGCCTCCCTGCTCCCGGAAGCGGACATCGTCATCCTGTCCACGCCGCTCACCGAGACCACCCGCGGACTGGCCGGGGCCGACTTCCTGTCCCGGATGAAGGACGGCGCGCTCCTGGTCAACGTGGCCCGCGGCCCCGTCGTCGACACCAAGGCCCTGCTCGCCGAGGTGGAGACCGGCCGCATCACCGCGGCCCTCGACGTCACCGACCCCGAGCCCCTGCCGCGCGAACACCGGTTGTGGCGTGCGCCGGGGGTACTCATCAGCCCGCACGTCGGCGGGCCCACCTCCGCGTTCCTTCCGCGCGCCGAGCGGCTCCTGGTGGACCAGTTGAACCGTTATGTGAACCGGGAGCCGCTCCGCAACGTGATCCTTACGACGGGTGCATCAACAGACTGAACCGACCTCGGGTACCGTCCGCAATCCTTCGGGTGCGGTGGGTACTCATATATCTGTTGATCGTCACGGAGAGTAGAGAACCTATGTCCCTGAGTGACGAGACTGGTGTATCGTCCCGACAGGGGCAGCGCCGGGGGTATCCGGCGCCGGGGACGGACACTTCGGACTGTGAGGGGGGCGACAGGCGATGCACGGCCTATGGACGAGCGATCCGACGGGGCGGGGCGGCCGGCGGCGACCCTGGCGGACGGCCGCGTTCAGACGCGGTCACCACGCCGATCACGGCGGCCACCACACCCACCACAGTGATCACCATCAAGGCGTACGGACCGGGAGGGTCCGGTGACCGCGCCGCCGACCCCCATGCTGGACGGAGCGCTGCGGGCACAGCCTTCGTCGCCAGGGATGCTGCTGCCCCGCACGCCGGCCCGCGGCCATCGGCCGGGCCTGGCCCTCCAACTCGTCCTGGCCCTGGTCTGCGCGGGATACGCCGTCGGTTCCGCGCTCGGCTGGGGCTCGTACGAAGTGGCGCTCATCATGGGCGACTTCGGGCTGAGCGCCGCGGCGGCCACCGCCTCCGTGTCGTGCTTCCTCTACGCCCGCAACCGCCGCACCCGCTTTCGACCCGCCTGGCTGCTGTTCGGCCTCTCCTCGGCCATGGCGTCCCTCGGCAACCTGGTCTGGGGGTGGTACGAGGTGGTCCTCGGACTGCCCGTGCCCAGTCCCAGCTACGCCGACCTGTTCTTCCTGTGCTTCGCACCGCCCGCGATCGTCGGGCTGCTCGTGCTCGCCAAACGGCCGGTGAACAAGGCCGGCTGGGTCTGTCTCGGGCTGGACGCCTGGCTGATCGGCGGCTCGCTGCTCACCCTGGCCTGGAGCCTCGCCCTCGCCCAGGCCGCGAAGTCGGAAGGGCCCGGCGTGGCGCACATCGCGCTGTCGCTGGCCTACCCGCTCCTCGACATCGCGCTGGTCAGCATGGTGCTCGCACTGCACTTCAGGCGGTCCGCGGTGAACCGCTCCGCGGTCAACACCGCCATCGGCGCGCTCGCGCTGACCGTGATGTGCGACGCCCTGTTCACCTCGCCGCTGATGCACCACGACTACCGCTCCGGCCAGCTGCTCGACGCGGGCTGGTTCGCCGGCTCGCTGCTCCTGGCGTACGCCCCGTGGGCCGCGCCCCGCACGCCGGACACCGACCGGCACGGCCTCGACCGGCAGAGCACGGCCGGGCACACCCGCGTGGTGCACGAGCACCTGCCCGGGCAGCGCAGCGGCCCGCACCACCAGCCGCCCACACCCGGAGGCGAGCTCGGTCGGTATCCGGCCGCCCGGCCCATCTCCGGCTCCCTCGCCGCCCTCACGCCGTATCTCGCGGCCGCCGTGTGCACGCTGGGGATCCTCTACAACGTCCTCAACGGCCGCAGCGTCGACCGCGTGGTCCTGCTGACCGGGGGCACGGTCGTGCTCGCGCTCGTCGTGCGCCAGGGCATCATGCTGCTCGACAACATCACCCTCACCCAGGAGCTGGCGCAGAAGGAGAACCACTTCCGCTCCCTGGTGCAGGGCTCCAGCGACGTGATCATGATCGCCGCCCCCAGCGGCGTCCTCCGGTACGTCTCCCCGGCCGCCGCCGGTGTGTACGGCCGCTCGGCGGAGGATCTGGTGGGTACGGAACTGGCCAACCTCATCCACCCGGAGGACCTGGGCTGCGTCGTGCACGAGGCGCGCAGGTTCCTCGCCGCCAACCCGGTCGAGGAACCCACTACGCGCATCGAGTGCCGATTCCGGTCGGGTGACGAGGGCTGGCTGAACGTCGAGTCGACCGTCAACCGCCATCACGGCGGCCTCATCTTCAACAGCAGGGACGTGACCGAAAGGGTCCGGCTCCAGGCCCAGTTGCAGCACAACGCCGAGCACGACCCGCTCACGGACCTGCCCAACCGCGCCCTGTTCACCAAGCGCGTCCAGCACGCCCTCTCGGGCCGCCGGGCCTCCGACCGGGGCGTGGCCCTGCGGAACACGGCCGTGCTGTTCATCGACCTCGACGGCTTCAAGGCCGTCAACGACACGATCGGGCACCAGGCGGGGGACGAGCTGCTCGTCCAGGCCGCCCGCAGACTCCAGGACTCGGTCCGCCAGGGGGACACCGCCTCCCGGCTGGGCGGCGACGAGTTCGCGGCCCTGATCGTCGGCGACAACACCCGCGACCGGTCCGCCCGGGAACGGCACATAGTGGAACTCGCCGACCGCCTCAGGGCGGCGCTGTCCCAGCCGTACCTCATCGACGGCAACGATGTCCGTGTCAACGCCTCCATCGGCGTCGCCTTCGCGGAAGCGGGCCTCGGCGCGGGCGAGCTGCTGCGCAACGCCGACCTGGCCATGTACCGCGCCAAGGCCGGTGGCAAGGGCCGCGTCGAGCTGTACAAGCCACAGATGCAGCAGGACGTCGTACGCAAGGCGGAGCTGGCCACGCGCCTGCGGGCCGCGCTGCACGACGGCGAGTTCGCCCTGCTGCACCAGCCGGTGGTCTGCCTGGAGGACGGCCGGATCACCTCGGTGTCCGCGCAGGCGCGCTGGCGCTCCTCTCAGGGCGTGCTCTTCACCCCGGCGGAGTTCCTGCGCGTGGCCGAGGACAGCGACAAGACCGCCGAGCTGGGCCGGTGGATGATCGAGGAGGCCGTCGAGCAGGCCGCCGAGCGGCAGGCGACCGGGCTGTCCGTGCCGGTCGTCGTCCGGATGAGCGCCCGTCGGCTGCTGGACCGGTCGATGCCGCTCGGCTCGATCGAGGCGCTGCTCACGCGCCACGGGCTGCCGTCCGGGTCGCTGATCATCGAGCTGTCCGACACCGACCCGAGGGTCTCGCAGGACGAACTGGAGCGGCGTCTCGGAGCCCTGCGACGGGTCGGCGTCCGGATCGCGCTCGACGGGTTCGGCAGCGACTGCGCGGCGATCACGGCCCTCAGGCGGCTCCCCGTCGACATCCTGAAACTCGACCGCGGTCTGGTCGAGGGCGTCGTCGAGTCCGCCCGGCTGTACAAGATCACCAGCGGGCTGCTGCGCATCGCCACCGACCTCGGGCTGAAGTCCGTGGCCGAGGGGGTGGACCTGCCCGAGCAGGTCGTCGCCCTGCGCGCGATGGGCTGTACGCACGGACAGGGCATGGCGTTCTCCGGACCGCTCGACGAGTACCGGCTGCGCCGGGCACTGGCCGGCGGTCACTACCCGGTGCCGAACGCACCGGCCGAGCCGGCGTTCGCGGGCGGCGCCCCGCGGGTGTACAGCTCGGGAGTGTCCGCCGTCATCGGAGGCGGTACGGCCCTACGCTCACATAATGAGACTCCCGTCCCACCCACTTGACAGTGGGTGTGTGCCGGGGGGAGGGTCTGTGCCATGCGCACCCGAATTCTCGTACTTGGAAAGCGCGTCGGCTGACGCTGAGCCTCGACCGCTCAGCGACTCCACCCGGCGCGCTCCCCTCGCTTGCCTTATGGCACGAGGGGTTTTTTGTTGCACAGGCGCCTGACGTGCAGCAGCAGAAAACCGCACGAACCTCGCAAAAAACCCTCAGCATCTGAGAAGAGAATGCCGATGACCGAGCAGGCCACCGGGGCCCATCACCCGCAGCCCCGGCCCCGATCCGGAGGACACTCCGCCCCCGAGCAGGTGACGGGCGCGCAGTCCCTCATCCGCTCACTCGAGGAGGTCGGCGCCGACACGGTATTCGGCATTCCAGGCGGTGCGATCCTCCCGGCCTACGACCCGCTGATGGACTCCACCAGGGTGCGCCACGTCCTGGTCCGGCACGAGCAGGGCGCCGGTCACGCCGCCACCGGCTACGCGCAGGCCACCGGCAAGGTCGGCGTCTGCATGGCCACCTCGGGCCCCGGCGCGACCAACCTGGTCACCCCGATCGCCGACGCGCACATGGACTCCGTGCCGCTGGTCGCGATCACCGGCCAGGTGGCGTCCAAGGCGATCGGCACGGACGCCTTCCAGGAGGCGGACATCGTCGGCATCACCATGCCGATCACCAAGCACAACTTCCTCGTCACCAAGGCCGAGGACATCCCGCAGATCATCGCGCAGGCCTTCCACATCGCCTCCACCGGCCGCCCCGGCCCGGTCCTGGTCGACATCGCCAAGGACGCCCTCCAGGCGAAGACCACCTTCTCCTGGCCGCCCGCCATGGACCTGCCCGGCTACCGCCCGGTGACCAAGCCGCACGCCAAGCAGATCCGCGAGGCCGCCAAGCTGATCACCCAGGCCAGGCGGCCCGTGCTGTACGTCGGCGGCGGCGTGCTCAAGGCCAGGGCCACCGCCGAGCTGAAGGTCCTCGCCGAGCTCACCGGCGCGCCCGTCACCACCACCCTGATGGCGCTCGGCGCGTTCCCCGACGACCACCCGCAGCACCTGGGCATGCCCGGCATGCACGGCTCCGTGGCCGCCGTCACCGGTCTGCAGAAGGCCGACCTGATCGTCGCCCTCGGCGCCCGCTTCGACGACCGCGTCACCGGCAAGCTGGACAGCTTCGCCCCCTTCGCCAAGATCGTCCACGCGGACATCGACCCGGCCGAGATCGGTAAGAACCGCGCCGCCGACGTGCCGATCGTCGGAGACGCCCGCGAGGTCATCGCCGACCTGATCCAGGCCGTCCAGAAGGAGCACAGCGAGGGCCACGAGGGCGAGTACAGCGCCTGGTGGAAGGACCTGAGCCGCTGGCGCGACACCTACCCGCTCGGCTTCGACCAGCCCGACGACGGCTCGCTCTCCCCGCAGCACGTCATCCAGCGCATCGGCCAGCTCGCGCCCGAGGGCACGATCTTCGCGGCGGGCGTCGGCCAGCACCAGATGTGGGCCGCCCACTTCATCGAGTACGACAAGCCGGGCACCTGGCTGAACTCCGGCGGCGCCGGAACCATGGGCTACGCCGTCCCGGCCGCCATGGGCGCCAAGGCCGGCGCACCCGAGCGGGCCGTCTGGGCCATCGACGGCGACGGCTGCTTCCAGATGACCAACCAGGAGCTCACCACCTGCGCCCTGAACAACATCCCGATCAAGGTCGCCGTCATCAACAACGGCGCCCTCGGGATGGTCCGCCAGTGGCAGACCCTCTTCTACAACCAGCGGTACTCCAACACCGTCCTGCACTCCGGCCCGGACGACGTCAACCCGCAGGCCCGCGGCACCCGCGTCCCCGACTTCGTGAAGCTGTCGGAGGCCATGGGCTGCTACGCCATCCGCTGCGAGTCCCCGGACGACCTCGACAAGGTCATCGAGGAGGCGAACTCGATCAACGACCGCCCGGTCGTCGTCGACTTCATCGTCCACGAGGACGCGATGGTCTGGCCGATGGTCGCCGCCGGCACCTCCAACGACGAGATCATGGCCGCCCGGGACGTCCGCCCCGACTTCGGCGACAACGAAGACGACTGAGCGAGAGAGACGTAAAAGATCATGTCCAAGCACACGCTCTCCGTCCTGGTGGAGAACACGCCCGGCATCCTCGCCCGGATCGCCGCCCTGTTCTCCCGCCGCGGCTTCAACATCGACTCGCTCGCCGTCGGTGTCACCGAGCACCCCGACATCTCCCGCATCACCATCGTCGTGGGGGTGGAGGACCTGCCGCTGGAGCAGGTGACCAAGCAGCTCAACAAGCTCGTCAACGTGCTCAAGATCGTCGAGCTGGAGCCGTCGCAGGCGGTGCAGCGCGAACTCGTTCTGGTGAAGGTGCGCGCCGACAACGAGACGCGCTCCCAGATCGTCGAGATCGTCCAGCTGTTCCGCGCCAAGACCGTCGACGTCTCCCCGGAGGCCGTCACCATCGAGGCCACCGGATCCGGCGAGAAGCTGTCCGCCATGCTCAAGATGCTGGAGCCGTACGGCATCAAGGAGCTGGTCCAGTCCGGCACGATCGCGATCGGCCGCGGCGCCCGCTCCATCACGGACCGGTCGCTGCGCGCCCTGGACCGGTCGGCGTAAGACCCGAACCGGGCGGTCGGCGCGCCGTCGGCCGCCCGTATTCCGAGACCCTCAGACTTCCCTTCCGCCCCCCGTCATACGGTGGGACGCAACACCTGCACTCCCGAGGAGAGAACCCAAAGTGGCCGAGCTGTTCTACGACGCCGACGCCGACCTGTCCATCATCCAGGGCCGCAAGGTCGCGGTCATCGGGTACGGCAGCCAGGGCCACGCCCACGCGCTGTCGCTCCGTGACTCGGGTGTCGACGTGCGCGTCGGTCTGCACGAGGGCTCCAAGTCCAAGGCCAAGGCCGAGGAGCAGGGCCTGCGCGTGGTGAGCCCGTCCGAGGCCGCCGCCGAGGCCGACGTCATCATGATCCTGGTCCCGGACCCGATCCAGGCCCAGGTCTACGAGGACCACATCAAGGACAACCTGAAGGACGGCGACGCGCTGTTCTTCGGGCATGGCCTGAACATCCGCTTCGACTTCATCAAGCCCCCGGCCGGCGTGGACGTCTGCATGGTCGCCCCGAAGGGCCCGGGCCACCTGGTCCGCCGCCAGTACGAGGAGGGCCGCGGCGTTCCGTGCATCGCCGCCGTCGAGCAGGACGCCACGGGCAACGGCTTCGCGCTGGCCCTGTCGTACGCCAAGGGCATCGGCGGCACCCGCGCCGGCGTCATCAAGACGACCTTCACCGAGGAGACCGAGACCGACCTCTTCGGCGAGCAGGCCGTTCTCTGCGGTGGTACGGCCGCGCTGGTCAAGGCGGGCTTCGAGACCCTGACCGAGGCCGGCTACCAGCCGGAGATCGCCTACTTCGAGTGCCTGCACGAGCTGAAGCTGATCGTGGACCTCATGTACGAGGGCGGCCTGGAGAAGATGCGCTGGTCGATCTCCGAGACCGCCGAGTGGGGCGACTACGTCACCGGCCCGCGCATCATCACGGACGCCACCAAGGCCGAGATGAAGAAGGTCCTCGCCGAGATCCAGGACGGCACCTTCGCCCAGCAGTGGATGGACGAGTACCACGGCGGTCTGAAGAAGTACAACGAGTACAAGAACCAGGACTCCGAGCACCTGCTGGAGACCACCGGCAAGGAGCTGCGCAAGCTCATGAGCTGGGTCGACGAGGAGGCGTGAGCCCCCGGGGGCCGGCCGCGGCACCGCTCCGCGGCCGGCCCCTTTCTCGTCCGGGTGATCCTTCCGCACAGGCGTGAGGCGCCCTCCGCAGCACCACTACACTGCTGCATATATACGCGTCAGGCTCACAGCGTCGTGCGTCTTCCACGCGGCTAGCCCCTCCACCGCCTGCGGCCGTCGGGACGGCCGTCCGCAGCACTGGATTTGTGAGGACTCACGTGAGCTCGAAACCTGTCGTACTCATCGCTGAAGAGCTGTCGCCCGCCACCGTCGACGCGCTCGGCCCGGACTTCGAGATCCGGCAGTGCAACGGCGGGGACCGAGCCGAGCTGCTCCCGGCCATCGCCGATGTCGACGCGATCCTGATCCGCTCGGCCACCAAGGTCGACGCCGAGGCGATCGCCGCCGCGAAGAAGCTCAAGGTCGTCGCGCGAGCCGGCGTCGGCCTGGACAACGTGGACGTCTCCGCCGCCACCAAGGCCGGCGTGATGGTCGTCAACGCCCCCACCTCGAACATCGTGACCGCCGCCGAACTCGCCTGCGGTCTGCTGCTCGCCACCGCCCGCAACATCCCGCAGGCCAACGCCGCGCTGAAGAACAGCGAGTGGAAGCGCAGCAAGTACACGGGCGTCGAGCTGGCCGAGAAGACCCTCGGTGTCGTCGGCCTCGGCCGTATCGGTGCCCTCGTCGCCCAGCGCATGTCCGCCTTCGGCATGAAGGTCGTCGCCTACGACCCCTATGTGCAGCCGGCCCGCGCCGCGCAGATGGGCGTCAAGGTCCTGTCGCTGGACGAGCTGCTCGAGGTCTCCGACTTCATCACCGTCCACCTCCCCAAGACGCCCGAGACCCTCGGCCTGATCGGTGACGAGGCGCTGCGCAAGGTCAAGCCGAGCGTGCGCATCGTCAACGCCGCGCGTGGCGGGATCGTCGACGAGGAGGCGCTGTACTCCGCCCTCAAGGAGGGCCGGGTCGCCGGTGCCGGTCTCGACGTGTACGCGAAGGAGCCCTGCACGGACTCCCCGCTCTTCGAGTTCGACCAGGTCGTCGCCACCCCGCACCTCGGTGCCTCCACGGACGAGGCGCAGGAGAAGGCCGGTATCGCCGTCGCCCGCTCGGTGCGTCTCGCCCTCGCCGGTGAGCTCGTGCCGGACGCGGTGAACGTGCAGGGCGGTGTCATCGCCGAGGACGTCAAGCCGGGCCTGCCGCTCGCCGAGCGTCTCGGCCGGATCTTCACCGCGCTCGCCGGTGAGGTCGCGGTCCGCCTCGACGTCGAGGTGTACGGCGAGATCACCCAGCACGATGTGAAGGTGCTGGAGCTGTCCGCCCTCAAGGGTGTCTTCGAGGACGTCGTCGACGAGACGGTGTCCTACGTGAACGCCCCGCTGTTCGCGCAGGAGCGCGGGGTCGAGGTGCGCCTGACCACCAGCTCCGAGGCGTCCGAGCACCGCAACGTCGTCACCGTGCGCGGCACCCTCGCCGACGGCGAGGAGGTGTCGGTCTCCGGCACGCTGGCCGGACCCAAGCACCTCCAGAAGATCGTCGCGGTCGGTGAGTACGACGTCGACCTCGCGCTCGCCGAGCACATGGTCGTGCTGCGGTACGAGGACCGTCCGGGTGTCGTCGGCACCGTGGGCCGCATCCTCGGCGAGGCGGGCATCAACATCGCCGGCATGCAGGTGTCGCGGGCCGCGGTCGGCGGCGAGGCGCTTGCGGTGCTGACCGTGGACGACACGGTGACCGCCGGGGTGCTGGCCGAGGTGGCGGCGGAGATCGGTACGACCTCCGCTCGTTCCGTGAACCTGGTCTGACCTGCCTTCAGACGCCGGACGGGCTGAGTTGATCAGCCCGTCCGGCGTTTTCCTTTTCGGGGATCCGCCGCAGGGTCACCGTGGCGGCCACCGCCGCTCCCACCAGCAGCACCGCGCTGGTGATCGCCGCCGCGTGCATACCGCTGGTGAAGGCCTCGCGGGCCGCCGTCGCCAGGGCGTCTCCCGCGCGCCCCGGCAGCCGGTCGGCGACGGCCAGGGCGCCGCCCAGGGTCTCGTGGGCCGGGGCGGGCGCCGAGGCCGGGATCTCGTGGCGGTAGACGGCCGTACCGATGGAGCCCAGGAACGCCATGCTCAGCGCGCCGCCGAACTCCGTGCCCGTCTCCAGCAGGGACGAGGCCGTACCCGCCTTCTCCACCGGGGCCGCGCTCAGGGCCAGGTCGGCCACCTGGGACATGACGGCGACGACGCCGCAGGCCAGGACGGCGCAGGCGGCCAGCAGCAGCCAGAGCGAGTCCGTGCCGGCCAGGGCCAGCAGCACATAGCCGCACGCGGTGACCGCGAAGCCTCCGCCGACGACGTACGCGCGGGGCACGCCCCGCTGGACCAGCTGTGCGCCGGCCACGGCCGCCAGTCCGATGGGCACCGACGGCAGCAGGCTCCACAGCGCCGCCTCCAGGGGGCCCATGTCCAGGACCGACTGGATGTACTGCGTCGTGAAGTACGCCGAGCCCATCATGCCGAAGGCGGCGACGAGGTTGAGGACGACGGCCGGGCCGAAGCCGCGGGCCCGGAACAGCTCCGGTGAGATCAGCGGGGACAGTGCCGTGCGCTGGCGGTGGACGAAGAGCGCGGCGAAGAGCAGACCGAAGGTCACCGACAGCGCGTACCGCACGTCCCAGCCCTGCGACGCGAGTTCCTTCAGGCCGTAGATCACGGGGAGCACCGCCGCCATCGACAGGGGAACGCTCAGCCGGTCGAAGCGGCCGGGGTGCGGGTTCTTCGACTCGGGCAGCAGGAAGGGCCCGAGGAGCAGGAGCAGCGCCATCGCGGGCAGATTGACCAGGAAGACCGAGCCCCACCAGAAGTGCTCGACGAGCACGCCGCTCATCACCGAGCCGAGCGCGATGCCGGCCGTCATCACCCCCGACCACACGCCGATCGCCTTGGTGCGCTGCGCGGGGTCGGTGAACATCGTGCGCACCAGCGCCATCGTCGACGGCATCAGCGTCGCGCCGCCGATGCCGAGGACCGCGCGGGCGGCGATCAGGGTCTCGGCGCTGTTCGCATAGGCCGCCACGAGGGAGGCCGTGCCGAAGGCGGCGGCGCCGAACAGCAGGAGCCTGCGGCGGCCGATGCGGTCGCCCAGGGAGCCCATCGTCATCAGCAGGCCGGCCAGGACGAAGCCGTAGATGTCGAAGATCCAGAGCTGTTGGGTGGCGCTCGGCTCCAGGTCGGCGCTGATCGCGGGGATCGCGAAGTAGAGGACGGAGACGTCCATCGAGACCAGCAGCAACGGCAGCATCAGCACGCCGAGCGCCGTCCATTCGCGGCGCCCGGCGCGGGCCGCAGGGGTGGGGTTCGTTGCCATGGGCTGGACTGTACGACCGTCTTAAACGCTTGTCTAGTACGCACGTATAAAACGCACGTCTGGGACGGGTGTATGAATGCCGGGGTAGAGTGAGCTGTCATGGGACACCGTGAGGATCTGCTCGAGGGCGCCAAGCGCTGCCTGCTGGCGAAGGGGTTCATGCGCACGACCGCGCGCGACATCGTCAAGGAGTCGGGAACCAACCTGGCTTCGATCGGCTACCACTACGGCTCGAAGGATGCGCTGGTCGCAGAGGCGTACCTGTCGCTGGTCGGTGAGCTCTCCGACGCCTTCGAGGGGGAGGAGCCCGGGGGGAGCGAGGCCGAGCCCGGCTCGCTGGAGCGGTTCCAGGAGGTGTGGTCCAACATCATCGGGACCATGCGGGGGCCCGGTTCGATGTGGCGCCTCAGCATGGAGATCGTGGCCATGGGGGACCAGTTGCCCGTGGTGCGCGACCATCTGGCTCAACAGCAGCGGGATGCCGAGCGTGCCCTGGTCGCGCTCTTCATGGGTGTTCGTGAGGAGGACATCCCGGACCAGACCCTGGACACGCTCGGCAGGTTCTACACGACGCTGATGACGGGGCTCATCGCACAGTGGAACTTCGACCCCGAGCGTGCGCCGGACGCCGACGCGCTCACCGAGGGGCTGCGCCAGGTCATCGAGGCCGCTGACCGGACGTGAGGCGGCCCTCGCGCATCTCGATCACCCGGTCGGCGACGTGCCGTACGACCGCCCGGTCGTGGCAGATGAACAGGTAGCCGAGGCCCAGGTCCTCCTGGAGTTCGGCGAGGAGGTTCAGTACGCCCGCCCGCACCGACGGGTCGAGCGACGACACCGGCTCGTCCAGGACCAGCAGACGTGGGTCGCAGGCCAGGGCGCGGGCGATGCCGGCGCGCTGGCACTGGCCGCCGGAGAGTTCGTGCGGCCGGCGGTCGCCGTAGGCGGCGTCGAGACCGACCCGGTCGAGGAGTTCGGCGACCCGGGCCGGTCCGTCGGCGGGGTGCCAGCGGCCCTGGACCTTCAGCGGTTCGGCGATGGCGTCCCGGATGCGGTGGCGGGGGCTCAGTGAGCCGTACGGGTCCTGGAAGACGGGCTGCATACGGGGGCGCAGCGGACGCAGCTCGCGTTCCGGGAGGGACGTCAACTCCCGCCCTTCGAAATGGACTTCTCCGCCGGCCGGGCGGCGCAGCTGGAGCACCGCGAGGGCCGTGGAGGACTTGCCGCAGCCGGACGGGCCGTTCAGGGCGAGGGTCTCACCGGCGGCCAGGGAGAAGGAGACGCCGTCCACGGCGGTGACCTGGCCGTAGCGGACGATCAGGTCGCGGACGTCGAGCAGGGGGTCGGTCATGCGGGCTGTCCCTCCTTCAGGAACAACTCCGTCGCGGGGTGGGGGAGTTCCTCCCAGTGGTGGCAGGCGACCAGGCGTCCGGCCGCCTGCCGGGGCTCCGGTTCCGCCGAGTGGCAGGGGTCCGCGGCGAGCGGGCAGCGCGGGGCGAAGGCGCAGCCCGGCGGGAGTGTGCCCGGGGCGGGCGGGGTGCCGCGCAGGGCGGGGAGGCGGCGGCCCGGGGGAGCGTGCTGCGGGAGGGACGCCAACAGGCCCGCCGTATAGGGGGCGCGGGGGCGGGCCAGCACCTCTTCCGCCGGGCCGAGTTCGGTGAGGCGCCCGGCGTACATGACCAGTACCCGGTCCGCGTGGGCCGCCACGGCGTCCATGTCGTGGGTGACCAGGACCAGCGCGGCTCCGACCGCCTCCCGCTGTTCGGCGAGCAGCCGCAGCACCTGGTCGCGGCGCTCCTCGTCGAGGGCGGTGGTGGGTTCGTCGGCGATGACGAGGTCGGGCTCGTTGATCGTGGCCATGGCGATCACCGCGCGCTGCCGCATACCGCCGGAGTACTCGTGCGGATACGCCCGCGCCTTGCGTGCCGCGTCCGGGATGCCGACGCGGTCCAGGGCCGCGACCGCCCGGGCCCGGGCCTCCTTGCGGGAGACCCCGGCCACCGACCGTACGGCGGCGCCGAGTTGGTCGCCGACCGGGTGCACGGGGGAGAGGGCGGACAGGGCGTCCTGCGGGACGAGGGAGATACGGCGGCCGCGTTGGGCGGAGAGGTCCGGGGTGATCGTCCCGCCGGTGGTCGCGCCGCGCGGCGTCATGCCGAGGAGCGCGCGGGCCGTGAGGGACTTGCCCGCCCCCGACTCTCCGACGATCGCCAGGACCTCACGCGGCAGCACGTCGAAGGACAGGCCGCGCACGGCCTCGACCCCGTCGAAGGCGATCCGCAGCTCGCGCACGGACAGCAGGGGCTCAGACTCCAACGGGGGCCTCCTTCTCCACCTTGGCTTCGACGGGCGCCGGGGTGGTTCGCCGTACTCTCCGGCCCTGCGTGAGCGCCGCGCCGGACACCGCCAGCCCCGCCAGCAGGGCCAGGGCCACCGCCGGGGCGAGGGCCGCCCACGGGGCGCGTTCCACATAGGCCCGGGACTCCTCCAGCAGCAGGCCCCACTCGGGGGCGGGCGGCTGCGCGCCGAGGCCCAGGAAGCCGAGGGAGGCCAGGGCGAGGGCGATGCCCGGCAGTCGCAGCAGGGCATGGCGGGCCACCGGGCCGGCCACCGACGGCAGGACATGCCGGGTGAGGATCCAGAACGGGCTCGCCCCGATGGCCCGTTGGGCGGTGAGGAACGCGGACGCCCGCACCTCCTGCACCAGGGCCGCCGCGTGCGCGGACAGGGCCGGCCAGGAGATCAGCGCGACCGCCAGGGCAGCCCCGCCGGTGCCCGGTCCGACGGCCGCCGCGACCAGGATGCCGACGATCACCGGGGGCAGGGCATTGGCGATGTCCGACGCGCCCGCCGCGATGCCCGGCACAAACCCCAGCACGAGCGCGATCAGCAGGCCCAGCAGACAGACCGCCGTCGCCGTGCCGACCGTCGAGGCGGCGCCGTGGCCGAGCCGGGCGAGCACATCGCGGCCGAGACCGTCGGTGCCGAGCGGATACGCCCAGGAGGGCGCGGCGAGACGGACGGTCGTGTCCACGGTGTAGGGGTCGCGCAGCAGGCCCCAGCCGATGGTGAGCACCAGGACGGCGGCCAGGACCACCGGGACCGCCGGGTGCGCGCGGACCGGGCGGGCCGGTGGCAGCGTGAGCCCGGCGTCCCGCAGCGCGGGTCCCAGCAGCCGGCGCCGTACGCCCGCCGCCACCGCGCCCGCGACCAGCCCGAGCAGCAGCAGCGCGAGGACCGCGCCCTGCAGCAGCGGAAGGTCCTGCGACCGGGCCGCGCCGAGGGCCGTACGGCCGATGCCCGGCACCGCGAACACCGTCTCCACGGCCACCGCGCCGCCCGTCAGACCGACGGCGACCATCCCGAACTGCGGGACCAGCGGCGGCAGAACGCGCCGCAGCGCCGCCCCCGCGATCCGCGCCCGGCTCACCCCGGCGCCCCGCCACAGCTCCGCCCACCGCTCGTCGAGCACGGCGGGCAGCGCGTCCGCCACCAGCCGCCCGAGCAGCCCGCCCGCCGGGACGCCGAGGGCGAGCGCGGGCAGCACCAGGTACTCGGCGCTCTGCCAGCCGGACGTCGGCAGCCATCCGAGCCACACCCCGAACACCAGCAGCACCACGGTGGCCAGCAGAAACTCGGGTACGGCGGCCAGCATCGCGGCGCACGCCCCGGCCGAGCCGCGCCCGCGCACCAGCACCGGCGCCACCAGCGCGGCGGCCAGCAGCACCGCCACGCCGAGCGCCGCGCCCATCAGCCCCAGCGACACCTGGAGCCCGGCGACCACGGAGGGCAGCACATCGTGGCCCGACACCCAGGAGGTGCCGAAGTCGCCGTGCAGCAGGTCGGCGCCCCACCTCCCCAGCAGGGACAGCGGACCGGCGTCCAGGCCGAGGTCGGCGCGGATCGCGGACAGGGCCTCCTCGGTCGCCTCCTGCTCGGCCGACCGGGCGCGCAGCACGGTGAGCGCCGGGTCGCGGCGGGAGAGCCAGGGCAGCAGGCCGACGACGGCCAGCACGGCGAGGAGACCGAGACAGCGGGTCAGCCCGGCCGTGCTCTTCGCGAGGGACCTCACTTGACGTAGGTGTCCGCGGTCACGAGTTCCCGCTCACGCGGGTCGTGCGCGGCGTTCACGACCCCGGCGGCATCGCCCTGGATCACGCGCTCGTGGAGCATCGGAACGGCAGCGTCCGCGGCCAGGACGGCGGCTTCCGCCTCGATGACCGCCTTGCGGCGGGCGTCGCCGACCCGGGTGTCGGTGGCCTTCTTCAGCGCCTTGTCGACCTCGGGGTCCGCGAAGCGCGAGAGGTTGAAGGTGCCCTGGGAGGCGAAGTCGCTGTAGAGGTACGCGGCCGGGTCGCCGGAGTCGAGGACGGTGGCGCGGGAGAGGACGAACGCGTCGAAGCGGCCCGCGAGCGCGTCGGACTCGATGTTCGCGTACTCGCGCACGTCCAGCTTCACCTTGAACCCGGCCTTCTGGAGCTGCTGTTGCAGCGCGGCGGCGACCTCGGGCATCTCGGAGCGGTCGGTGTACGTGCCGATGGTGACGGTCTCGCCGGCCGGGTCGCCCGGCTTGGCGCGCTCGACGGGGGTGCGCAGGTCGGCGGCCCAGGGGAGGGCGGGGTCCGAGCAGGCCCTTCGCGACGTCGGCGCGGCCCTCGTACACGCCCTTCACGATCGACTCGGCGTCGATCGCCGCCCGGGCGGCCGCCCGGATCGCGGGATCCTCGAAGGCGCCCTTCTCCGTGTTGAGGTAGAGGGTGTTGGTGCGGGGCATCGGGACCTCGGTGACGAGATCCTGGTCGAGGACGGCGGCCTGCGAGACGGGGATCGCCTCGACGATGTCGGCCTCGCCGCTGCGCAGCGCCGCCGCGCGGGCGGTGCCGTCCGGGACGAACTTCACATCGATGCCGGGGGATTCGGCCTTCTCGCCCCAGTAGCCGTCGTAGCGGTCGAGGGTGGCGGAGGAGGTGCCGTCGACCTTCGTCAGCTCGAAGGGCCCGGTGCCGGCGCCGACGGGGTCGACCGTCTTCCCGCGGTAGGCCTTCGCCGCGAGGATCGCCAGCTGCGGGGAGCTGAGCCGCTGCGGGACCAGGGGGTCCTCGGCGGCGGTGGTGACGGTGACCTTCTCGCCGTCGGCCTTCGCGGTCAGCTCCACGCCGTCGAGGATGCGGGGCTTGGGGGAGGCGGTGGCGGCCTTGGTGAGGGCGCGGACGACGGCTTCGGGGGTGAGTCTCGTGCCGTCGTGGAAGGTGACGCCGTCGCGGAGGCCGAAGGTCCAGGTGCGGCCGGACTGCGTCCACTCGGTGGCGAGCGCGGGCCGGGCGTCGCCCTCCTTGTCCAGCTTCATGAGCGTCTCGGCGGTCGACCAGCGCGACAGCTTGAACGCGTCGTCGGAGAGCGGGGAGAGGCCGGAGCGGGGTGGCTGGAGCATGGCGACGCGTATGCGTTTCCCGCCGGGCCCGGAGTCGTCCGTGGCCTGCTGGGTGCCGGTGAAGCAGCCGGTGAGCAGGGCGGAGGCCGCGGTCACGGCGGCGAGGGGGATGAGTCGAGCGGGGACGCGCACAGGACACCTCGGTCAAGGCCTGGTAAATGGTTGAACGCGCCATGACCGTAGCATGATGATAATCGTTTTCAGAAGTGTGGGCGTCGAAACGCGCCACACCCGGCACCGGCGCACCGGGTGGTGGCGTCGGTCAGGGGACAGGGCGGAAAAACTTCCGCAGTGCCCAGGCGGCGAGTCGGCGACCGGTGGCGTTGCCCACTTCGTCCGCCGTCCGGGTGTGGATCCCGCCCCAGACCCGGGCGTCGACGACGTCCCGCTCGTACTCGTGGGCGTAGCGGTAGTGGCGGGTCGTACCGGTGGTGGTCGACCGGATGCGCAGGTCGACGCGGGAGGTGCCGAGGACATCGGTCAGCGCGCGCATCAGCGCACCGCCCATGGTGGCGTGGCCGCTGAGGTAGTCGGGATGCGCCGGGGTGACGAGCAGAGGTTCCCAGTGCCGGTCCGCCCGGGTCGCCGGGTTGCCGTCGGTGTCCGCCTCCCGGATGGCGGTGACGGGCCGCCAGGTGCCGTAGTGGAGTTTGGCGTCCCAGGCGGCGACGACGGCGTCCACCTGGGCGGTGTTGGCCGCCGCGTACAGGCGTGCGGTCTCGGCGATGTCGAACCCGTGCCGGGTGGCGTGGTCGCCCAGGGCTCCTTGCAGGTCCAGGTTGGTGAAATACCGCGCGGTGTCCGTCTGTTCGGGGGTCCGGTGCGAGCCGGTCCGGCCTCCGTAGGCCGCCAGTTCGCTGAGGTCCTTCGCGTACCGGGCGGAGCGGAGCGCCGGTGGCGGGCCGGGGCGGAACTGGTGCGGGGAGTCCAGCAGCAGCGGCCGGAGCCTGCCGATCCAGGCATTGCGGAAGGGCTCGTGGCCGGGCGGGGTGGGACGCCAGACGCCGGGGCGCGGACGCGCGGGGAACGGCACGGACGCGCCGCGGCCGTCATCGCGGCGGAGGTCGATGATGTGGTCGGCGGCGAGCTTCCCGAACGCGACGCCCTGGTCCTCGGCCTCGCCGTCGGGGATCTTCGCGAGGGTGCCGGTCAGGGCGGCGTCCAGCCGGGGCGCGGCCCCGGGGAAGGAGTGGCGCAGTACCCGGTGCGCCGCCGAGGCGGCGGCCGCCGCGGACGAGGCCGTACGAGGAGCCCGCCCGTCCCACTTGTACGGGGTGAAGCGCCCCTCGATACCGACGACGGCGTTGTAGACGGCGGTGGAGACGTACGCCTCCCAGATGAACGACTCGGGTGGCACCGGGCGAGCCTCGGCCTCGATGGTGGCATCGGCCGTGCGCATCCACTCGATGACCGTGGATGCGTTCCGTTCGCCCTGCTCGGCTCCGTACGCCGCTCCCGCGGTACGGCCGGACCCGGCACTCGCGTGGGCGCCCGGCAGCGCGAGCGCGAGCACCCCGCAAGCCAGCCCCGCGACCACCGTTCGCTTCGCAGACCAGGCGCGTCGGTTCCGCACGTGAACTCCTCCCAGCCGATGGCACACCGGGAGATCCGTGACCGCACGCGGCGCCCGACGGCACGGGGTCGTCCTGAGAACCGCCCGTTCGGGCGACGGGTCTCACCCGGACGGCCCGATGGCCCGACCGTGCGCGAGCCGGGCCCCCTTCAACGCCATGTGCAGGAGCAGACGGTCCTCGCCGTCGTCCAGCTCCAGGCCGGTCAGCTTCTCGATCCGGGACAGGCGGTAGTACAGGGTCTGGCGGTGGATGCCCAGCTCGGCGGCGGCCCGGGCGGCCTGGCCGGCGCAGTCGAGGTAGACCTCGGCGGTACGGGCGAGTTCCTGATGTACGGGAAAGAGCAGGGTGTGCACCGCGGGGTCGCGGGCCACCTCCGGCGGCAGCGCGGTGAGCAGCCGGAACGGTCCGATCGCTGCCCACTGCGCGACCGGACCCAGCCGCGCCTCGGCCCACGCCGCCCGAGCCGCCGCTGACGCCTCCCACCAGGAGGTGCCCAGCTCCGCGAGGCCGGAGCGGGGGGTGGCGAGGCCGGCGGCGCTGCCGGCAGGCCCGTGGGCAGAGGGGCCGGCGCGGCCGGACCCGGTGGAGGAAGCACTGCCGCCCGCCCGCTCCAGCAGTCGCGCCGCCGCCGTGGTCGCCGGAGTCAGGACGTCCGTCGAGCGCAGCCGGATCAGCAGGGCCACGCACTGGGCCGACGCCCCCCACGGCAGCGTGCACAGGGCCGTCGCGCCCGGCATCGTGCGGACCGAGGGGGCGTCGTCGGGGTCGGCCGAGGGCCAGGGGGCCACGCAGATCACCGTGTGCAGACCGTCGGCGCGGGGGCCGAGGGCGGTGCGGAGTTCCGCGATGGCCATGTCGCGCTGCCAGTCGCGTTCCGCCGTGAGGACGGCGCGCAGTTCACGGCTGAGGTCGGCACCGTGCTGGGCCTCGTCCGCGAGCAGCGCCCCGATCCGGGTCGTGACCTCCATGGCGGCGGAGAGCCGGCGTTCGCTCGGGCCGGGATCGTCGTCCAGGAGCCAGACATAGCCGTGGACCACGCCCCGGTGGCGGACCGGGAGGCAGATCCGCCCCCGGTTCACTCCCGCCTCGGGCGTCGGCGGGATCCGCACCGGGCCGGTCGCGCGCGTGATGCCGAAGCCCTCGAACCACGCCCGCACGGCCGCCGTCGAACGGCGGGTGAGGATCGAACGGGTGCGCACCGGATCCAGGGCCGAGGGATCGAGGTCGCCCTCACTGTCGTACGCCCCGAAGGTGATCAGCTCGAAGTCCCGGTTCTCCAGCGTCGCGGGCGCGCCGAGCAGCTCCGAGATCTCGTCGACCAGCTCCTCGTAGTCACCCCGGTGTTCCGACGTCATGCGGGCATTGTCCCCCACCGGCCACGCCCCTTCATACATCTGTCTGAGATCTGCGGCACGGATGCGTGACAGGTGTCGATGGCCGACGATCGAAGGGATCCCTAGGTTTCACGGTGGTTCTCCGCGCCGTACCCGAAGCGTCATCCGCCCGGGGTCCGGCCATCCGTTTGGTTGTGCTCTGGAGGTGCCCCGTGCTGGGTCCCGTGATTCTCGCCGCGTCTCGCAGCGACCGGATGCGACGCCTGATCTCGGCGGCCCCGGTGACCAAGCAGGTCGTCGACCGCTTCATCCCGGGCGAAGGCGTCGACGACATCGTCCCGGTGGTCCGGGACCTCGCCGACCGGGGTCTGGAGCTGACGATGGACGTCGTCGGCGAGGACATCACCAACCCCGCGCAGGCCGCCGCCGCCCGGGACGCCTACCTGGAGCTCGTCGACCGCCTCAAGCCGCTGGAACTCGGCACCCGCGCCGAGATGTCGGTGAAGCTGTCGATGTTCGGGCAGGCGCTGGAGGACGGCCACGAGCTCGCCCTGAAGAACGTCCGCCCGGTCGTCGAGGCCGCCGCCGAGATCGGCACCACGGTCACCCTCGACGCCGAGGACCACACCACCCTCGACTCGATGTTCGCCATCCACGAGGAGCTGCGGAAGGACTTCCCGCAGACCGGCTGCGTCATCCAGGCCTATCTCTTCCGCACCGAGGCCGACGCCCGCCGCCTCGCCGCGAACGGCAGCCGGGTGCGCCTGGTCAAGGGCGCCTACAAGGAGCCCGCCTCGGTCGCGTACCAGGACAAGCACGAGATCGATCGGGCGTACGTACGGATTCTCGGTACGTTGATGGAGGGGACGGGGTACCCGATGATCGGGTCCCACGACCCCCGTCTGATCGCCATCGGACAGGAGCTCGCGCACCGCGCCGGGCGCAAACTGGACGAGTACGAGTTCCAGATGCTCTACGGCATCCGCGGCGACGAGCAGACCCGCCTCGCCGCCGAGGGCCACCGCATGCGCGTGTACACCGCCTACGGCACCGACTGGTACGGCTACTTCATGCGCCGACTCGCCGAGAAACCGGCCAACCTGCGGTTCTTCGCACGATCGATGCTCACCAAGGGCTGACCGACACACCGCTCAGTAAGGAGTTTGGGAAAACATGGACGCTGTGACCCAGGTCCCCACCCCCGTCAACGAGCCGGTGCACGGCTACGCCCCCGGCTCGCCCGAGCGTGCCCGGCTGGAAGCCAGGCTGAAGGAGCTGGCCGACAACCCCGTCGACCTGCCCTGCACCATCGGCGGCGAGAAGCGGATGGGCGGCGGCGAGGCCTTCCAGGTCGTCCAGCCGCACAACCACCAGGCCGTGCTGGGCACGTACCGCAACGCCACCCAGGCCGACGCCCAGGACGCCATCGACGCGGCCCTGGCCGCCGCGCCCGCCTGGCGTGCCCTGTCCTTCGACGACCGCGCGGCGATCATCCTGCGCGCCGCCGAGCTGCTGTCCGGCCCCTGGCGCGAGACGCTCGCCGCCTCCACCATGCTCGGCCAGTCCAAGACCGCGCAGCAGGCCGAGATCGACACGCCCTGTGAGCTGATCGACTTCTGGCGCTTCAACGTCGCCTACGCCCGCGACCTGCTCGCCGAGCAGCCCCCGGCGAACTCCCAGGGCGTGTGGAACCGTCTGGACCACCGCCCGCTGGAGGGCTTCGTCTACGCGGTCACGCCCTTCAACTTCACCGCCATCGCGGGCAACCTCCCGACGGCCCCCGCCCTGATGGGCAACGTCGTCGTCTGGAAGCCGTCCCCGACGCAGACCCACGCCGCCGTGCTGCTGATGCAGCTGCTGGAGGAGGCCGGTCTGCCCAAGGGCGTCATCAACCTCGTCACCGGCGACGGCATCGAGGTCTCGAAGGTCGCCCTGGAGCACCGCGATCTCGCGGGCATCCACTTCACCGGCTCGACCCCCACCTTCCAGTACCTGTGGAAGACGGTCGGCAACAACATCGAGAAGTACCGCACCTACCCGCGCCTCGTCGGCGAGACCGGCGGCAAGGACTTCCTCGTCGCCCACCCCTCGGCCGACCCGGCGATCCTGAAGACGGCGTTCACCCGGGGTGCCTTCGAGTTCCAGGGCCAGAAGTGCAGCGCCACCTCCCGCGCGTACATCCCCGCCTCGATCTGGAACTCCGGCTTCAAGGAGGAGCTGGCCGCCGAGGTCGACGGCATCAAGATGGGCGACGTCACCGACCTGTCGAACTTCATCGGCGCCGTCATCGACGAGCGTGCCTTCGCCAAGAACAAGGCCGCCATCGACCGCGCCAAGGAAGACGCCTCCTGCACGATCGTCGCGGGCGGCACCTACGACGACTCCGAGGGCTACTTCGTCCGGCCGACCGTCATCGAGTGCACCGACCCGGAGAACGAGGTCTTCCGCACCGAGTACTTCGGCCCGATCATCGCCGTGCACGTCTACGAGGACGACCGCTACGACGAGATGCTGACCCAGATGGAGTCCGTCTCCGACTACGCCCTGACCGGCTCGGTCATCGCGAACGACCGCGCGGCGGCGGCCTACACGGCCGACAAGCTCCGCTACGCGGCCGGCAACTTCTACATCAACGACAAGTCGACCGGTGCCGTGGTCGGCCAGCAGCCCTTCGGCGGCGGCCGTGCCTCCGGCACCAACGACAAGGCCGGCGCCCCGCAGAACCTGATGCGCTGGACCCTGACCCGCGCCATCAAGGAGACGCTGGTCCCGCCGACGGACTACACGTACCCGCACATGGGCTGAGCCCCCGCGGAACCGACGGGCCGGGTCGTCTGACCCGGCCCGTCGGCGTATATCCGGTCGAGAGCCGCCGGGCCCCTTCCCATACTGGGCCGATGACCATCCGCGTACGCACCGCCCACACCGCCGACCTCGCCCCCGCCGAACTGGCCGCCGTACGGGCCCTCCTGGACGCCGCCTTCGAGGGCGACTTCGGCGACGACGACTGGGACCACGGCCTCGGCGGCATGCACGCGCTCGTGCACGATGACTCCGGCCTCGCCGCGCACGGGGCGGTCGTGATGCGCCGGGTGCGGCACCGTGGGCGGTGGCTGCGCGCCGGGTACGTCGAGAACGTCGCCGTCCGTGCCGACGCCCGCCGCGGCGGCCTCGGCGGGCGGGTCATGGACGAGCTGGAACGCGTCGTCGAGCGGGCCTACGACCTCGGCGCCCTCTCCGCCAGTGCCGACGGAGCCCGGCTCTACACCTCCCGCGGCTGGCGGCTGTGGAGCGGTGAGGTGCACGCCCTCAGCCCGCGAGAGGGCGACATCCGCCTGCCGGACGAAGAGGACAGCACGTATGTCCGGCCGGCCCTCGCCGGTGCGCTCGACCCCGCGCACGCTCTGCTCTTCGACTGGCGCGACGGAGACGTGCTCTAGGAATCACCGCAGCTCAGCGAGGTGTGACGTAGTCCACCGTCTCAGATAGTAGGAAGTCCGAGTAATTGTGGAGACAGACGCTCCGGCCTCCCTTAGTTTTGTAGGAGCCGAACGTCTCGCTCGACCAAGCGAATGGCGGTCGTGAGCCGGGCCCCGTGCAGGCAACCCCTGCGGCACCGCTCCCCGCCCCCTCCGGCGTCTCCCATCTCCCTGTGCGCTCCATGCTGTCGAAGGAGTCGATTTCCCATGGCCGAGACGACCGTCCGCCGCCGAGTCCGTCACGTTTCCCGGACGACCGAGTCCGACCGCAAGAACGCCGCCGCCGCGCTCCAGCGCGCCCTCGACCGCAGGGACAACGGCGGATCCACCGGCCACTGAGCCGCCCTCGGACCGGGAGCCGCCCGACGAGGCGCGGTGCGGGGCCTCACGCCCCGCGCCGCACCTCGAAATGGTCGATCCGCTCACCGCTCGACGCCAGCGCCGACACCTTCAGCTTCGGCGCGGCGCCGCTCTCCGCCTCCACGGAGAGGAACGAGAACCCGCGGTAGCGCACCCGCGACCACTGCACCGACTCGGCCTTCGTGTCCTGGGACTTGGTCCACCGGAACGTGCCGACCGATTCGTGGTCGGCGGTGTTCCCCTCGTAGCTCTCCTTCACGCCGTCGGGGAAGCCGTACAGCTCCTTGCCGCCGCCGCCCGCGGTGACGTACACGATCCCGTCCCGCCTGGGGTCCGTCGTCCCGCCGACCGGCACCGGCCTGCCCACCTCGCCGTTCTTGATCGCGTCGGTCCGCTCGTACACGTGGTTGTGCCCGTTGATCACCAGGTCCACCTCGTGCTTCGCGAACAGCGGCAGCCACTCGGCGCGCACCCCGCCGTCGGAGGCGTGCGTGGACGTCGAGTACGCGCAGTGGTGGAAGTAGACGACGATGAAGTCCACGTCCTTCGCGGCCCTCAGCTCGCCGAGCTTCTTCTCCAGCCACTTCGTCTGCCGCCCCTCCGTGTAGCCGAAATTGGCGGGGATCTCGTACGACACGTCGTTCGCGTCCAGCGCGACCACGCCGACGTTGCCGTAGGTGAAGGCGTACACCCCCGGCGCCGTACGGGCGTCGAAGCCGCTGTCCGGCAGGGAGAAGCGGGCGAGCTGGCCGCCGTAGCCGTCCGGCGAGTACCAGGCCTCCATGTCGTGGTTGCCGGTCGTCACCATCCACGGCACCGACCTGGCGACCGGCTCGGTCTGCTTGAGGAAGCGGTCCCACTGCCCGGCGTCGAAGACGTCCGACTCCTTGCCCTTGCCGGTCGGGTCGGCGTAGCAGATGTCACCGGCGTGGAGGTGGAAGGCGGGGCTCTGGCGCAGCAGCAGACGGTCGTTGAGGGCCGCCTCCTCGCCGACGCCCTGGTCGCCGAACGCGGTGAACACGAACCGCTCCGGCGGGCTCGCCGGCGCCGTGCGGAAGGAGGTGATGGTGGACCGGCGGTCGGGGGAGGCGGGGTCGAAGCCTTCATGGCCGACGCCGTAGTAGTACGTCGTGCCGGGCCGCAGGCCGTCCAGCGCCGCGTGCAGGTAGTACTGGTCGACCGCGGCCCGTACGCCCTTCAGCTCCGGGGTGTGCAGATCGCGCAGCTCCGCCTCCACCTTGCGGCCGAGGTCGTCGGGGCGCGTGCCGACCCGGATGTACGGCTTCTTCACCGCGAGCGGCACCTGCCAGGAGATCCGCATCTGCGTCTTCGGGTCGGCGCCGAAGGCGAGATGGCGGCCGAAGGGGGTGACGAAGGAGCCGGGGGCCTTCGACGTGCTCGGCGACGGGTCTCCGGTCGCCGTAGAGCCGCCGGTGCCGGACCCGGAGCCCGAGCAGCCGGTCAGCAGCCCGCTCGCCACGGCGCCGGCCGTCACCAGCGTGCGCCGCCGCGACAGCCGCGTCCGCAGATACTCGTGCTGTTCCGCCATGCTCATCCGGTCCGCGAGCCGCCGGGGAATGCCGAAGTCGGGAGTCTCCATGCCAGTCAACTTCCCAGCAAGGCCCAACACCGGTCTGACATACGGGTGAACGAGGGGCGACGTGTCCGTATCGCGGACGCTGCGTGTCATCCCATGGGACGAGGAGTAGGGTGCCCGCATGTCTCGCAGCATCAATCTCGCAGTGATCCCCGGTGACGGAATCGGCCAGGAGGTCGTGACCGAAGGGCTGAAGGTCCTCTCCGCCGTCCTCCCGCAGGATGTGAAGCTGGAGACCAAGGAGTACGACTTCGGCGCCCGGCGCTACCACGCCACCGGTGAGACCCTCACCGACGCCGACCTCGACGCCCTGAAGAAGCACGACGCCATCCTGCTCGGCGCGATCGGCGACCCGAGCGTGCCGTCCGGCGTCCTGGAGCGCGGCTTCCTGCTCAAGCTCCGCTTCGCCTTCGACCACCACGTCAACCTGCGTCCGTCGAAGCTGCTCCCGGGTGTCGCCACCCCGCTGGCCGGCGAGCCGGAGATCGACTTCGTCGTGGTCCGTGAGGGCACCGAGGGCCCGTACACCGGCAACGGCGGCACGATCCGCAAGGGCACCGAGCACGAGGTCGCCACCGAGGTCTCCGTGAACACGGCCTTCGGTGTCGAGCGCGTGGTCAGGGACGCCTTCGCGCGTGCCCAGGCCCGCCCGCGCAAGAAGCTGGCGCTGATCCACAAGAACAACGTGCTGACCTTCGCGGGTCACCTGTGGACCAACATCTTCAACAAGGTGGCCGAGGAGTTCCCCGAGGTCACCACCGAGTACATGCACGTGGACGCGGCGACGATCTACCTCGTCACGCAGCCCGAGCGCTTCGACGTCATCGTCACGGACAACCTCTTCGGCGACATCGTCACCGACCTCGCCGCCGCCGTCTCCGGCGGCATCGGCGTGGCGGCCTCCGGCAACATCAACCCGTCCGGAGACTTCCCGTCCATGTTCGAGCCCGTGCACGGCTCGGCCCCGGACATCGCCGGCCAGGGCAAGGCCGACCCGACCGCCACGGTGCTGTCCGTCGCCCTGCTGCTGCGCCACCTCGGCCACGAGGCCGAAGCCGACCGTATCGACGAGGCGGTCGCCGCCGACCTGTCGGAGCGCACGGGCAAGCCCGCCCGCTCCACCACGGAGATCGGCGACGCGCTCGCCGTACGAGTAGCCGGCTGACCCGCCGCTGCTTTTGGCAGAGCCGCCGGGTCGCATCCGCGCCCGGCGGCTTTCGCATGTTCCCGCCGGGTGCCACCATCGACCACCGGGTCGCATTCACCCCGTTCCTTCCGCCGTCGCCCCCGGGCGATAATCGAACGCGAGGCCGCGGAATGAGGGAATGCTCGGACGTCCTAGCACTGGTCATCATCAGAGCAGTACCGAGCGCGGCCCGTCACTACAACCGGTGAAGGACATCAACCCATGACGACGCCCACGATCGAGCTCAAGCCCTCCGCCCATCCGCTCTCCGCCGCAGAACGCGAGGCGATCCTGGCCAACCCCGGGTTCGGCCGCCACTTCACCGACCACATGGTGACGATCAAGTGGACGGAAGGCCGCGGCTGGCACGACGGACAGCTCGTGCCGTACGCGCCGATCTCCCTCGACCCCGCCACCACGGTCCTGCACTACGCGCAGGAGATCTTCGAGGGGCTGAAGGCCTACCGCCGCCCCGACGGGTCGGTCGCCACGTTCCGTCCGGAGAAGAACGCCGAGCGCTTCCAGCGTTCCGCGCGCCGGCTCGCGATGCCCGAGCTGCCGGTCGAGACGTTCATCGAGGCGTGCGACGCGCTGGTGCGGCAGGACAAGGGGTGGGTCCCGGCGCACGGTGGTGAGGAGTCCCTCTACCTGCGCCCGTTCATGATCGCGACCGAGGTCGGCCTGGGTGTGAAGCCGGCCAACGAGTACCTGTTCCTGGTCATCGCCTCCCCGGCCGGCGCCTACTTCCCGGGCGGCGTCAAGCCGGTCTCCATCTGGGTCTCCGAGGACCGCGTCCGCGCCGTCCCCGGCGGCATGGGCGACGCCAAGACGGGCGGCAACTACGCGGCGTCCTTGCTCGCGCAGGCCGAGGCCGCGACCAAGGGCTGCGACCAGGTCTGCTACCTCGACGCCGTCGAGCACACGTGGGTCGAGGAACTGGGCGGCATGAACCTGTACTTCGTGTACGGGGACAGGATCGTCACGCCGTCGTTGACGGGGTCGATCCTGGAGGGCGTCACCCGTGACTCCCTGCTCGCGGTCGCCCGTGACCTCGGGTACAAGGCGGAGGAAGGCCGGGTCTCGGTCGACCAGTGGCAGCGGGACTCGGAGAACGGGTCGCTGACCGAGGTGTTCGCCTGCGGTACGGCGGCTGTGATCACGCCGGTCGGTACGGTGAAGAGGGCCGGCGTGGAGTGGAAGCAGAGTGGGGGCGAGCCGGGGGAGGTCACGCTCCGGCTCCGCCAGGCTCTGCTGGACATCCAGCGGGGTACGGCTCCTGACGCGCACGGTTGGATGCACCCGCTGGGCTGAGTGGTCCTGGTCCCCGGGGGCTCCGCCCCCGGAC
>NZ_JBHUTX010000049.1:0-63509 GCF_042671245.1 Streptomyces sp. NPDC057099
CTGGCGTTGACTTTTGGCACGCTGTTGAGTTCTCAAGGAACGGTCGCTTCCTTTGTACTCACCCTCTCGGGCTTTCCTCCGGGCGCTTCCCTTCGTTGTTCCAAACTCTATCAGTGTTTTTCCGACTCCCTGACCACCGTCCTGCAGGCATGCAGAAGATGACCCCGAGATAGGATCTAACAAGTTTGGGTGCTGCCAGGCACGGACACGATGTTGTGTCGCTCAGCCCCAGGCAGGAGTACGACTGTACACGCGGCCGCAGAGTGCGTGCAAATCCGTTTACGGTATGGTCTAGACCACTCCGGAGTGCCCGCGCGGAACCGGCACTTCAGGTGACATACCCTGCTGAACAGTGTGCCGCCCGGTACCGACAGGGACGGCCCATAACGATCTCCACCCCTGGGAGGCTTCCCATGACCACCGTGACGTCCCCGCTTGCAGGACGCGCCATCGGACTGGCAGCCGTGCCGGATCCCGTCTTCTCCGGGGCCATGGTCGGCCCGGGCACAGCGATCGACCCCGTACGTGAGCCTTCCGAGGCCGTCTCACCCGTGGACGGCGTCATCGTCTCCCTGCACCCGCACGCGTTCGTCGTCGTGGACGAGAGCGGACACGGCGTGCTCACGCACCTCGGTATCGACACGGTGCAGCTCAACGGCGAGGGTTTCGAGCTGCTGGTGAACAAGGGCGACACCGTCAGGCGCGGTCAGGGCATCGTGCGCTGGAACCCGGCTGCCGTCGAGGCCGCCGGCAAGTCGGCGATCTGCCCGATCGTGGCACTGGAGGCCACGGCCGAAGCCCTCTCCGATCTTCGTATCGACGGCGATGTGAAGGCCGGCGACAGTCTCTTCCTCTGGAAGTGACGCCAGTGCCGTCGTATGACGGCGAGTAGGACAACCAACACGGCGGCGGGAGCCGCCGCACTATCGGAGACGGGTGAGATGGAGACAACGCTGCGAGGCGTCGGCGTGAGCCACGGTGTGGCGATCGGCGAGGTTCGGCATATGGGAACGGCGGTGCTCGAGCCGCCTGCGAAGCAGATCCCGGCGGACGAGGCGGAGCGCGAACAGGGGCGCGCCCGCAAGGCCGTGGAGGCTGTGGCGGCCGACCTGATGGCGCGCGGCAATCTGGCGGGCGGCGAAGCCCAGGCGGTGCTCGAGGCGCAGGCCATGATGGCCCAGGACCCCGAGCTGATGGCCGACGTGGAACGGCGGATCGCCGTCGGCAGCACGGCCGAGCGCGGGGTGTACGACGCGTTCGCCGCGTACCGCGAGCTGCTGGCGGGTGCCGGTGAGTACCTCGCCGGCCGCGTGGCCGACCTCGACGACGTGCGGAATCGAATCGTCGCCCGTCTGCTGGGCGTGCCGATGCCGGGTGTCCCCGACAGCGACGAGCCCTACGTCCTGGTTGCGCGTGACCTCGCGCCTGCCGACACCGCGCTGCTGGACCCGACGCTGGTGCTCGGCTTCGTCACCGAGGAGGGCGGTCCCACCAGCCACAGCGCGATTCTGGCGCGGGCGCTCGGGGTGCCGGCCGTGGTGGCGCTGCCGGGGGCCGGCGAGCTCGCCGAAGGCACGATGATCGCCGTCGACGGCAGCACGGGTGAGATCTTCGTGGACCCGAGTGAGGACAAGAAGGCCGAGCTCGAGGCCGCGGCCGCCGCGCGCAGGGCCGCGCTGGCGGCCTCGACCGGGCCCGGTGCCACGGCGGACGGTCACAAGGTGCCGCTGCTGGCGAACATCGGTGGTCCCGCGGATGTGGAGGCCGCCGTCGACGCCGGCGCCGAGGGCGTCGGTCTCTTCCGTACCGAGTTCCTCTTCCTGGACGACAGCAAGCAGGCGCCTTCCGAGGAGAAGCAGGTCGCGGCGTACCGGCAGGTGCTCGAGGCGTTCCCCGAGGGGCGTGTCGTGGTGCGGGTGCTGGACGCGGGTGCGGACAAGCCGCTCGACTTCCTGACGCCGGCCGACGAGCCGAACCCGGCGCTCGGTGTGCGGGGGCTGCGGACGCTGCTCGACCACCCGGAGGTCCTGCGCACGCAGCTGACCGCGCTCGCGAAGGCCGTGGAAGGGCTGCCGGTCTACCTCGAGGTCATGGCCCCGATGGTGGCGGACCGTACGGATGCCCGGGCCTTCGCGGACGCGTGCCGTGAGGCCGGGTTGCGGGCGAAGTTCGGCGCGATGGTGGAGATCCCGTCGGCCGCGCTGCGGGCCCGCTCGATCCTGCAGGAGGTCGAGTTCCTGTCGCTGGGAACGAACGACCTGGCGCAGTACACCTTCGCCGCCGACCGTCAGGTGGGTGCGGTCTCCCGTCTGCAGGACCCGTGGCAGCCCGCGCTGCTCGACCTGGTGGCACTGTCCGCCGAGTCGGCGAAGGCCGAGGGCAAGAGCTGTGGCGTCTGCGGTGAGGCCGCGTCCGACCCGCTGCTCGCTTGTGTCCTGGCTGGTCTGGGCGTCACCTCTCTTTCGATGGGCGCGGCGTCGATTCCCTACGTCCGGGCGACGCTGGCGAAGTACACGCTGGCGCAGTGCGAGCGGGCAGCTGCGGCGGCCCGTGCGTCGGACAGTGCCGAGGACGCGCGCAGCGCGGCGCAGGCGGTGTTGTCGGGCGAGTAGGCCGGGCTTGGTCGGCCTACGACTGTCCGGGAGGGGCGCTCCACTCACGTGGGGCGCCCCTCCCGCGTTTCAGTGGTTGTGTCCCCGGTGGGGTTGCTCCTCTCCGAGGCCGGGCGGCTCGCAGTAGTCGACGTTGGATTCCGGGGAGATGAGGTCGCCGGACTCGACGTCGGTGCAGTAGGCGTCGAAGACCTCTCCCGCGGTGAGGGGGTCGAGTCCGTAGGCGCGCAGGCGCCAGCCGTAGACACGGTCGGGCCTGTCTGGGGCGCTGGCGCGGATGACGAGTCCACCGGGGCTTTCGGTGGCGAGGCCGAGGGCCAGGACGGTGGTGAACTCGAGGGCTTCCGTCTCGTCCAGCTTCAAGGTGCCGTTCGTGTCGGCGGCGTGGAGTGCGGCGATGAGGGTTTCGGGCGGTCCGGTGACGCTGCAGACGAGGTGCCGGTCGCCGGGTGGGGCCGTGTCGAGGATGCGGACGAGGAGGTCCGAGGCCCGGGCGAAGGCGGTGCGTCCGAGGTCCTCGCCGCAGGACGTGCAGGCGCCCAGGCGAGCGAGGAGTGTGGTCGCGTACTCCCAGGTGGCCTGCCGCACGCCCTCGTCGACGAGGGCCGCCAGGAGGTCGGCCAGGGGCTGGCCGTCGTACGGGAGAGTCGGGCCTGTCACCGCGAGTTGGGCCGTGAAGCGTGTGCGGCTCGACGGGTTGTCCGGGTCCAGGCTCTTCTGCGTGCAGAACTCGGCGTACTCCTCGGGATCGAAGAGGGCCACCGTGGTGTGACTGCCCTGCAGGGTCCGTGTCCTGAGGAGGGCCTCGACCTGTTTGAGGTAGGTCGCGTGGTCGTCGAAGGTGAAGCTGCGGTAGCAGCGCATGGCTCGGAAGTCGTGCTCGTCGGTCAGCAGGCCGATGGTGCCGGCGATTTCGCGGCGCAGGACGCGTCGCATGGTCCGGCTGTCGGTGTGCGCCATTGTCTTTCCCCCTGTGCGCAGTCGATCAATGCTCACTCACAGTAATCGACGGCACTGACACCGGGGGGCTGGCGGAGGTGGCGACGAAGGTGAGCGGTCACAAAGCACCAGGTAAAACCGGCCTATCGCGCGCGCTCCCCGCCCACGGTCATGGTGACGGGGAGTAGCTCGAAGCGGCGTGGACGGCTTCGGTCAGGCGCGTTTGCGGGCGAGGTCCTCGTAGAAGGTCAGGAGGTCGAGGTTGTCGATGGAGCCCGGGTTGACTGCCTTCTCCAGTGGGGTGCCCTGGAGGAGACGTTTGACCGGGACCTCGATGCGCTTGCCGGTGAGGGTGTGCGGGACGCCGGGGACCTCGATGATCTCGTCGGGGACGTGGCGCGGCGAGAGTTGTTCGCGGATGGTCTGCTTGATGCGCTTCAGCAGGTCCGCGTCGAGGGCTGCTCCGGGGGCCAGGTGCACGAACAGGGGCATCCAGTAGCCGCCGTCGGGCTGCTCGATGCCGATGACGAGGGACTCCCTGATTTCCGGGAGGCGCTCCACAGCTTCGTAGATGTCGGCGGATCCCATGCGGACGCCTTGGCGGTTGAGCGTGGAGTCGGAGCGGCCGTGGATGACGACGGATCCGTGGGAGGTGACGGTGATCCAGTCGCCGTGCCGCCATACGCCGGGGTAGGTGTCGAAGTAGCTGTCGTGGTAGCGGCTGCCGTCGGGGTCGTTCCAGAAGTGGATGGGCATCGACGGCATGGGGTTGGTGACCACGAGTTCGCCGACCTCGTCGACGAGGGGGCTGCCGCTCGGGTCCCAGGCCTGCAGGTCGGTGCCGAGGCAGGGGGCCTGGAGCTCGCCGACGTGGACGGGAAGGGTCGGTACGGCTCCGGCGAAGCAGGAGCACACGTCCGTGCCGCCGCTGACGGAGGCGATCCACAGGTCGTCGCGGACCTCGTCGTGGAGCCAGCGGAAGCCGTCGGGCGGCAGGGGCGAGCCCGTGGTGGCGACGCACTGGACGGTGGAGAGGTCGAAGTCGCGGGACGGGTGCACGCCGGCCTTGCGGCAGGCCATGACGTAGGCGGCCGAGGTGCCGTAGAGGGTGGCCTGCGTGCGTTCGGCGATCCGCCACTGGGCGCCGGTGTCCGGGTAGCCGGGGCTGCCGTCGTAGAGGACGATCGTGGTGCCGGTGAGCAGGCCGGAGACGAGGAAGTTCCACATCATCCAGCCGGTCGACGTGTACCAGAAGAAGCGGTCCTCGGGGCCCAGGTCGCAGTGCAGGCCGAGTTGCTTGAGGTGCTCGACCAGGATGCCGCCCTGGGACTGGACGATGGCCTTGGGCAGGCCGGTCGTGCCGGAGGAGTAGAGCACCCACAGGGGGTGGTCGAAAGGCACCTGCTCGAAGACGGGGGTCGTGTCGGCGGAGGTGAGGGCCGACCAGTCGAGGGCCTCTTCGGGTGCCTCGGTGCCGAGGAGGGGGATGTGGATGACGGCGCGCAGAGTGGGCAGTTCGCGGCGCAGTTCGGCGACGGTCTCTCGCCGGTCGTGCTCCTTGCCGCCGTAGCGGTAGCCGTCGACCGTGAAGAGCACGACGGGTTCGACCTGCTGGAAGCGGTCGAGGACGCTGCGGGCGCCGAAGTCGGGTGCGCAGGAGGTCCAGACGCCGCCCACGGCGGCTGTGGCGAGGAGAGCGACCACGGCCTGGGGGACGTTGGGGAGGTAGCCGCTGACGCGGTCTCCGGGGCGTACGCCGAGGGCGCGCAGCTCGGCGGCCAGGGAGCCCACCTGGCGGCGTAGCTCGGCCCAGGTGACAGGGCGTGGTTCGTGTGTCTCGTCGACGTACAGGAGGGCCGGTTCGTCCGCGCGGGTGTCGGCCGCGTGGAGGGCGTGCTCGGCGTAGTTGAGGGTCGCCCCGGGGAACCACTGGGCGCCCGGCATGGCTCGGTCCCCGAGCACGCGCGTGTACGGGGTCGAGAAACGGACGTCGAACCACTCGGTGGCGGCTTTCCAGAAGGCGTCCAGGTCGTCGACTGACCAGCGTTGGAGAGCCGCGTAGCCGCCCTCGGCGGGGGCGCCGTGGTGCTCGGCGGCCCAGGCCTGGAACCTGGTGATCCGTGCTCGGTCGATGCGCTCGGGGTCTGGCTGCCAGAGCGGCTGGGGACTAGCGGTCGACATGGTCGGCTCCCGGACTGTGCGCGTCGTGTGCGGCCTCCGCGCACGGGCTGGGGTGTGCGCGTGAGCGGCTGGCACGGACAATGCCATGTGATCGACTTCGGCACCAGGGCGCGTCCCACATAGTCCGCCTCGTGAAGATGTGGTCCTGACACGGGTGAACGGCAGTTGAACGCCACGCCCGCGTGGCGCGGTCAATGGCAGGGTGAGCAGCATGAACGGTCGTGACCTGGTGCGTTCGGTAAAGGCGATGGGTTCGGTGGGGGCGGCGCAGGGTGTGCGTACCGTACGAGCAGCGTGGCGCAGGCGGCGGGCCGACGCCACCGGGCTGCCGTCGCGCGGGGCGGAGCGTGCGCGCGTGCCCGGTCCCGTGCGGGAGGTGGAGCCGGGGCCGGGGGGCGGTGTAGTCCGGTTCAGCCGGTCCGAGCTGCGCATTCTCGTCGCCGTGAACGGGGCCGTCTTCTGGGGCTGGGACGGGGCGGAGCCCGAGCCGTCGTACGCGCTGGCCGGCCGGTGTCCGGAAGCCGATCCCCGGGCGGTGCTGGAGCCGGACAAGGACGGCGGCTGGCGGGTGGTGGCCGAGCGGGTGACGGTCGTCGTCTCGCGGCACGGCGCGGTGGAGGTGCTCACGCCCGGTGGCGTGACCCTGCGGCGTGATCTGCCGCCGCGATGGTGGGAGCCGGTCGGTGGCGGCCCGGCGCGGTGGTCGCAGCGGTCGGAGGTGGCCGCCGACGCGCGCTTCTTCGGCCTGGGTGGACGTGCCGCGGGTCCGCGCCTGCCGGACGGGACGTACCGGCTGTGGAACACCGACCCCGGCCACGCCTTCGCACCGGGTGACGACCCCCTGTACATCACGATGCCGGTGCAGCTCGTCGTGTCCGACGGCGGTACGCATCTGGCGTTCCACGACAGCTCGTGGGACGGAACGGTGACGCTGCGCGAGGGCGAGGAGGGCGCGGGCTCCGGGCACGACCGCGGCGGGACGAGCGAGCTGCGGATGGACGGCGGTCCGCTGCGCTGCTGGGTGATGGTGGGCACCCCCGCGCGCGTGCTGCTCGCCTGGGCCTCGCTCACCGGGGCGCCCGCGCTGCCGCCCGCGTGGGCGCTCGGCCATCACCACGCGCGGTGGGGGTTCGGCAGCGAGCAGGAGGTGCGGCGGATCCTCGCGGGCTATGTGGAGCACGGTCTGCCGCTCGACGCCGTGCACCTCGACATCGATCACTTCGACGCGCATCAGGTGTTCACCGTCGACCAGGACCGTTTCCCGAAGCTGCCCGTTCTGGCCGAGGAACTCCGGCGGGACGGCATCCGGCTGGTGTCGATCGTGAACCCGGCCGTCAAGGCCCTGCCCGGCAATGCCGTGTACGACGGCGGGGCGGCCGAGGACGCGTTCGTGCGGGACGCGTCGGGGCAGGTCGTGCAGGGAGTCGTGTGGCCCGGGGAGGCGGTGTTTCCCGACTTCACGCACGCGCGTGTGCGTGAGTGGTGGGGCGGCCTCTACGAGGAGCGGCTCGCGCAGGGGTTCTCGGGTTTCTGGCACGACATGAACGAGCCCACGTCGTTCACCGCGTTCGGGGAGTCGACGCTGCCGCGTTCGGCGCGGCACTCCCTGGAGGGGCGAGACGGTGACCATCGTGAGGCGCACAACGTGTACGCGCTGTGCATGGCCCGGGCGGGCTTCGAGGGACTGCGGAAACTCGCGCCCCAGGAGCGGCCGTTCCTGTTCTCCCGCTCCGGATGGGCCGGCATGCAGCGCTACGGGGGCACGTGGTCGGGGGATGTGGCCACCGGGTGGCCGGGACTGCGGGCGTCCTTGGCGCTGGTGATGGGGCTCGGACTGTGCGGCGTTCCGTATTCGGGGCCGGACATCGGAGGCTTCGACGGGGATCCTTCGCCCGAGCTGTATCTGCGGTGGTTCCAGCTGGGCGCGTATCTGCCGCTGTTCCGTACGCACGCGAGTCTGCGGGCGGGGCGCAGGGAGCCCTGGGAGTTCGGTCCCGAGGTGCTGGAGCACGCGCGCGTGGCGCTGGTCGAACGCCGGCGGCTGCTGCCGTACTTCATGACGCTGGCGCATCTGGCGCGGCGTACCGGAGCGCCGTACGTGCGGCCCCTGTGGTGGGCCGCGCCGGAGGATCGGACGCTGCGTGACTGCGAGGACGCCTTCCTGCTGGGCGACAGCCTGCTGGTGGCGCCGGTGCTGGGCCCTGGTGCGGACCGGCGTGCGGTGCAGCTGCCGCGAGGGCGCTGGTACGACACGGTGACGGAGCAGGCGTACGAGGGGTCGGCGCAGGTGCTGGTCGACGCCCCTCTGTCGCGCATCCCCGTGTTCGCGCGCGCGGGTGCCGTTCTTCCCGTACTCGGGGAGGACGGCGGGATCACACTGGAGGTGTGGGCGCCCGCCCGCGGACGGACCGGGGGCGGGCTGGTCGTGCAGGACGGGGGCGAGGGATGGGACGAGCCGGAGATCGAGCGGTACACCGCTCGGTGGATGGGCTCGCGAGTGGTCGTCGAGCGGGAGGGGGAGGACGGCAGGAGCGAGCCCTCCTCACCCGTGCGCGTCCGCGGTGCCGGGGAACGCTGACCTCAGATGTACCGGCCCTCGAACCAGGCCCGTACGGCCACGGTGTGCAGAGGGAAGGCGAGTTCGTCCGCCCTGCGGAGGAGATGCCAGCCCTCCGTCTCGTCGGTGGCGGTTGAGGGCGGCAGGCTCTCGACCGGGCGTTCCGGGAGGAGACCGAACAGCAGCAGGTGCCCGTCGGGCGAGCTCATGGCGTCGACGAGCCGTACCTCGCGGGCGACCGCGTCGATGCCGGTTTCTTCCTTGAGTTCGCGTACGACGGCCTGCCGCCAGTCCTCCCGGTCGTCGATGTAGCCCCCGGGCAGGGCAGTGCCCCCGCGCGCGGGGGCGACGGTTCGGGTGATGACGACCAGGGCGGTGCCCTTGGTGTCGTAGACGGGCTGGAGGGCCACCGCGACCGGGAGCGGATTGCGGTAGGCCACGGCGCCGCACGCCGGGCAGGGGCGGGGCCAGCCGGAGACGCCCTCTCCGTAGGGCGCGCCGCAGCTCGAACAGTGGGAGTCCGGCGCGGAGTTGGAACTGGAGTGCTGAGTTTCGGACACGCGGCGGACTGTAGCCGATCACGGAGAGGGCGTCTCGGGCAGGCTGCTCAGTGGGCGTCGGTGAGCGACTTCCTGGACACGGGGAAGTCGAAGTAGGTGTCCGGGTAGGGCTCGGGCTTGTAGGTGTAGTGCCACCACTCTTCCGGCAGGTTCACGAAGCCGAGGCCTTCCAGGGTGTTCTTGAGCAGCAGCCGGTTGGCGCGCTGTTGGCCCTGGACGCGTGGGTCGAGGGTGTGCGAAAGGGTGTCGAAGCAGTCGAAGCCGGTCCCCATGTCGATCGAGTTGTCGGGGAACCGCTCACCCTTGGGTGCGAAGCACGGCACAAGGGGCTCTTCGGGGTGGTACGGCCGGGTCGGCTTCGCCGGCAGCCTGACGAGGGTGATGTCCAGGGTCGATCCGCGGCTGTGGCCGGACTTCTCGGCGATGTAGCCGTCGGCGAACAGCCGGGTCTTGTCGACGTTCGGGTAGAACTCGCCCTTCATCGCCTCGTCGTCGAGGTCCTCGGCCCAGCGGACGAAGTGGTCCACCGCGCGCTGCGGCCGGTAGCAGTCGTACACCTTGAGTGTGTAGCCCTGCCGCAGGAGCTTCCTCTGGGCCTTGTGGAGGGCTTGTGCGGCGGGGCGGGTGAGGATGCAGGTCGGCTGGAGGTAGCCGTCGACGCGCTCGCCGACGAAGTTGTGCGGGGTGACGTAGCGCATCTCCTGGATGATCGTCGGGTCCACGCTTCTCAGCGCCACGAAGTCCTTCGGTGCCTTGGGCTCGGTCTGGGCATGGGCGGTCGCGGTGGAGGCGGTCGCTGCCAGCAAGGCGGCGAACGCCGTGATGAGGCCGCGTGCCACGGTGGTGAGTCTTGTCATGGCCCTTGCATCTACCAGGAGACGGTCCCATCGGGGAAGGGATGCCCAATTCCGGAACACCGTGGCAGACTTCTGACGTTCCGTCAGATCCGGCTGCGGGGAGGGACTGTGTCGCGTACACGAACACCTGTGGTGGCGGGGTGGTTCGCCGGGGACGGTGACGCCTTCCGGCTGCTCGGCACGCGCTGTACGGCGTGTACCTCGGTCTTCTTCCCGCGTGAGGACCACCACTGCCGCAACCCCTCCTGTACGGGAGAGGAGTTGGAAGAGGTCGCGCTGTCGCGACGGGGGCGCGTGTGGTCGTACACGAACAGCCGGTACCGGCCGCCGTCACCCTATGTGAGCGATCCGGAACTTCCGTGGGAGCCGTGTGCGTTGATCGCTGTGGAGCTGGAGGCCGAGCGGATCGTGGTGCTGGGACAGGCGCCTCCCGGGGTGACTGTCGCGGATCTGACGGTGGGTATGGAAGCGGAGGTCGTTCCCGGGGTGCTCCACGAGGACGCGGAGACGACCTGGACGACGTGGCACTGGCGGCCGACGGGGGTGACGGCATGACAGAAGAGGTGGCGGTGCTCGGCGCGGGCATGCACCCGTGGGGCAAGTGGGGGCGGAGCTTCGTCGAGTACGGCGTCGCGGCGGCTCAGGCGGCGCTCGCGGACGCCGGGTTGGACTGGCGGGACATCGGCTCGATCATCGGGGCGGACACCGTGCGTGGCGGCTACCCGGGGTATGTCGCCGGAGCGACGTTCGCGAAAGCACTGGGCTGGCAGGGGGCCCGGGTCACGAGCGTGTACGCGGCGTGCGCGTCCGGGGCGCAGGCCGTCGACACGGCACGGGCGCAGATACTCTCCGGGCTCGCCGACGCGGTGCTCGTGGTGGGGGCCGATGCCGCTCCCAAGGGATTCTTCCGCCCTGCGGGCGGGGATCGGCCCGACGATCCCGACTGGCTGCGCTTCCGGATCCTCGGGGCGACCAACCCGGTGTACTTCGGGTTGTACGCCCGACGGCGCATGGCTCTGCACGGCGACACGACGGACGACTTCGCTCAGGTGAAGGTGAAGAACGCGGCGATGGGCGCGCTGAACCCGAAGGCGCGCTACCGCAGCCCGGTCACCGCCGAGGAGGTCGCCGCCTCCGCTGTCGTCGCCGATCCGCTGCGGCTGCTCGACATCTGCGCTACCTCCGACGGCGGTGCCGCGGTGGTGCTCTCGAGCATGGAATTCGCGCGGCGGCACGGGCATGCGGAGCCGGTGCGGATCCGGGCCGTGTCCACGGTGACGCCGCGTTACCCGAACACCGTGCTGGACCTGCCGGACATCGCCACGGACTCCGCGGTGGCGGTGGATCCGCCCGGCGAGACGTTCCGGAGGTCGATCGCCCGGGCGGCCTACGAGGAGGCGGGAGTCGGGCCGGAGGACCTGTCGCTGGCCGAGGTCTACGACCTGTCCACGGCGCTCGAGTTGCAGTGGTACGAGGACCTGGGGCTCTGCGGCGAGGGCGAGGGCGTGAAGCTGCTGCGGGAGGGGGCGACGGCACTGGGCGGGCGCATACCGGTGAACGTCAGCGGTGGACTGGCCTCGTTCGGCGAGGCGGTGCCGGCGCAGGCGATCGCCCAGGTGTGCGAGCTGGCCTGGCAGTTGAGGGGCGACGCGGGTGACCGGCAGGTCGCTGGGGCGCGTGTGGGGATCAGCGCGAACCAGGGGCTGTTCGGGCATGGGTCGGCGGTGATCGCGGTGCGGTGATCGCGTGCTGCCGTGGTCGCGGTGCCGTCGCGTGTGAGCTGGTCGTGGGGCCGCGGCCGGCCTTGGTCATACGCTGTGTGACCACGCCGGAATCCTGCGTGAACGTCTCATGAACTGCGCTTGGGCGTGCGCCGGTGGAGCCATCATGCTGCCGTGCACTCCTGGACGGATACTCTCCGCTTCGCCTTCCAGCCGGTGGTCAATCTGACGACCGGCGCGGTCGCGGGGCTGGAGATACTCGCCCGCCCGGAGACCGGCGACATCCTGGCCGAGGCCCGCCGGGACCCCGAGCTCGACTGCCGGCTGGCGGTGTCGGCGGTCCGTGCGGCGGTGCGCAAGGAGACCCTGCTTCCCCTGTTCGTCAACGTGTTCGCCGGTACCCTCGCCGACCTCGGCGGCCTCCCTTCACTGCACGCCGCCGTGCGTGAGGCGGGACGGTTGCCGTGGGAGGTGACGATCGACGTCTGCCCGCCGTACACGCACGTGCCGCAGCAGGCACTGCTGGAGGCGGTGACCGCGCTGCGCGGCCAGGGCTTCCGGATCTGCGCGGACGGCGTCGGGGACGGGGACGTGCCCTTGCGGCTGCTCTCGGACATCGCGCCCGGCCTGGTGAAGCTGGACGCGTCGCTGCTGGCGCGGCCGGCCGTGGTGCGGTCGATGCGGACGCTGTGCGACGAACTGGGGGCGCTCCTGGCGGTCGAGGGCGTGGAGACCGAAGGTCAGTGCGCGGCGGCACTGGCGGCCGGGGCACAGCTGGCACAGGGCGAGCTGTTCGCGCCGCCGGCGCGGCTGCCCGCCGCGGACGTGTACGTCCCGCCCCGCTCCCCCGCCGACCTGGCCGTGCCGCGGTCCGGGCCGTCGGTGCGGGAGTTCGTGCGGCCCGCGGCGCTGCTGCCCGCCACGGCGTCCGCGGGTCAGGTGCGGGCACTGCTGACGGGGTCGCCGGACGTGTCAGGGGTGCTGCTCGTGGACACCGCGGGGGTGCCGGTCCGGTCGCTGCACCGGTCCCGCTTCCTGCTGTCGATGTCGGGGCGCTACGGGCATGCCCTGTACGCCGACCGGCCCGCGGCGAAGCTGGGCGACCCGCCGCGGACGGTGGGCGTCGACGCGACCGCCTGGGAGGTCCTGGACGTGGTGGCGGTCGGCGGGCGGGACCGTACGTCGGACGACGTGGCCGTCGTGGACGAGTACGGGCGGTGTGTGGGGGTCGTACGGCTCGCGGACCTGGTGCGAGCGCTGGCCGAGACCCGAGTGGAGGAAGCGGCGGGGCTCAATCCGCTGACGCGTCTGCCCGGCTCGGACGCGATCACCGGTGAGGTGGACCGGCGGATCGCTGCCGGGCGGCCGTTCGCGCTCAGCTGGCTGGATGTCGATCACTTCAAGCAGGTCAACGACGGGGCCGGCTTCGCGGCGGGAGACGAGCTGATCCGGGCGGTCGGACGGGCGCTGCAGCAGGCCGCGACGGACAGCGCGCGCGTGGGGCACATCGGCGGGGACGACTTCCTGGTACTCGCCGATCCGGAGGGTCTTGATCCGCTGGCCGCCGCTGTGCTGGACGCCGCTTGGTCGGCGGGAGGCCGGCCGGTCACCCTGTCGCTCGCCACGGTGCTGTGCGCGCCGGGCGCTGTGACGGATCACCGGCAGGCGGCGGCCTGCCTGGCACCGTTGAAGAAGGCGGCGAAGTCGCTGCGCGGGGCGAGTTGGGTGCTGGGCCGGGCGGGCCTGCCCGGGCATGAGACCCGCCGGGGCGCCGAGCCGGCACCGGCACCGGCGGGGTGTGGGATGGCGGAGCCGGGTGGGGGTTCAGGGGCGTGACACCACATAAGGGGAGGACCGAGACAGGTACTGGGCTCTGACGGGTCCGTACGGCCGCTCTTGGGGGGCTCTGGTCGTGCGGTTGAGAAACCGCCAGGTCAGGTGGATGCTGGTGGCTAGCAAGCGAGGAGTCAGGTGCGGCTGGGCGAGTGCCGACGGTCGGAGCTCAGCGGAGGCCGGACACCACCAGCAGAGCCTCGCGCGGCCCACCCAGGCGGCGCGGTGGCCCCGACCAGATCTGAACAACGACCCGACCGAGCGCCGTCAGGCCGTGCAACCGGCCACCCGGCCCTGGCAGGAGCCCGGCCGCCGTCACAAGGCCGTCAACCGTTGCGGTCGGCGACCTTGACGCCCCTTGGGTGCCGGTGAACACTTCCGGTGTCAGTCGACATCGCCGTACATTCTCGGCGTATTCCGGCACTGCGGCGCGTGGGCGCGCCTGCGCCAAGGCCCATTCCTCCACGGGCGATTCGGCTGCGACGGCACGCTCGTCACGGATGCCGGGCGGGGCACGGGATCGCGGTATGTCCCTGCCTTCGGCTGAAGTCGCCATGGGAAACGCACCCTGCACGTGAGGACCGGGGCGGACCGTCCCGGGCCACGGCCTAGGAGCCGCCATGACTAACGGAGATATCTTCTTCGGCGAGATGATCGGCACGGCGATCCTGATCCTGTTCGGCGCCGGTGTGTGTGCCGCCGTCACCCTCAGGTTCTCGAAAGCACGGGCCTCCGGGTGGATCGTGATCGCGTTCGGCTGGGGCTTCGGCGTACTGGCCGGCGCGTACACCGCCGCTCCCCTCTCCGGAGGGGTCATCAACCCGGCCGTCACCTTCGGTCTCGCCGTCGACACCGGCGTGTGGAGCAAGGTCTGGGTCTATCTGCTGGGCCAGATCACCGGCGCCATGATCGGTGCGATCCTGTGCTACCTCGTGTACTACGCCCAGTTCGCGGCCAACGTGCGGAAGACGGGCACCACGGAGGGCACAGCGGACGAACCTGTTCCGACGCTGGGCATCTTCTCCACGATCCCGGAGATCCGGAACCCGGTCGCCAACCTGGTCACCGAGATCCTCGCCACCATCGCCCTGGTGTTGCCCATCCTCGCCCTGGTCGGCCAGGACAGGCATGTCGAGGGCATCGGTATCGGCTTGATCGAGGGTGGTGGCGGCATCTACGGGTCCGGTATCGCGATCCTTCTGGTGTCCCTCCTGGTTGTCGGCATCGGCCTGTCCCTGGGCGGTCCGACCGGTTACGCCATCAACCCGGCGCGTGACCTCGGCCCGCGCATCATCCACGCCTTCCTGCCGATCCCGAACAAGGGCACCTCCGACTGGGGCTACTCGTGGATCCCCGTCGTCGGCCCACTGATCGGCGGACTGCTCGGCGGTGTCATCTACAACGCAGCCTTCTGAACCAGCCCAAGGGGTAGCCATGACGGACAACGCAGAAAAGTACGTCGCCGCAATCGACCAGGGCACCACATCGAGCCGCTGCATCGTCTTCAACCAGGACGGCGCGATCGTCGCCGTGGACCAGCGCGAACACCGCCAGATCTTTCCCAAACCGGGCTGGGTGGAGCACGACGCCACCGAGATCTGGTCCAAGGTGCAGGCCGTGGTGGCCGGGGCGATCGCCAAGGCCGGACTGCGCGCCGACCAGCTGAGCGCGCTCGGGATCACCAACCAGCGCGAGACGACCCTCCTGTGGGACCGCGCGACGGGAAAGCCGGTGCACAACGCCATCGTGTGGCAGGACACGCGGACGGCGGCACTCTGCAACCAGCTGGGCGGCTCGGACGGGCAGGACCGGTTCCGCGAGCAGACGGGGCTGCCGCTGGCCACCTACTTCTCCGGGCCCAAGGCCGCCTGGCTGCTCGACAACGTGCCCGACCTGCGGGGGCGTGCCGAACGCGGTGAGATCGCCTTCGGCACGATGGACTCCTGGCTGATCTGGAACCTCACCGGCGGCACGGACGGCGGGCAGCACGTCACCGACGTGACCAACGCGGGCCGCACCATGCTGATGAACCTGGAGACCCTCCAGTGGGACTCCTCGATCCTCTCCGCGATGAACATCCCCGAAGCGATGCTGCCCGAGATCCGGTCCTCCGCCGAGACGTACGGCACCGCTGTCGGCCAGCTCGCCGGCGTGCCCGTGGCCTCCGCGCTGGGCGACCAGCAGGCGGCCGTGTTCGGCCAGGCCTGCTACGACGTCGGCACGGCGAAGAACACCTACGGCACGGGCAGCTTCCTGCTGCTCAACACCGGCAACCGCCCGGTGCCGTCGAAGAGCGGTCTGCTGACGACCATGGGCTACAAGATCGGCACTGAGGCGCCGGTCTACTGTCTGGAGGGGTCGATAGCCATAACGGGCGCGCTGGTCCAGTGGTTCCGCGACCAGCTCGGCATCATCCGGACCGCCGACGAGATCGAGCCCCTGGCGGCGAGCGTGGAGGACAACGGCGGCTCGTACATCGTGCCGGCGTTCTCGGGCCTGTTCGCCCCGTACTGGCGCTCCGACGCGCGTGGCGTGGTCACCGGACTCACCCGGTACGTCACGAAGGCACATCTCGCGCGTGCGGTGCTGGAGGCGACGAGCTGGCAGACGCGCGAGGTCGTGGACGCCATGTACCAGGACTCGGGGGTGCAGATCACCACCCTGAAGGTCGACGGCGGCATGACGAAGAACAATCTGCTCATGCAGCACCAGGCGGACGTGCTCGATGTCCCGGTGGTGCGGCCCAAGGTCTCCGAGACGACCTGTCTGGGCGCCGCTTACGCGGCCGGTCTGGCCACCGGTGTGTGGAACGACCTGGACGAGCTCAAGGCGCACTGGCAGAAGGACGTCGAGTGGACGCCGTCCATGGACGCGTCGGTGCGGGACCGCGAGTACCACAACTGGCGCAAGGCCGTGGAGAAGAGCTTCGGCTGGGAGGAGGACGGCGAAAGCTGACCACGCGCGCGTGGGGCCCTGTTTCCGGACTGCGGCCCGTACCCCGGTCGGCGGGGGTGCGGGCCGCGCCGGTGGGTCGGGCCCGCGTCAGGTCGTCACGGTTGGGCGTTGGCCGGCCGCGTACGCCATGGCGTGCTGGACGACGCCGATGAGTGCCTCCTTGACCGACTCGCGGTCGCGGGCGTCGCACATCAGGAGGGGTACGCCGTCGTCGAGATCGAGGGCCTGGCGGACGTCCTCGATCGGGTAACGCGGGGCGCCCTCGAAGCAGTTGACGCCGACGAGGAAGGGGATCGAGCGCCGTTCGAAGTAGTCGACGGCGGCGAAGCAGTCCTCCAGGCGGCGGGTGTCGGCGAGCACGACGGCACCGAGCGAGCCTTCGGAGAGTTCATCCCACATGAACCAGAACCGCTCCTGGCCGGGGGTGCCGAAGAGGTACAGCACCAGGTCCTCACGGAGGGTGATGCGGCCGAAGTCCATGGCCACGGTCGTGGTGTGCTTGCCTTCCACGCCGCTGGTGTCGTCGATCGGGCGACCGGCCTCGGTGAGCAGTTCCTCGGTGCGCAGCGGCCTGATCTCGCTGACCGCGCCGACGAGCGTGGTCTTGCCCACGCCGAAGCCGCCGGCCACCAGGATCTTGAGCGTGACGGGCTCGACCGGAGGCTTGCCGCGCTCAGAACGCCCGAAGATCATCGATCTCTACTCCTGCTTGATGGGGGTCGGGCGACGGCGGACCATAGCCTCCGCCGCCGGGGGTTTCGATGACGAGAACGTCGCCGGTGACGACGTCCGCAGAGTCGCTGCCGCCGAGTGCGGTCACGGTGCCGTCGGCGTGTTCCACCCGATTGGCACCGAGAGCACCCGGCTCGCCGCCGGCCATGCCGTACGGGGCGACACGTCGGTGCTGTGACAGCGTGGAGACGGTCATGGGCTCCAGGAAGCGGATGCGGCGCACGGCGCCGTCCCCGCCGCGCCACCGGCCGCCGCCGCCGCTGCCGGGCCGGACCGCGAACTCCTCGAGGCGCACGGGAAGCCGCCACTCCAGGACCTCGGGGTCGGTGAGGCGTGAGTTGGTCATGTGGGTCTGGACGACGGGTGCGCCGGGGAAGCCGTCGCCCGCGCCGGAGCCCGAGGCGACGGTCTCGTAGTACTGGTGGCGCTCGTTCCCGAAGGTGACGTTGTTCATGGTCCCGGAGCCCTCGGCCTGGACGCCGAGCGCGGCGTAGAGGGCACCGGTGACGGCCTGGGAGGTCTCCACGTTGCCGGCGACGACGGCGGCCGGCGGCTCGGGGGCGAGCAGGGAGCCGGGCGGTACGACGATGCTCAGGGGGCGCAGACAGCCGTCGTTGAGGGGGATCTCGTCGGCGACGAGGGTGCGGAAGACGTACAGGACGGCCGCGTTGACGACCGAGAAGGGCGCGTTGAAGTTGCTGGGCAGCTGCGCCGACGTGCCGGTGAAGTCGATGGTGGCCGCGCGGTTCTCGCGATCCACGCGCACGCATACGCGGATGACGGCGCCCGAGTCGGTCTCGTAGGCGTATTCGCCGTCGTCGAGGGCGTCGATGACGCGGCGTACGGCCTCTTCCGCGTTGTCCTGGACGTGTCTCATGTACGCCTGGACCACGTCGAGGCCGAAGTCCTCGATCATGCGGCCGACCTCGTCGACGCCCTTCCTGTTGGCGGCGATCTGGGCGCGCAGGTCGGCGAGGTTGGTCTTCGGGTTGCGGGAGGGGTACGGCGCCTCGGTGAGGAGGCGGAGGGTCTCGTCCTCGCGGAAGCGGCCGTCCTCGGCGAGCAGCCAGTTGTCGAAGAGGACGCCCTCCTCCTCGATGGTGCGGCTGTCGGCGGGCATGGAGCCGGGGGCGATGCCGCCGATCTCGGCGTGGTGGCCGCGTGAGGCGACGTAGAAGAGGAGAGTCGGGTCACTCTCCGTGACGTCCGACGGTGTGGTGTCGAAGACCGGGGTGATCACGGTGACGTCGGGCAGGTGGGTGCCGCCGTGGTACGGGTCGTTGACGGCGTAGGTGTCGCCCGGGCGCATGCGGGAGCCGCGCCGGCGGATGACCTCCTTGACGCTCGTGCCCATCGAGCCCAGGTGGACGGGGATGTGCGGGGCGTTGGCCACCAGGTTTCCGTCGGGGTCGAAGAGAGCGCAGGAGAAGTCCAGGCGCTCCTTGATGTTGACGGACTGGGCGGTGGACTCGAGGCGGGCGCCCATCTGTTCGGCGATGGACATGAAGAGGTTGTTGAAGACCTCCAGCAGAACCGGGTCGACTTTCGTGTCGAGATCGGAACTCTCCGTAATCGCGGCGCGTTCCATGACCAGATGCCCGTCGTCGGTCGCCGCGGCCTGCCAGCCGTCGTCGACGACGGTCGTCGCGCCGGCTTCGGTGATGATCGCCGGGCCGATGACGGTGCCGCCGGGGGGAAGGCCCTCGCGGCGGTGGAGGGGTACGTCGTGCCAGGCGCCGCCCGTGTGGAGGCGGACGGTCTGCGGCGCTGCGGGGCTGCCGTCGGCGGTGGCTTCGCAGGGGGCGAGAGCGGAGAGATCGGGGGGTTCTGTGATGCCGGTGGCTTCGACGGAGAGGGCTTCGACGACGATCGGTCGGTCGAGCGTGAAGGAGTACGTGGCGCGATGACGTTCTTCGAAGGCGTGCCGCATCGTGCCGGGCTCGGTCAGCTCGACGGTGAGGGTGGTGTCGGTGCCGTCGTAGCGGAGCTGCGCGCGGCGGGTGATCTCGATGTGTTCCTCGGGGACGTCCTCGGCGCGGAGTTCGGCGCGCGCCGCCGCCTCCAGGTCTTCGGCGGTCTTGCGGACGCCGGGCATGGAGGCGGGTTCCAGGGGCACCTCGACGGACTGTTCGCGCATGGCGGTGGTGTCGGCGAGGCCGATGCCGAGTGCGGAGAGGACACCGGCCATGGGCGGCACGAGGACGGTGCGGATGCCGAGGGAGTCGGCGACCATGCAGGCGTGCTGGCCGCCGGCGCCGCCGAACGTGGTGAGGGCGTAGCGGGTGACGTCGTGGCCCTTCTGGACGGAGATCCGCTTCACGGCCGACGCGATGTTCGCGACGGCGATCTGCAGGTACCCCTCGGCGACCTGTTCGGGGGTGCGGTCGTCGCCGGTCTGCTCGCGGATCTCGCGCGCGAGGGCGGTGAAGCGGTCCCGGACGAGTGCCTCGTCGAGGGGCTCGTCGCCGTTCGCGCCGAACACCTTCGGGAAGTGGTCGGGCTGGATGCGGCCGAGGACGACGTTGGCGTCGGTGACGGCGAGCGGGCCGCCGCCCCGGTAGCAGGCGGGCCCGGGGTCCGCGCCCGCCGAGTCCGGCCCTACGCGGTAGCGGGAGCCGTCGAAGTGCAGCACCGAGCCGCCGCCGGCCGCCACGGTGTGGATGTCGAGCATGGGGGCGCGGAGCCGGACGCCGGCGATCCGGCTGGTGAAGACGCGTTCGTACTCACCCGCGAAGTGGGAGACGTCGGTGGAGGTGCCGCCCATGTCGAAGCCGATGACGCGGTCGAAGCCGGCCAGCTGCGACATACGTGCCATGCCGACGATTCCACCGGCCGGCCCGGACAGGATGGCGTCCTTGCCGCGGAACTGCCCGGCCTCGGTGAGACCGCCGTTGGACTGCATGAACATCAGCCGTACGCCCTCGAGTTCGTCGGCGACGTGCCGGACGTAGCGGCGCAGTACGGGCGAGAGGTAGGCGTCGACGACGGCGGTGTCCCCGCGGGGGACGAGTTTCATCAGGGGGCTGGCCTCGCTGGAGAGCGAGATCTGCGGGAAGCCGATGCGGGCGGCGAGTTCCCCGACGGCCTGTTCGTGGGCGGGGTGGAGGTGGCTGTGCATGCAGACCACGGCCACGGCCCGGATCCCGTCGTCGTACGCCTCCCGGAGGGGCCCGGCGAGGGCGTCGAGGCCGGGTGCGAGCAGGACGGTGCCGTCGGCGGCGATGCGCTCGTCGACCTCGACGACTCGTTCGTACAGCAGCTCGGGCAGTTCGATGCGGCGGGCGAAGATGCTGGGGCGGTTCTGGTAGGCGATGCGCAGGGCGTCGCGGAAGCCGCGGGTGATGACCAGGAGGGTGCGCTCGCCCTTGCGCTCCAGGAGGGCGTTGGTGGCGACCGTGGTCCCCATGCGCACGGTCTCGACGGGGTCGCCCGAGCCGGCCAGCAGGGTGCGGACCGCCTCGACCGCCGCGTCGGCGTAGCGGGCCGGGTTGTCCGACAGGAGCTTGTGCGTGAGCAGCCGGCCGTCCGGGCGTCGCGCGACGACGTCGGTGAAGGTGCCGCCTCGGTCGACCCAGAACTGCCAGCCTGTCACGTCAGTACCCCGCTTCCGCGCTGCTCACAGCGCCCGGAGGCCGTTGATCACGTCGCGCAGAATACTCTCGTCCGGCAGTTCGGCAGGGGGTACGGGCCGGTTCACATGGACGAATTCCGAGTCCACGAGATCTCCGACAAGGACCCGTACCACCCCGATCGGCAGGTCGAGTTCCGCTGCGAGTTCGGCGACCGACTGCGGGACGTCACGGCACAGCTCGACGATGTCCACGTGCTCCGGGGAGAGCATGTGGTCCGCTTCCGGGTCATCCGCGTGCGGTTCCGTGACCACGACCGCGATCAGGTCCAGGCGGTGCTGGCCCTGGCTGCTGGTGCGGCCGCGTGTCATGGCGTACGGACGGACGACCGGTCCGGCTTCGTCGTCGAACCAGTGGCTTCTTCCCTGACCGTCAGCGCTCATGTCATCCCACTACCCGCCTGCGGGCAGATCGGTGCGCGGAGCGGCACCCAGATGCACACCGACCCGCTTGACGAGGAGCGTCATCTCGTAGGCGACCTGGCCGACGTCGGAGTCGGCGTCCGAGAGGACGGCGAGGCAGCTGCCGTCACCGGCTGCGGTCACGAACAGGAAGGCGTCGTCGAGCTCGACGACGGTCTGGCGGACGTTGCCGGCCTCGAAGTGGCGTCCCACACCCTTGGCGAGGCTGTGGAACCCGGAGGCCACGGCAGCCAGGTGCTCGCTGTCCTCCCTGGTCAGGTCCCTGGACACCCCCGTCGCCAAACCGTCGCTGGAAAGCACGAGGGCCTTGCGGATGCTCGCGACGCGGTCCACCAGGTCGTCGAGGAGCCAGTTCAGCTCCCCCTTGATGGTCGCGGTGTGGCCGGTGGCCTTCGGTGCGGTCATCGACCGTCCCCCTCTGTCGTTCCTTGTCGTGCTGCGCCGCTGTAGGCGGCATCGCCCGCGGCGTTCTCATCACGGCCGCGCTGCCAGCCGCGCTGGAGCGAGGCCATGCGGCTGCGTACTTCCTCGGCGTCGCGTTCGACGGGCTCGGCCTTGTCCTCCGTACGCGGCTCGGCCCCCCGCTTCAGCTGCGGAGCCAGGTTGGCCTGCCGAACGCGCCGGGGCAGTGGAGTGGTGCCGGAGCCGGTGTCCTGTGGCGCGGCACCGGAGCCTGCCTCGTGGCGCGTGGGCCCGCCGGTGTTCTCCGGTGCGGGTCCGGAGCGGTGGTCGGGTGCGTCCGGGCCACTGGACGCGATCTCCGCGCGGCGGGTGCGCTTGGGCAGACCGGGCGGTTCCGACCGGTCTCCGACGGCGTTGCCGGGCGTGGCCGGGGATTCGGTGTGGTCGGCGTCCCGGCCGACCGCGCCGATGGCCGGGCGAGCGGATTCCGTCCCCCGGCGACGGGCCGGCAGGGGCGGGGGTGCATCGGTCCGCGCCTCGCCCCGCCGGGTGCCGGCCGAGGAGTCCTCGGTGCGGCGCCGGACCGGAAGCGCGGGGTCCGGCCCCGGCCGGCCCGCGGCACGGCCGCTCGCGGAGTCCTCGCCCCGGCGACGCGAGGGGAGCGAGGACGTCGCCCCCGATTCCGCTCGGCCGGTGGCCGTGGTGGGCTCCTCGTCGGTCTTCCCCCGACGGGTGCGCTGCTCGGTGACCGGGCGCCCGTGCGAGCTGACCAGCTTGGGGGTGTGGCGGCGAAGCGGGACGGCCGGAGCGCCGGGCTCGTCGTCGGTGTCGGTCCGGTCCCGTCCGCCGCGGGCGTCGCTCTGCTGCTGCGGATCGGGGCGGCCGGCTGTCTCGTCCTGGGCGCGGGTGAGGGAGTGGCGGGGGCGGAACAGGGCGCCGTGTCCGCTGTTCTCGTCCTCGAGGGAGCCGGGGAAGCCGCTGATGGCGTCCAGGTCCACCGGGGCTTCCAGCTCGACCGGGCCGTCCAGGAGGGAGGCAGGCAGGCCGGGGCGCTGTGCGGGCGCCTGGGACAGGGCGGCGCGGCGGCTGTCCTGCGACTCGCTCTCGGTGGCCAGCTGGGGGCGGTCGAGGCGGAACCCGATGCCGTTCGTGTCCGGGATGTCGTCCGTCAGCAGCGCGTCGGGGATGAAGACGACGGCGGTCGTGCCTCCGTACGGGGAGGGCTGCAGGGAGACCCGGACGTTCTGTCGCTGGGCGAGCCGGCTGACCACGAACAGACCGAGCCGGTCGGTGTCGGACAGCTCGAACTCCGGCGTCTCGGCGAGCCGGAGGTTCGCGTCCAGGAGTGCTTCGGCGGCCATGCCGAGGCCGCGGTCGTGGATCTCCAGGGTGAAGCCGTTGGCGACCCGCTCGCCCAGGACCTGGACGGCGGTGTGCGGCGGCGAGAAGACCGTGGCGTTCTCCAGGAGTTCCGCCACGAGATGGGTGAGGTCGGCGACGGCCGGGCCGGTGACGGCGATACGCGGAAGGCGGCGGACCTCGATGCGTTCGTAGTCCTCGACCTCGGCGACGGCGGCGCGGACGACGTCCATGAGCTGGACGGGCTTGCGCCACTGACGGGAGGGGGCGGCGCCGGAGAGGATCACGAGGCCCTCGGCGTGCCGGCGCATGCGGGTGGTCAGGTGGTCGAGGCGGAACAGGTCGGCGAGTTCCTCGGTGTCCTCGGTCCTGCGCTCCATGGCGTCGAGCAGGGTGAGCTGCCGGTGGAGCAGGACCTGGCTGCGGCGCGCGAGGTTGACGAAGACCTCGGAGACGCCGGCGCGCAGCTCGGCCTGTTTGACGGCGGCTTCGACGGCGGCGCGCTGCAGGGTGTTGAGGGCCTGGCCGACCTCGCCCATCTCGTTCTTGTCGTACTCCAGGTGCGGGACCTCGGTCTCGACGTCGACCTGTTCGCCCGCGGAGAGCCGGCGCATCACGCTGGGCAGCCGTACCCCGGACGCCTCGTGGGCCTCCAGGCGCAGCTGCCGCAGATCGCGGATGAGGGTGCGGCCGACGCGCACGGACAGGAAGAGGGAGACCAGCAGCGCGAGCAGGCCGAGCACTCCGGCGACGACCGCCTTGGCGATGACGCCCATGGCCACCGGATCGACGCGGTCCTGGTAGCGGTCGTTGGCCTGGTCGTTGAGGGTGCCGAGCTCGTCGAGCACGTTGCCGGCGGCGCTGTCCCAGCTTTTCGCGGAGACACCGCGGGGCGCTCCGGTCCCGGAGGAGACGGCCGCTTCCTCGGCCACGCGCAGCGGAGCGGAGGAGGCGTTCTTCCAGAAGCTCTCGTAGCGGTCGCGCTCCGCGACGGGCAGCAGCGGCAGGTTGGCGTCGTACATCAGGATGCGCTGGGCCACGAGGTCGGAGATGTCGCGCTCTTCGGAGTGGGAGATCTCGCCGACGATCAGGGCGGAGCCGAGGAGGGCGTCCTCGCGGGAGAGGAGTTCGCGGGCGCGGGCGAGATTGACCAGCGCGCGGTACTGCTTGTCCAGTTCGACGTTGTCGACCACGTGCAGGTTGGCCAGGAGGACGTAGCAGGGGTCGACCAGCCGGTTGTAGAGGTCGAGGGCCTGAGAACGGTTGACGGTGCCGTCCTCGACACTGCTGCGCAGCGACTCGATGCCTTCGAAGGCGTCCAGGACCGCGGTCAGCCGCTCGTCGGTGTCCTCGCCCATCGCATCGCGCACGTCCGGATTCCGGGCGTTCTCGCGGATGCTGCCGACGGCCTTGTCGGTGGCGGACCGGCTGCGCCGGAGCGCTGCGAGTCCGTCGGAGCCGCGGGGGTCGGCGAGGTAGACGAGGGTCTGGCGGCGTTCCTCCTGGAGGACGCGGACGGTGTCCTCGATGGGGTAGCCGATCTTCTCCACCACGGACGACACGTTGAACAGGTCGGCCGCCTCACGCCCCGTGAGCACCGTGGCGAAGGCCCAGATCGCGCTCAGGGACACCAGCGGCACGAGAAGCAGCGCCACGATCTTCCGGCGGATGGACTTCCCGCGAAAGCGCATGGCCTCCCCCAGCTCGGGCCCCCGGCCTACCGGGGGTACACATGTGCGTCAACAAACGGCGCGAGCCTACTACCGACCCACAGGGAACTCGAAGACCGGTCCGGAAGGTGAACTTCCGCGCCAGCCACGAGGCATGGGGAGTTGTCCGGGCATTGCGGGAGTTGTCTCCCCTAAACCGGTGGCGGCCGTGGGGGCCGATCGCCGTGACCCGCCAGGGCGGTTGGCTGAAATTTTTCGTTTCTCGGGAATCTTCGTGGTGGGTCGTTCGTCCTTCTCTACGGGAGTTGGGGGCGGAATCGGCCACAGGAGCCGCATCCCGCACCTGGGCGGCGTAAGACAGCGCAAGCCGGGCAGCCCACTGAGGAGCACGGGTCTTCGGATGCGAGCGAGCGGTCTGCTGGCGGTGGGGAGTGACACGTTGATGGGCACGGCGGAGCGGCGCGGGACGCCCAGGGCTGGTGGGGCGCACGTGCCGGGGCATCGGAGTCGCGAGGCGACTGATCGCGACATTCCGGCTGAGGGGACGGAGACCAGGGCTCACGAGAGAGCAGCCCTGGCTCACGAGGTGGGCCGCGGCGGACGCGAGCAGCAGTACAACCGGCCCCTGTGGGTGGAGGAGCCGGCCCGGCGACGGCGGCTGCCGGATCCGGTACGGACGGCGGCCGTGCGGGCGGTGCTCCTCATCGCCTTGACGCTGATCCAGGCGATGGTGGCCTTCCTGTGCACGATGGCCGGGTCCTGGCCGGCGTTCCCCATGGTGATCAGCAGCGTGGTCAGCACGATCGCGGCCACCTGGGGAGCCCTCGACGTGTGGGTGACGCGTCAGGTCTGGAACCAGCGCAACGGCGTGGTCTCCATGCCCAGCAGCACGGCTCGGGCGCTGCGCCGCGAGCGGCGCCGGGCCCGACGGCAGGCACGCGCGGCCATGCGTGCCCAGGAGCGGATACGCCGGCGGGGCGGGGCCGGGCAGTTGTCCCACTCGTGAGGAGTGACGGCCGGGTGACCGTGGCGAGGCGTCCGGACCTCGAAGCGCACGCCCGGTCGATGCCCTGGCCGGCACTCCTCACCGTGCGGCGGACTGCACCCGTTCCTCCCCCGCACCCCGAGCGAGTTCGCGTCGCGCCCGCATGAACGGCCGCGGGCGGTCCACGGCGAGCACCGCGGTCGTCCGGCCGTCCCGCTCGTAGCGGGCGAGGAAGCCGCCCTCGGCCGGTGTGCCGTCGGAGAGCTCGCCCTCGGTGACGCGGACGGTGTCGCCGTCCGTGCGCCGGCCGGCGAACTGGATGGCGGCGCCGTACTGGTCGGACCAGAAGTAGGGGACGGCGGTCGCGGTCTCGACGGTTCGTCCGGCGAGCAGGTTGGTCACGGCGGCTCTGGGCTGCTGAGTGGCCGACGTCCAGTGCTCGGCGCGGGTGCCGCCGACGCGGGCCACGTCGCCGACGGCGACCACCTGGGGCAGGACCGTCACACAGCCGTCGTCGCACAGGACGCCGTCGTGCAGGGCCAGGGCCGAACCGACCAGCCACGCGGTGTTGGGGGTGGCGCCGATTCCGACGATCACGATGTCGGCGGGGAGGGTGCGACCGTCGGTGAGGTCCACGCCGGTGACGGTGGTGGTGCCCCGAAGTCCGGTCACTCCGGTGCCGGTGACCAGGTCCACCCGGCCACGGTGGTGCAGTGAAGCGCACACGGCGGCCATCTCGGCGCCGAGTTGGGGCACGAGGGGGAGCGGGGCGGCCTCCACGACGGTGACGGAGTGGCCGAGGGAGGAGCAGGAGGACGCGGTCTCGGCGCCGATGAAGCCACCGCCGATGACGACGACACGGCACGGGCCACGGGTGAGTTCCTCGCGCAGGGCACGGGCGTCGTCGAGGGTGCGCAGCGTGTGTACGCCGGCGAGGGTGTCACCCGGGAGACGGCGGGCCGAGGCGCCCGTGGCGATGACGACACCGTCGGTGGACACGGTGCGGCCGTCGTCGAGCAGCACGGTGCGGCCGCGGGCGTCGAGGGCGCGGGCACGGACGCCGAGGATCCACTCGGCGCCGAGTTCGGTGGTCTCCTCGCTGTCGGTGAGGGCGAGGTGGGTCTCGTCGGCTCGGCCGGTGAGGAAGTCCTTGGAGAGGGGAGGCCGGTCGTAGGGGTGGTGGGGTTCGTCGCCGACGATCACCAGACGCCCGTCGTAGCCCTGGGCACGCAGTTCCCGGGCCGCGTACAGGCCGGAGAGGGAGGCGCCGACGATGGTCACGGTTCGCATGCGGCATGCCTCCTTGCGGCGTCCCACACACTCGCCTCACCGGTCGCGGCACGCCGGACCACGGCATCCGCCCTGCCGGCTCCGCCGGTGGTGATGCGCCTGCTCCCGGCTGCCGGCGTGCGGGCCGTACCGCTCGCGCCGCCTTCGCGTTTCGCGTTCACGCGGCCGTCCCCTCCTCCGCAGCGACGTGGACGTGGATGAGGCCGTCCTCGACGGTGACGCTGTGGGTGCGGACGGCTCGGCGGGCCGGGAGGCAGGTCGGGCGGCCCGTGCGCAGGTCGAACGAGGCGGCGTGCAGCGGGCATTCGACCAGGCAGCCCTCCAGCCACCCCTCGGAGAGGGAGGCGTCCTGGTGGGTGCAGGTGTCGTCGATGGCGTAGAGGTCACCGTCGTCGGTATGGAACACGGCGACGGGCGGTGTCGTCTCGATGCGGACGGATTCGCCCTTGGGGAGGTCTTCGAGGCGGCAGACGGGAATCACGGGCCCCCCTTTCGGTCCGGGACGTGGCCGGACCGTTCGGCCAGACTGTAGGCAGTTCATGGAGTGCCACGGACCGGGGCGGGTCCGGGCACGGAGAGGTGTGTGTGTCGGTGCCGAGGTCCGGTCGCGCCGTCAGGACCGAGTCCCCCTGCCGGGAGCTCGTCCCCTTCCGAGATCCGGACGCTTCGGTAACATGATGTTTCACATGGCGCATTGGCAAGCGCTATACGCAACAGAATCCGGGCGAGGCGACCGTCGCGTCAAGGGGTTCCCGAAGATGCGGCCCAAACAGGGCCGACAGGTGGTGAGAGTTCAGCCATGACCCGCACGCAGAAGCGGTCCGACCGCGATGAGAACCCGCCGGAGAACCCCTCGGAGAGCACGGCGAAGCCTGGTGGCAGAGGCGCGGCGAGTGCCGTCCAGTCGGTGGATCGCGCCGTGAGCGTCCTGGAGATCCTGGCCCGGCACGGCGAGGCGGGCGTCACCGAGATCGCCGACGAGCTGGACGTGCACAAGTCCACGGCGTTCCGGCTACTCGGCGTCCTGGAGAACCGCGGCCTGGTCGCCCAGGCGAAGGACCGCGGCAAGTACTACCTGGGCGCCGGCGTACTGCGCCTCGCGGGGGCGGCGGCAGTGCGGCTGGACGTGTCCCAGGAGGGCGTCCCGGTGTGCCGGGAACTCGCCGACGAGCTGGGCGAGACGGTCAACATCGCGGTCCTGGACGACGACGCGGCGGTCAACATCATGCAGGCCCGCGGCACCGCCTCGGTCACCGCGCAGAACTGGCTCGGCCGCCGCACCCCGCTGCACGCCACGTCCAGCGGCAAGGTGCTGTTCGCCCACATGCCGCCGACCCTGCGCGAGGGCCTGCTGGCGCGCCCGCTGCACCGTTTCACGGAGCGCACGGTCACGGTCGCGTCCATGCTGCGGGGCGAGTTGGACACCGTCGTGCAGCAGGGCTACGCGATCACGGTCGAGGAGCTGGAGATCGGCCTCGCGGCGGCGGCGTCGCCCATCCGCTCGCACGACGGCAAGGTCATCGCGTCGCTGAGTGTCTCGGGGCCGGTGTACCGGCTGAGCCAGGAGCGGCTGCCCGAGCTGGCGAAGCGTACGGAGGCGGCGGCGGCCGAACTGTCCCGTCGTATGGGATACGGCTTCTGACGTACCCGGGCCGGTTGGCCGGGACGCAGGGCACACAGCGCGGGACCAGGTGGAATCCCTGGTCCCGCGCTGTTGTGTGTCCGGTGTGTTTCGCCCGCCCCGTTCCGTTTTCCAAGGCTTGACTCGTACCTCTTGACGGCTCCTTGATGCGATTCCCACTATGTTCCCCATCGCGCAACCCATCGTGCACTGCGCAACAGCAGAGGAGTGGTCGTGCCACACGAGGTCCGTGCCGCAGTCGCTGTCAAGAAAGGCGCACCCGTCGAGGTGCAGACGATCGTGGTTCCCGATCCCGGCCCCGGAGAGGTCCTGGTCACCGTGCAGGCGTGCGGGGTGTGCCACACGGATCTGCACTACCGGGAGGGCGCGATCACGGACGACTTCCCGTTCCTGCTGGGCCATGAGGCGGCCGGCACGATCGAGGCGGTCGGCGAGGGCGTCACCGACCTCAAACCCGGTGACTACGTGGTGCTGGCCTGGCGTGCTCCCTGCGGCCGTTGCCGTTCCTGTCGCCGGGGCCGCCCCTGGTACTGCTTCGACTCCCGCAACGCCGCCCAGCCGATGACCCTGCTGGACGGCACGCCGCTCACGAACGCCCTCGGTATCGGCGCCTTCGCCGAGAAGACGCTGGTCGCGGCGGGCCAGGCGGTGAAGATCGACCCGGCCGCGCGCCCGGAGGCCGCCGGGCTCATCGGCTGCGGGGTCATGGCGGGCTACGGCGCCGCGGTCAACACCGGCAAGGTCGGCCGGGGCGATTCGGTCGCCGTGATCGGCTGCGGCGGCGTCGGCAACGCGGCGATCGCGGGCGCCTGTCTCAACGGCGCCATGAAGGTCATCGCCGTGGACATCGACGACCGGAAGCTCGACCAGGCGGAGAAGTTCGGCGCCACACACACCGTCAACTCCCGGGGGACCGACCCCGTCCAGGCAGTGCGGGAACTCACCGACGGCTTCGGCGTCGACATCGCGATCGACGCGGTGGGCCGCCCGGAGACGTTCACGCAGGCCTTCTACATGCGCGACCACGCGGGCCTGCTGGTCCAGGTCGGCGTGCCCTCCCCCGAGATGAAGGTCGAGCTGCCGCTGATCGACGTGTTCTCGCGGGGCGGCGCGATCAAGTCGTCCTGGTACGGCGACTGTCTGCCGAGCCGGGACTTCCCGTTCCTCGTCGACCAGTACCTGTACGGGCTGCTGGACCTGAACGCCTTCGTCAGCGAGACCATCGCGCTGGACCAGGTGGAGGAGGCGTTCGCGAGGATGCACCGGGGTGAGGTGCTGCGCTCGGTGGTCGTCCTGTGAGCGCTGTATAGACCCAACACCTCACTCCCCCCAGCGTGTTCATCCATCCCGGCAAGGACAACGCCAAGGACAAGGAGGGGCATGTCCAGCACACCCGAAATCCCCCGCGTGGTCGTCATCGGCGCCGGCATCGTCGGCTGTTCCCTCGCCGACGAGCTGACCGCCCGCGGCTGGACCGACGTCACCGTTCTCGAACAGGGGCCCTTGCCCGCGCCGGGCGGCTCCACCTCGCACGCACCCGGCCTCGTCTTCCGGACCAGCCCGTCGAAGACCCTCACCGCCCTCGCCCGGTACACGGTCGAGAAGTTCAGCTCGCTCGACGTCGACGGCGTCTCCTGCTTCGACCAGGTCGGCGGCCTGGAGCTGGCCACCACTCCCGAGCGTCTCGCCGAGCTGCAGCGCAGGTCCGGTTACGCCGCCGCCTGGGGCGTGCGCGGCGAGATCGTGGACGCCGCGCGCTGCAAGGAACTGTGGCCGCTGATCGACGAGTCGGTGGTCCTCGGCGGCTTCCACACCCCGGAGGACGGCCTGGCCCGCGCCCTGCTCGCCGCCCGCGCCCAGATGGCACGGGCCACCGAGCGGGGCGCCCGCTTCCTGGACCGGCACACGGTCACCGGCATCGAGCGGCAGGACGGCAGGGTCAGCGAAGTCGTCACCGACCGGGGCACCTTCCCGGCCGACCACGTCGTCTCGGCGGCCGGCTTCTGGGGCCCGGTCATCGGCCGCATGGCCGGGGTCGACGTCCCTCTGCAGCCGCTCGCCCACCAGTACGCGAGGACCAGGCCGCTCCCCGAGCTGAACGGTGCGACCGCGGAGGCCTCGAAACCGATCCTCCGCTTCCAGGACCGCGACCTCTACTTCCGTGAGCACACCGACCGGATCGGCATCGGCTCCTACGCCCACCGGCCCCTGCCCGTCGACCCCTTCGCCGTCCTGCCGTACGACGAGGCGCGCGCCCGCCACATGGACATGCCGTCCTCCTGTCCCTTCACGGAGGAGGACTGGGCCCCCAGCTGGGCCGACTGCCGCCGGCTCATGCCCGCGCTGCGCGACGCCGAGATCGAGTCGGGCTTCAACGGCGTGTTCTCCTTCACCCCGGACGGCATGCCGGTCCTCGGCGAGTCCCGGGCGCTGCGCGGCTTCTGGCTGGCCGAGGCCGTCTGGGTCACGCACTCGGCCGGTGTCGCCAAGGCCGTCGCCGAGTGGATGGTGGACGGGCGGCCGTCGATCGACCTGCACGAGTGCGACCTCACGCGCTTCGAGGAGGCGCAGCGTTCACCGTCGTACGTCCGTGAGCGGGGTTCGCAGCAGTTCGTCGAGGTGTACGACGTCATCCATCCGCTCCAGCCGATGGAGCGGCCCCGGCCCCTGCGGGTCAGCCCCTTCCACGCCCGTCAGCAGCAGCTCGGCGCGTACTTCCTGGAGGGCGGCGGCTGGGAGCGGCCGCACTGGTACGAGGCGAACGCCCCGCTCGTGGACGCCCTCGGTCCTCTCCCCGAGCGCGACGCCTGGTCGGCCCGCCACTGGTCGCCCCTCGCGGCGGCCGAGGCCAGGGCGACGCGTGAGGGGGTCGCCCTCTACGACATGACGCCCCTGCGCCGCCTCGAGGTCACGGGCCCCGGAGCCCTCGGTTTCCTGGACCGTATGACCAGCAACAACCTCCGCAAGAAGCCCGGCGCGGTCACCTACACCCTCCTCCTCGACGAGACGGGCGGCATCCGCTCCGACCTGACCGTGGCGCGCCTCGCCCCCGACCGCTTCCAGGTCGGCGCCAACTCCCCCGCCGACCTCGACTGGCTGCTGCGCCACGCGCCGGCGGACGTCCACATCCGGGACATCACCTCCGGCACCTGCTGCGTCGGTGTATGGGGCCCGCTCGCCCGTGACCTCGTCCAGCCGCTCACTCCCGACGACTTCTCGCACGAGGCCTTCGGCTACTTCCGCGCGAAGGAGACGTACATCGGGCATGTCCCGGTGACCGCCATGCGGCTGAGTTACGTCGGCGAGCTCGGCTGGGAGCTGTACACCACCGCCGACCTGGGGCTCCGGCTCTGGGACACGCTGTGGGAGGCCGGCCGGGACCTCGGCGTGGTCGCGGCGGGCCGCTCGGCCTTCAACTCCCTGCGGCTGGAGAAGGGCTATCGGGCCTGGGGCGTCGACATGACCGACGAGCACGACCCGTTCGAGGCGGGTGTCGGCTTCGCGGTCCGTATGGACAAGGAGGACTTCGTCGGCAAGGCCGCGCTGGCCGAGGCCGGCGAGCCCGGCCGCCGCCTCACCCCCCTCCTCCTCGACGACCCCGCCGCCGTCGTCCTCGGCAAGGAGCCGGTGTACGTCGACGGTGCCCCCGCCGGCTACGTCACCAGCGCGTCGTACGGCTACACCCTCGGCCGCTGCGTCGCGTACGCCTGGCTGCCCGCCCGTCTCGCCACGGGCACGGGCGTGCACATCGAGTACGTCGGCGAGAAGGTCTCCGCCACGGTGGCCGACGAGCCGCTGTTCGACCCGAAGATGACGCGTATCCGCCGCTAGGAGGCATGCCTTGTCCCCCAGTCACGACGCGATCGCAACCACCACCCCCGTCTCTCCCGCCCGCCTCGCCGCCGCGCCCGTCCGAGGAGCACGCACGTGACGACGACCCCGATCCCCCCGAGCCTGATCACCACCCTCCCCGGCCGCTACTACACCGACCCGGACGTCTTCCGGCAGGAGCAGGAGCACATCTTCGAGTCGATGTGGTTCTGCGCGGTCCGCAGCTCCGACCTGGAGCGGCCCGGTGCCTTCCGCACCGTCCAGGTCGGCCGCGAGAGCGTCGTCATCACCCGTACCCGCAAGGGTGAACTGCGCGCCTTCCTCAATGTCTGCCGCCATCGCGGGGCGCGCCTGTGCACGGAGGAGTCGGGTGAGAACCGCCGCACGCTCCAGTGCCCGTACCACGCGTGGACGTACGACCTCGATGGCAAGTTGATCGCCGCACCCAACTTGATCAAGATGCCGGACGTCGACCGTGTCGCGTACGGGTTGATCAATGTCGCTCTGCGTGAGTGGCTCGGCTACGCCTGGGTGTGCCTGGCGGACGAACCGCCCTCCTTCGAGGAGACGGTCGTACAGGCCGCCGTCGAGCGGCTCGGTGACGTCGCGGCCATCGACCACTACGGCACGGAGAACCTCGCGCTCGGCAAACGCATCACCTATGACGTGAAGGCGAACTGGAAGCTGATCGTCGAGAACTTCATGGAGTGCTACCACTGTGCGACGATCCACCCCGAACTGACCGAGGTGCTCCCGGAGTTCGCCGACGGGTACGCCGCCCAGTACTACGTGGGCCACGGCGCCGAGTTCGGCGACGAGGTCAAGGGCTTCACCGTCGACGGCGGCGAGGGCTTCGGCAGGCTTCCGGCCGTGGGCGCCGACCAGGACCGCCGCTACTACGCCATCACGATCAAGCCGGCGGTCTTCGTGAACCTCGTCCCTGACCACGTCATCCTGCACCGCATGTTCCCGCTCGCGGAGGACCGCACGGTCGTCGAGTGTGACTGGCTGTACGCGCCCGAGGTGGTGGAGTCAGGGGCGGATGTGTCGAGGTCCGTGGAGCTCTTTCATCGGGTGAACCTCCAAGATTTCGACGCCTGCGAACGAACACAGCCGGCGATGGCTTCCCGGGCGTACCGAAAAGGGGGTGTACTCGTGCCCAACGAGCACCACATCGGGATCTTCCACGAGTGGCTCGTCGAACGGCTGGGAGGCGCGCATGCCGGACCTGTTCATTGACGGTGAGTGGCGGGGCGCCCTCGACGAGCGCACCCGTGAGATCCGCTGCCCGGCCGACGGTTCCCTGGTCGGCGTCGTGGACGAGGCGGGCGGCAAGGACACGGTGGAGGCGATCGCCGCGGCCCGCCGGGCCTTCGACGACGGGCCGTGGCCGCGGACCCCGGCGCACGAACGCGGCGACCTGCTGCTGCGCGTCGCGGACCTCCTCGCCCGGGACAAGGCGGCCCTCGCCCGCGCGGAGTCCCTGGACACGGGCAAGCGGCTCGTGGAGAGCGAGTACGACATCGACGACATCGCGAACTGCTTCCGCTACTTCGGGCGGCTGGTGGCGAGCGAGTCCGGCCGGGTCGTCGACACGGGCCGGGCGGACGTCGACAGCCGGGTCGTGTACGAGCCGGTCGGCGTGTGCGGGCTGATCACGCCCTGGAACTATCCGCTCCTGCAGACGGCGTGGAAGGTCGCCCCGGCTCTCGCGGCCGGGAACACCTTCGTGCTCAAGCCGAGCGAACTGACCCCGCACACCGCGATCCACCTGGTGCGGCTGCTGGCGGAGGCCGGGCTTCCGCCGGGCGTCGGCAATCTGGTCCTCGGTGCGGGCCCGGAGGCGGGCGCCCCGCTCGGCGACCATCCGGACGTGGACCTCGTCTCCTTCACCGGCGGCCTGGAGACCGGCCGCCGGCTGATGGCGGCCGCCGCTCCGACGGTGAAGAAGGTGGCCCTCGAACTCGGCGGCAAGAACCCCAACATCGTCTTCGCCGACGCCGGCTTCGAAGCCGCTGTTGACATGGCACTGACAGCCGTGTTCCTGCACTCGGGGCAGGTGTGCTCGGCCGGTACGCGACTGCTCGTCGAGGACTGTCTGCACGACCGCTTCGTCGACGAGGTGGTACGACGGGCGCGGGAGATCCGGCTGGGCGGGCCGTTCGACGAGCGGGCCCGGACCGGTCCGCTGATCTCGGCCGCGCACCGGGCCAAGGTCGAGGCCTACGTGGCGAGGGGCCTGGCGGAGGGCGCGGTACTGCGCTGCGGCGGCTCGCGCCCGGACCGGCAGGACCTGGCCGGCGGCTTCTACTACCCGCCCACCGTGCTGGACGAGTGCGCCTCGGGCATGTCCGTGGTCCAGGAGGAGTCCTTCGGACCCGTCCTCACCGTCGAGCGGTTCACGGGCGAGGAGGAGGCCGTACGTCTCGCCAACGACACGATCTACGGTCTCGCGGGCGCCGTGTGGACGAGCGACGAGGCCCGGGCCGCGCGGGTCGCGGACCGGCTGCGCCTCGGAACGGTCTGGATCAACGACTTCCACCCCTACGTTCCGCAGGCGGAATGGGGCGGTTTCAAGCAGTCCGGCTTCGGACGCGAACTCGGGCCCGCGGGGCTCGCCGAGTATCGCGAGACGAAGCACATATGGCGCAACACCCGTCCCACACCCCAGGGTTGGTTCGACTGATCGAATCCGCCCCGAGGAACACCCATTGAGGAACCGCCCATGAGACCGACCGCGCAGTCCACAGACGCCCCCGGCCAGGACGACGCCGAACTCACCGAGTTCGGCTACAGACCCGAGCTCAAGCGCACCCTCGGCAACTTCCACACCTTCGCCGCCGGGATCAGCTACATATCGATCCTGACCGGCACCTTCCAGCTGTTCTACTTCGGCTACGGCAGCGGCGGCCCCGCCTACTGGTGGTCGTGGCCGATGGTCTTCGTCGGCCAGTTCATGGTCGCGCTCTGCTTCGCGGAGCTCGCCGCGCGCTATCCCGTCGCGGGCTCCGTGTACAACTGGTCGAAGAAGATAGGCAATCCGCATCTGGGCTGGCTCGCCGGCTGGATGATGCTGATCGCCTCGATCGTGTCCATCGCGGCCGTGGCGCTGGCCTACCAGCTGACGCTGCCGCAGATCTCGTCGTTCTTCCAGTTCGTGGGAGACGGCACCGGTACGTACGACGTGGCGACCAACGCGGTCATCCTGGCCGCGGTGTTGATCCTGTTCACCACCCTGGTGAACGCCTTCGGCGTCAAGTTGATGGCGAGGATCAACACGGCGGGCGTGTTCATCGAGTTGATCGCCACTGTCGTATTGATCGTCCTGTTCGCCGTCCACATCACGCGTGGCCCGCAGGTCGTCATGGAGACGCACGGCACCGGCGCGGGGTACGGAAACGGGTACCTGGGTGCCTTCCTGGTGGCCTCGCTGGCCTCCGCGTACGTCATGTACGGCTTCGACACCGCCGCCTCGCTCGGCGAGGAGTCCCTCGACCCGACCCGGAACGCACCGCGCGCGATCATCCGGGCGATTGTCGCGTCCTTCGTGCTCGGCGGTCTGATCCTGCTGCTCGCGCTGATGAGCGTGTCCAGCCTCAAGGGCGAGAAGCTGTCCACGGACGGTCTGCAGTACATCGTCCTGGACGTGCTCGGCCCGACGGCCGGCAAGGCGATGCTGTGGTGCGTGCTGATCGCGGTGACGGTGTGCGCCCTGGCGGTCCACACGGCCGCCGTCCGGCTGGCGTTCGCCATGGCCCGCGACAACAACCTGCCCGCGTCCTCGAAGCTGGCCAAGTGCCACCCGCGATTCCAGACACCGGTCCTGCCGACCGTGATCATCGGGATCCTGGCGCTGGCGATCCTGGTGGTGAACATCCGCCAGCCGCAGATCTTCACCGTCGTCACCAGCATCGGCATCATCATGATCTACCTCGCCTACCTGGGTGTCACGGTGCCGCTGCTGGTCGCCCGGCTGCGCGGAAAGTGGCAGCCCGCGACCGAGGGCCGCTTCTCCCTGGGCCGCTGGGGGCTGCCGGTCAACATCCTGGCCGTGCTGTGGGGCGGCGCCATGACGCTCAACCTCATCTGGCCGCGGGCCGCGGTCTACAACGCCGCGGCGCCCTACCACTGGTACCTGCGCTGGGGCGCCGTGCTGTTCGTCGCCGTCATCGCGGGCGGCGGCTTCGCCTACTACTGGTTCGTCCAGCGGCACCGGACCGGCGTGCTCGCCGAGCACCGCTCGGACACCACGGCCACGTCTCCCCTCTCCGCCCCGGCGGCCGACTGAAGGAGGACCCATGAGTACGCATGAGTTCGACTATGTCGTGGTCGGCGGCGGCACCGCGGGCAACGTGGTGGCGGCCCGACTGTCCGAGGACCCCTCCGTCACGGTGTGCGTGCTGGAGGCAGGCCCGAGCGACGTCGGCGACGACGACGTCCTGCGCCTCGAGCGCTGGATGGGGCTGCTGGAGTCCGGCTACGACTGGGACTATCCGGTCGAACCGCAGGCCAGCGGCAACAGCTTCATGCGGCATGCCCGGGCGAAGGTGCTCGGCGGCTGCTCCTCCCACAACTCCTGCATCGCCTTCTGGGCACCCGCCGAGGACCTCGACGACTGGGCGGCCGCGGGCTGTACGGGCTGGAGCGCCGCGGACCTGTATCCGCTGTACCGGCGGCTGGAGAACAACGACGCGCCCGGCGACCACCACGGCCGCACCGGCCCGGTGAAGCTGCGCACGCTGAAGAGCGACGACCCGTGCGGCACGGCCCTGCTGGAGGCGTCCGCGCAGGCCGGCATCCCCACGGTCGCCTTCAACACGGGCCGGACGGTCGTCCGGGGCGCCGGTTGGTTCCAGATCAACTCCGACGAGAACAACATCCGCCAGTCGTCCTCGGTCGCCTATCTGCACCCGATTCTCGGCAAGCGGCCCAACCTGGAGGTACGCACGGGAGTACGGGCCAAGAAGCTGGTTCTCGACGGGCGGCGTTGCGTGGGCGCCGAGTACCTCGACCCGGATCTGATCCACACCCGGACCGTACGGGCCCGGCGCGAGGTGATCGTCTCGTGCGGGGCGATCGACTCGCCGAAGCTGCTGATGCTCTCGGGCATCGGACCGGCCGGGCACCTGCGCGAGGTCGGCGTCGAGACGGTCGTGGACGCGCCGGGCGTCGGCGAGAACCTCCAGGACCACCCCGAGGGCGTGATCATGTGGGAGGCCCGGCAGCCGATGACCACCACGTCCAGCCAGTGGTGGGAGGCGGGCATCTTCTACGACACCGAGCCGGGGCTCGACCGGCCGGACCTGATGTTCCACTACGGGTCCGTGCCGTTCGACATGAACACCGCCCGGCACGGCTACCCCACCTCCGAGAACGCCTTCTGCCTCACACCCAACGTGACGCGCGCGAAGTCGCGGGGCACGGTGCGGCTGCGGACGCGGGACTACCGGGACAAGCCGAGGGTGGATCCGCGGTACCTCACGCACGAGCACGACGCGCGGGTGATGACGTACGGGCTGAGGCTGGCCCGGCGGATCGCCGAACAGCCCGCGCTGAGCGGCTGGGCGGGGGCGGAGCTGGCGCCCGGGCCTGACCTGCGGACGGACGAGGAACTGCTCGGCTACATCCAGCGGACGCACAACACCGTCTATCACCCGTCCTGCACGGTGAAGATGGGTGCGGACGACGATCCTTCGGCCCCCTTGGACGCGCGGCTGCGGGTCAAGGGGGTTCAGGGACTGCGGGTCGCGGACGGGTCGGTGATGCCGGACCTCGTGACGGTCAACCCGTGCATCACGACCATGATGATCGGCGAGAAGTGCGCGGATCTGCTGCGGGAGGACGCGTAGAGGAGCGCCTCAGGGGCGCGGGGAACTGCGCGACCGGCCACGACGTGCCCGCAGTTCCCCGCTGCCCCGCATCTACGGAGTGCTCGACGCCGGGCGCTTGAACATCCGCGTGGCCGTGATCTCGCTGTGTACGGCTTCCCCGGCGGGAGCCTCACGCGGCAGGCCCGGACGGAGGTGTTCCTCGACGCTGATGTACTTCAGGCCGGCCCGCAGGTCGGCGTCGTTGCGCATGCGGATGACGAGGGGGAACTCGGCCAGCGCGGTGGTGTCGAACAGACCCGTGGTGTACAGGAGCTGGACACCCAGCGCGTCCGACACCGCGCGCTGGAGTTCCAGCAGATACGTGGCGTTGGCGCGGCCGATGGGGTTGTCGAGGAACAGGGTGCCGGCGTGCCGGTGCTTGTCCCGGCCCCGGTCGTTCGAACGCAGCGCGGCCATCGTGCAGTACAGGGCGATGGCGGCGGTGAGGAGCTGGCCGCCGGAGAAGACGTCGCCCATCTGCCCGACGGGGACGCGCTCGGCGCGCAGCACCGCGTCGGGCTTGAGGATCTCGACGGCGACGCCCTTGGGCTGCAGGGCCGCGGCAACACCCCGCAGCAGCAGGGACATACCGTCACGCCGCAGGTCGGAGTTCTTCTTGACGGCCGCGCGGGTCGCCTCGTCGATGACCTCGCCCAGCCGTTCGGTGAGCGTGGCCTGGTCGGGCTCCTCGAAGCGGATGCGGAGGAACTCCTGTCCCGACCATTCGCCGAGGCCCTCCGGGAGGCGGGAGAGGCGCTGGGCGGAGCGCAGGGTGGCCAGGGCCGACTCGACCAGGCCGCGCAGCCGGTCCACGATCGAGTCGCGGTTGCGCTCCAGCTGCTCCAGTTCGTCGGTCAGGACCCGGAGCCGGGGCGCGAAGGCGTCCGCCCACTTCTGGGCGTGCTCGGGCAGCGCGGAGGCGGGCAGTTCGCGGATCTGCTGCCGTGCCGGGGTGCGGACCTGCTCGTAGCGCGTGGAGTTGGCGTGCCGGACGAGGATGTCGCTGGCCTCGCGGACGGCGGCCTCTGCGGCGGACAGGTCTGCGGCACAGCCGCGCAGGGAGCGGCGGGCCTCGGCGGCCGACTGCCGGGCCTCCTCCGGGCTGCCGGGGTAGGGCTCGGGCTCTTCGTGTTCCTCGTCCGTGGCGTGCTCGCGCAGCAGGTCGCGGAGCATGGCGGCGATCTCGTCGAAGCCGCCCGCCGCGTCCTCGGCCGCGCGGTGGGCGTCGAGGAGTTCGGTGTGCGCGTCCCGTGCCTGGTTCAGCGCCTCGGTGTGGGAGGCGAGTTCGCCCGTGGCGGTGCGCAGCAGGGTCTGCGCGTGCTCGGCGTCGCGGGGCTGCGCGTCCTCGGGGAGTTCGGTGTGGGCCTCGCCGTCCTCGGGCGCGTGCCGTTCGGCCTCGCCGCGCAGCCGCCCGAGCTGCTCGCTCGCGTTCGACATCCGGGTCTCCAGGAGCTGCACCAGCTCCTCGGCCCGGGCGGCGGCGGCCTGGCGGCTGGGTCCGTCGGAGCCGTCGGGGGATTCGAGGAGCTGCTCCGCGCGCGTACGGACCTTGTTGCTCAGCCGGTCCAGCTCCGCGCGGGCCGCGCTCTCGTCGCTCTCCGCGCGGGCCTGTTCGGCCCGCAGGTCGGCACCCACGCCGACCTTCTCGTACACCTGCGACGCGGCCCGGTAGGCCTCGCGCAGGGCGGGCAGGGAGGCCTTCGGGGTCTGGGTCTCGTCCTCGGGCACGTCGTCGGGGGCGCCCGCGATCTCGGAGCGCTCGGCGCGCAGCGCGCGGGCGGTGCGGCGGGCGTCGTCGGCGGCGCGCTGGGCGCCGCGCCGGTCCTCGTCGGCGGCGCGGGCGCGCTCCAGACAGGTCTGGGCGCCCGCCTCGGCCTCGGTCGCCTCGTCGGCCAGCTCCCGCAGCCTGACCTGCCAGCCGGCCCGCTCGCGCAGCCGGAAGGCGAGCCCGGCGAGGGCGTCGGCGGAGCGGCGGGCCTTCTGGGCGGCCTCCTGCCGCTCGTCCCGGACCCGGGCGGCCTCGGCGGCGGTCTCGTCGGCCTCGGCCCGCACCGTGCGTCCCTCGGCCAGTTCGGCTTCCGACTCCTCGGCGAACGCGCGGGTGTCGTGTGCCGCCCGGGCCAGTTCGGCCAGCCGGCCGGCGGGGCAGCCGGTGCGCCAGGAGGCGAGCCGGGCGGCCAGCTCGCGGTCCTTGCCGAGGCGGGCGGCGAGCGCGCGGATCTCCTCGTCCCGCTCGGTCGCCCGGGTGCGCAGCGCCTGCCGCTCCTCGTCGGCGGCGTGCTCGTCGTGCATGGCCGGGTTCGGCGGGACGAGGAAGACGTCGCCGCTGTCGGCGTCCGGGGCGGGGGTCGGGGCGAGCAGGGCGGCCGCGGTGCCCACGGCCACGGCGGAACGGGGCAGCAGCGCCGCGTCGCCGAGCGCCTCCCGGGCGCGTGCGTGGGAGTCGGGGTCGGTGATGATCACGCCGTCGACGAGTTCTGGCCGGGCGGCCAACACGCGCGCGTGGTCGGCCGGGTCGACGGCCTGGGCGAGATAGCGCCAGCCGGGCAGCGCGGGGATGCCGTGCTCGCCGAGGTACTCGACCGTGGCCAGCACGTCCGGGCCGGGCGGCAGCAGCCCGCCGTCACCGAGCGCGCCGAGGATCCGGGAGTCGTCGGCGGCGGCCGTACGCAGGTCGAAGAGCTGGCGTTCGGCGGAGCCGACGGCGTCGTCGAGCAGGTCGCGCAGGTCGTCGGCGAAGCGGTCGAGTTCCTCGGCGCTGAGCCCCTGTTCGCCGGAGGCGGGCGGGAGGGCCGGCTCGCTGTCCGAGCCGTGGCGGGGCTGGGGGATGCCCGGGCGGGTCTCGGAGGTGAGGCTCAGCAGTTCCGCGAGCCGCTCCTCCCCCGCCAGCGCCTCGGCGGTGCGGCGCTCGGCCTCGTAGGACCGCTCCGCCGCCGTGGCCGCGTCCGCCGCGCGGGCCGCGGTGAGTTCCGCGCGGGTCTCGGTGGCGGCTGCCTCGCGCGCGTGCTCCGTGGCCCGGTGGGACGACTCGCGGGCCGCGTCCCAGGCCGCGACGGCGGTCTTCTCCGCATCGCTGGCGGCGAGGGCCGCGCGGGCCGGGTCGGCGTCGGGCGCGCTGTCGTCGAGCCAGCCGGCCCGGACCGCCTCGGCGGTCTCCTGCTCGACCTCGGCGAGACGCTGCTTGAGATGCCCGACCTCACTGCGGGCGCGCTGTGCCTCGGTGGCGGCGGCGGTGGAGTCGCGGTAGGCCGAGTCGCTGACCTCCTGGAGGCCGGCGGAGCGCTCCTCCTCCTCGTTGGCGAGGTTCTCGGCGTTCCCCGCGGCCGCGTGCAGGGCCCGTACGAGATCGACGGCGGCCCTGGAGCGGGCGGCCAGCGCGGGGGCGGCGTCGCGCTCCGCCTCCTGGATCGCGGCGGACACCCGGGCGACGCGGTCGGAGGCGGCGCGGTGGCGCAGTACGGCCTCGGCGGCCTGCCACGCGGAGTACAGCGTGCGGGCGTCGGCCAGCTCGCGCTTCTGCGCGGCGGCGGACTTCTCGGCCGCGGCGAGGGCCAGCGAGGCGTGCCGGTAGGCGAGTTCGGCGGAGATCAGCGCGCTGCGCTCGCGGGCCGCTTCGGCGTGCGTGACCGAAGCCGCCGCGGCGGTGACCCGCTGCGCCAGGTCGGCGGCCCGGGTCCGCTCCCGGACCCCGCGCGCGGACAGCTTGCGGGCGAGGTTCCGCGTACGCCGCTCGGCTCCGGCGTGGATGTCCCGCGCGCGGGTGCGGGCCTCGGCGGCCTCGACGATCCGCCCGAGCAGGTCGACCGACCCGGCGGTGAAGTCGCGCTCGGCGATCAGCTCGGCGCGTCGGCCGAGCTTGTTGCCGAAGCCGCCGACCAGGTCGGCGAGTCCGTCGGTGTCGCGGGTGTCGGTGACGGCACGCAGCAGCAGATCGGTGAAGTCGGAGTCCTTCTTGACCGCGAAGAGACCGGCGGCCTCGCCTTCGTCGGCGTTCATCTCGCGCTGGTAGCGAAAGAGTTCCGGGTCGAGGCCGAGATCGCCCAGGTGCTCGATCCAGCGGTCGTGGATCTCCTCCCAGTGCACCTCCAGGTGCGGGTAGGTCTTGCCCGCCTCCGTGAGGGCGTCGCGGAAGCCCTTCATCGTGCGACGCCGGCCGCGTGCGCCGGACTGGCCCTCGACCGGGGCCCGTACGGCGGTGGACTCGGCCACGGGGAGGTTGTCGAGGCTCAGTCCGGGCCCGGGGCGGAAGGAGTACCAGGCTTCGGCGAACTTCCGCGGGTCGTTGGAGACCTGCCGTCCGCGCCACTCGCTGACCTTGCCGACGACGACGCACTCGCCGGTCAGCACGTGCTGCCACTCCAGCGCGACGTGCCCGCAGTCGTCGGCGAGCAGGAACTTGCGCAGCACACCGGAGCTGGCTCCGCCGAGCGTGTTCCGGTGGCCCGGCAGCATCACCGAGAAGATCAGCTTGAGCAGCACCGACTTGCCGCCGCCGTTCTCCAGGAAGAGCACACCCGCGGGCGCGGGCCGGCGCGGCGGGCCGACGGGCTCCTCCTCGAAGAACTCCGCCTGCGTGGGCGCGGGGTCGGGCACGGTCTCGCCCACACCGCGCAGGTCAAGCACGGTGTCGGCGTAGCGCGCACCGGCGGGCCCGATGGAGTAGAGGCGGACCCGGGACAGCTCGTACATGGCGGACTCTCGTAAGCCTTCGTGAAGTGTGGGGGAGGTCAGGAGGAGTGGAACGGCAGCCCGGCGTCGGCCACCAGCTCCAGGTCGTCGCTCTCCTCGGCGGGCAGCAGCGTCGGGGTGCCGTCGGTGACCGGGACGACGCCCAGCTCCAGCAGCTCGGCCATCGCCGCGCTGCCGGCCATGTCGCGCACCTGGAGCTGGTAGCGGGCGGTGGTGCGGTACGTGCCGCCGTTGTCGTCGCCGGTGCGCTGGAGGAAGCCGGATTCGGTGAGGAAGGCGACGGCCTTGGCGACGATGCCGGTGGTCGAACCGGCGAGCCGACGCGCGTCCTTGGTGGCACCGGTCGCGCTGCGCCGTACCCAGATCCGCCAGGCGGTCTCCAGGCCGGGCGTGTCGGTGGCGGGGTCGGTGTTCTCGCCCTGCTCGGCGGCGCGCTCCTCCAGGCGGCGGCAGGCCTGGCGCACGAAGGCGTCGACGCCGTTGACCGTGACCCGGCCGATGTAGCCGTCGTCGGCGAGGTCCTCGGGACGCGGGAACGCCATGGCGGCGACGGCGAGATGGGCGAGTCCGTGCAGGAACCGGTCGCCGCCGTCGGCGGACGTACGACGCGCGTAGTCGCCCATGCGCACGGCGAACACCGAGTCCTCGGCGGCGGTGACGGCCATGCCCGCGCGCGGGGACACCTCCAGCACGATGAGCCCCAGACCGGTGGCCACGGCGTCGGCGAGCCTCGCGAACGGCGGGTCCTCGCGGTAGCGCCGCAGCAGTTCCACGTACTCCTGGTCGCGGGCGGGCTGCAGCTTGGGCTGCAGCCCGAAGGACACGAGCCGCGCCGCGTCGGCGGCGTCGGCGGGGGTGACGGCGGTGGCCGTCGGGGCCGGTCCCTCCGGCTCACTCCACTCGACGTGCTCGCTCACGGTCGGGGCTCCTCGTTGCTCTTGTTCCTGTGGTGCTCACTCATGCCGCTTCGGTCCGATCCGCCGCCATCCCCGCCGCGTCCAGCAGCGCCGTCCCGACGATCAGGTCCGCACCGCCGAACTCCGGATCATCGAGCTCGGCTCCGTCGTCCACGGCGAAGAGCAGCTTCTGCTCGCCCTGCCGATAGGCCGTGCCGACCGGCGGACTGGCCGCGTGCACGGCCAGCAGGGCCACCAGATACGGCAGTTCGGGATCCCGGCGGCGGGCCTCGGCGAGCAGCCCCGACAGCCGGCGCGGCGCGTCGGCCGGCAGGTCGAGCAGCTCCTGCGCGGCCGCCATCTGCTCCTCGCTGAACCGGCTGTCGTCGGGCGTGGCGATGACATCCGGCTCGGGCATCTCCGCGCCCAGATGCTCCCGCTCCACCGGCGGCGTCAGCAGTATGTCGACAAGGTCCCCGACCCGGACGGACACCGGCGTGCGCAGCCCGGTGCCGCGGGCGAAGAAGGCGTCCGTGACGCGGACGGCCTGCTCGAGCGACAGCGGCAGGACGGGGGCGACGAGATGACCGTAGAGGTCGATCCCCGAGGTGGTCATCGGGGTGGCGAAGGCCTGCCGGTCCTGCTCGGCGCGGAACAGCGGTCCGGCCTCGAGCAGCCGGGACTGCAACTGCGTGTGCCGGCGGATGCAGTCCTTGACGATGTCGACGAGCTCGGCGGCCCGGCGCTTCTGCTCGGGGTCCTCGGACTCGTCACGGGCCTTGCGGATGTTGGTCAGGATCGCGTTCTCGTGGCGATAGCGGTCGGCCACGTGTTCCAGGGCCTCGGCGATCATGTCGGGCACGGTGGTCAGCCAGTCCACCGCGCGCACATTGCGCCGGGTCGCGTCGAGGGCCCTGCGCAGCGTCTCCGAGTACTGCACGGTGCGGTAACGGGCCTGTTCGGCCGCGAGCTGGGCGTCGGCGAGCCGGCCGCGGCTGATCAGCACCTCCAGCTTGACCTCGGCGGCGATCTGCGCGCTGGTGACATCGGTGTCGAGGGCGCCGACGAGGACGTTGACCGCCTCGTCCGTCGTACGGAGATAGACCGTGCCGCCGGGGCCGGGGACCTCCTCGATCAGCTTGAAGTCGTAGTCGCGGCGCACATAGGTGCCGTCCGCCCCGAACGTGCCGTACACCGCACGGAAGCCGCGGTCGACACTGCCGACGTTGATCAGGTTCTCCAGGACCCAGCGGGCCACCCGCTCGTGCTCGGCGGCGGGCCGCCGCGACGCCTGCGCGGCGATGCGCGGGATGAGGCGGGCGACGATCTGGTCGTGGTCCGCGCCCGTGTCGAAGTCCATGTTCAGGGTGACCAGGTCGATGGCCGAGAGCGCGACCTCCGCCATGCCGTACACCGAGTACTCACCCGCGAGGTTGGCCTTGCGCGCGTCCAGGTCGTGCAGCGGCGCGGTGCAGGCGAGCGCGCGCAGGCGCCGCGCCAGGCCCTCGTCGGCGGCCGGCCCCGGCGCGGGGCGCGGCCCCGCGCTGAGCTGGGGCGGAACGCTGTCCGTCGATGCAGGCGAAGTCACGGTGCACAGACTAGGTCCTGGGTCTGACAACCACCCAAACGACGCGGGTACGCCCCCTCGGCGGGCGTTCAGCGGCCCCTCAGCCGTCCTCGCCGACCCTCCTTCGGTACACCTCGACGACGCGCTCCAGCGAGTCGTCGAGGTAGCCGGCGAGCAGGCTCTCGGCCTTCTCACGGTCCCCGCCCTGAAGAGCCTCAAGAATTGCGACATTTCGTGCGATGTACGGTTCGTGCAGCCGCTGCGGCTCGTCCACCACATGGAACGCGAGACGCAGTTCGGCGAAGACGCTCCGCATCAATTCGTCGGTGCGCTCGCTCGCGGCGAGGGCGACCAGCTCCCGGTGGAAGTGGATGTTGGCCGTACCCACGCCCTTCCAGTCACCTTCCCGGGCCGCCCCCCGCCCCTCGGCGACGGCACCGGCGAGCCCGTCGAGGCCGTAGGGCGGCTCGCCGAGGCCGCGGACGACGGCGCACTCGACGAGCATGCGGGTGCGGTAGATGTCCTCGACGTCCTCCACGGTCAGGACCCGGACGAAGACGCCCCGGTTCAGCTCGTGGACGAGCAGGCGTTCGTGGGTGAGCAGGCGGAACGCCTCGCGGAGCGTGTTGCGGGAGACGCCGAGCGCGCCGCCGATGCTGTCCTCGGAGAGCCGCGTTCCGGGCGGGAAGTAGCCCTCGGCGATCCGGCTTCTGAGGATGTCCGAGACGCGCTCGGCGGTGCTGGTGCGCCCCAGGAGAGCCCGGTCGTCGGCGAGGTCCTTCAGCTGCTCTGCCATGCGGGAATTCAATCGCAGATCAGAAGAAGAACCAACATGGGTATTGAGGGATCGTTGAACAATCCCCTACGGTGCTACGCACGGCTCGGCCCGAAGCGCTCTCCGTCCCCCCTCTGCGAGGTGCCCATGAGCACGCCCCCTCCACCGCAAGCCCTGACCGACGACACACGCCCCGTGGCGGCCGGACGCACCGACGACGACGGGGCGTTCGGCTGGCTGCGTGCCCTCGGCCCGCGGGGCCGCCGCGCCTTCACCGGTGCCTTCGGCGGCTATGCCCTCGACTCGTACGACTACTTCACGCTGCCGCTGAGCATGGTCGCGCTGTCCGCCTACTTCGGCCTGAACAGCGGCCAGACCGGTCTCTTCACCACGGTCACGCTGGTGGTCTCCGCGATCGGCGGCGCCCTCGCGGGCGTCCTCGCGGACCGCATCGGCCGGGTGAAGGCCCTGATGATCACGGTGATCACGTACGCGGTCTTCACCGTCGCCTGCGGCTTCGCGCCCAACTACGAGACGCTGCTGGTCTTCCGCGCCCTGCAGGGCCTCGGCTTCGGCGGCGAGTGGGCGGTCGGCGCGATCCTGGTCGCCGAGTACGCGAGCGCCAAGCACCGGGGCCGCACGCTCGGCGCGATCCAGAGCTCCTGGGCCGTGGGCTGGGGCCTCGCCGTGATCGCCTACACGCTGGTCTTCTCGGTGGCCGGCGACGACCTGGCCTGGCGCATCATGTTCTGGACCGGGGCACTGCCCGCACTGCTCGTCATCTGGCTGCGGCGCAGTGTGCAGGACGCGCCCGAGGCCGCCGCCGCCCGTGAGCAGAGCGCGGAGAAGGGCTCCTTCAAGGCGATCTTCAAGCCGGGTCTGCTGCGTGTCACGCTCTTCTCGGTGCTGCTCTCGACCGGTGTCCAGGGCGGCTACTACACGCTGGCCACCTGGGTGCCGACGTATCTGAAGTCCGAGCGCGAGCTGTCCGTCGTCGGCACCGGCGGCTATCTGACGTTCCTGATATCGGGCGCCTTCATCGGTTACCTCACCGGCGGCTATCTCACCGACAAGCTGGGCCGCAAGCGCAACATCTGGCTCTTCGCCCTGCTGTCGGCGATCTGCATCCTGGCGTACGCGAACATCCCGAGCGGCGCCAACACCCTGCTCCTGGTACTCGGCTTCCCGCTCGGTTTCTGCATGTCGGCGATCTTCAGCGGATTCGGCTCCTACCTGAGCGAGCTGTACCCGACGGCGGTGCGCGGCACGGGGCAGGGCTTCACGTACAACACCGGGCGCGCGGTGGGAGCCGTGTTCCCGACGATGGTCGGATTCCTGGCCGACAGCTGGGGCGTCGGCGGCGCGCTGGTCTTCGGGGCGATCGGCTACGGCCTCGCCGCGCTCGCGCTGCTCGGGCTGCCGGAGACGCGCGGGAAGGAACTCACGTGAACCGCACGCCGATCACCGGGACCGAGGACCGCCCCGTCGTCCTCGCCGACGAGCACGCGCACGCGTGGAGCCCGAAAACGGCCCGTGCCCGCTTCCGGGAGGGCCTGACGGGCCCCACGGCCGGGGTCGCGGCCGGTCACACCCAGGTCAACCTCATCTCGGTGCCCGCCGACTGGGCCTACGACATGCTGCTGTTCTGCCAGCGCAACCCCAAGCCCTGCCCGGTCCTCGACGTCACGGACGCCGGATCCTGGACCACCGTGCTCGCCGACGGCGCGGATCTGCGCACCGATCTGCCGCGCTACCGGGTGTGGCGGGACGGCGAGTTGGTGGACGAGCCGACGGATGTGCGCGCCTACTGGCGGGACGATCTGGTGTCGTTCCTGATCGGCTGCAGCTTCACCTTCGAGTGGGCGCTGAGCGAGGCGGGCGTCCCGATCCGCCATGTCGAGCAGGGCCGCAACGTCCCGATGTACGTGACGAGTCGGCAGTGCCGACCGGCGGGGCGGCTGCACGGGCCGCTGGTGGTGTCCATGCGGCCGGTGCCGCCCCCGCACCTGGCCGCGGCGATCCGGGAGAGCAGTCTGCTGCCGGCGGTGCACGGCAGCCCCGTGCACTGCGGGGATCCGTCGGGGCTCGGCATCGACGACCTCGGCCGTCCCGACTTCGGCGACCCGGTGGACACCGAACCTGACGACATCCCGGTGTTCTGGGCGTGCGGAGTGACCCCGCAGGCGGCCGTGATGGCCTCGCGTCCGCCGTTCGCCCTCACGCACGCCCCGGGGCAGATGTTCCTCACCGACGCCCGCGACGAGCAGTACCGCGTGGCCTGACAGGAGATGCGACACGTGACCTCGATCGATCTGAACGCCGACCTCGGCGAGGGCTTCGGCCGCTGGCGGCTCACCGACGACGAACGGCTGCTGTCCGTGGTCACCAGCGCCAATGTGGCGTGCGGCTTCCACGCCGGGGACGCGGCCACCATGCGCCGGGTGTGCGAGCTGGCGACCGAGCGCGGGGTACGGATCGGCGCCCAGGTGTCCTACCGGGACCTGGCCGGTTTCGGGCGGCGCGCGATGGACGTGCCGTCCGCCGAGCTGGCGGCCGAAGTGGCCTACCAGATCGGTGCCCTGGAGGTGTTCGCCCGCGCCGCGGGCTCCCGCGTGGCCTACGTCAAACCGCACGGCGCGCTCTACAACCGGGTCGTGCACGACGAGGAGCAGGCCGCCGCCGTCGTCGACGGGGTGCTCCTCGCGGATGCCGCCCTGCCCGTGCTGGGCCTGCCCGGCTCGCGTCTGCTCGATCTGGCGGGCAAGGCCGGCCTGCCCGTCGTCACGGAGGCGTTCGCGGACCGGGCGTACACCGACGCGGGCACCCTGGTGCCGCGCACGCGGGAGGGCGCCGTGGTCACCGACCCGGAGGCCGTCGTGGAGCGGTCGTTGAGCCTGGCCCGCTCAGGCGAGGTCTCCTCCCACTCGGGGACCCGGATCGAGGTACGCGCGCGTTCCCTTTGTCTGCACGGCGATACGCCCGGCGCGGTGGAGCTGGCGCGCCAGGTGCGGGAACGCCTGGAGACCTCGGGCATCCGGGTGGAGGCTTTCGCATGAAGGTCCGGCCCGTCGGCGAGGACGCGCTGCTCGTCGAGGTCGCCTCGGGCGACGAGGCCCAGGCCCTGCACGCGGAGCTGCTGCGACGCCGCGCGGAGGGCTCGCTGTCGGCCCGTGAGATCGTCCCCGCCGCCCGCACGGTCCTCCTCGACGGCCTCGACTCCCCCGCCCGGCTGGCCGCCGAACTGACCGCCGCCGAACTGCCGCCCGCGCCACCGCGCGCGCGTGAGGTGGTCGAGATCCCCCTGAGGTATGACGGCCCGGACCTGGTGGATGTCGCCGCGCACTGGGGCGTGCCGGAGCGGGAGGTCGCCCGCATTCACGCGGAGACGGAGTTCCGGGTCGCCTTCTGCGGCTTCGCGCCCGGCTTCGGCTATCTCACCGGGCTGCCGTCGCGCTACGACGTCCCGCGCCGGGCCACCCCGCGCACGGCCGTCCCCGCCGGGTCGGTGGCGCTGGCGGGCCCGTACACGGGCGTGTACCCGCGCTCGTCGCCGGGCGGCTGGCAGCTGATCGGCACGACGGACACCGTCCTGTGGGACCACGCGCGGGTGCCCGCCGCTCTGCTGTCGCCGGGCACGCGCGTGCGGTTCGTCCCCGAGGCGGGGTCATGACGGATCGCGCCCTCTCCGTCGTACGGGCCGGGGCCCTGACCACCGTGCAGGACCTCGGCCGCCCCGGGCACGCCCATCTCGGTGTCCCCCGCTCCGGTGCCCTGGACGGGCCGGCGGCGGACCTCGTCAACCGGCTGGTCGGCAATCCGCGCGGGACGGCCGTGCTGGAGACGACGCTCAACGGCTGTGCCGTGCGCCCGCGTTCGACGGTCACGGTCGCGGTGGCGGGCGCGCACTGCCGGGTCACGGTGGACGGCCGGCCCGTCCCGTGGGGCGCGCCGGTGCGCGTGCCCGCCGGGGCGCTGCTGGACGTCGGTCCGGCGCTGTCGGGCGTCCGCGCGTATGTGGGTCTCTCCGGGGGCATCGCCGTCGAGCCCGTGCTCGGCAGCCGTTCGACGGACCTGCTGTCGGGGCTCGGCCCGGCCCCGCTCACGGACGGCACGGTGCTGCCGCTGGGCCCGCCGACCGGTGCGCACGCGCGCGTGGACGTCGCCCCGCAGCCGGCGCCGCCGTCCGAACTGGTCCTGCGGGTGACCCTCGGCCCGCGCGACGACTGGTTCACGCGGGAGGCCGTACGCGCCTTCCTCTCCCTCCCCTATCGGGTGTCCGCCTCCGGCAACCGCATCGGGCTGCGCACGGAGGGCCCCGCCCTGGAGCGGGTCCGGCACGGTGAACTCCCCAGCGAAGGCATGGTGCTGGGCGCGGTCCAGGTGCCGCCCGACGGCAGACCGGTGGTGTTCCTGGCCGACCATCCGACCACCGGGGGCTACCCGGTGATCGCGGTGGTCCGGGCCGCCGACCTGTCGGCCGCCGCGCAGGCGGTCCCGGGTACGCCGGTGCGCTTCGTGGCCGTACGGCGTCGCTGAGCCCTTCGGAGCAGGCCGCCGGCCGGGTCAGGCCGCGTCCGCCTGTTCCGCCACCGACAGCGCGGCCAGCGCCGCCGACACCGCCGCGGAGGCCCGCAGGTCGAGCCGGGCGCTGGTCCCCCGGGCGCGGTGGCGTAGCTCGTCGGCGGCCAGGGTCAGGAGCTGGGGCAGCAGGTCGGTGCAGCGGCGGGCCACCCAGCCGGTGCCGGCCGTGGCCAGCCACCACAGGCTCGCCGATTTCGTCGGGACGGGGAAGTCGGGTTCGGGCGAGGGCGCGGGCCCCGTCGCGAGGCCGTGCCCGGCGAGCAGCGCGTGGAAGCGCAGGGCCAGTTGCCGGTGTCCCCGTTCGCCGGGGTGCAGCCGGTCCGCGCTCCACATGGCGCGGTCCGTGGTCCACTCGCCCTCGCACGCGTGCAGGTGCAGGGCTTCGTACCGGTCGGACAGGGCATGGACGACCGCGTTCACGGCCCGTTGCCGCCGCGCCAGCGGGTGGGCCAGCGCCCCGGGCAGCCCGAGCATCGTGCCCGGGTCGGGCAGGCACGCGGTGAGCAGGACCGCGCCCCGCTCGGTGCAGGCCTGGTACACCCGGTCGAGCCGGGCCGCCACGGCCTGGATGTCGAAGGTGCAGCGCAGGGTGTCGTTGACGCCGACGACGACGGACACCAGCTCGGGCCGGAGCTCCAGCGCGGCGGGCAGCTGCCGCTCCAGCACGTCCCGGGTCTGCGCCCCGCTCACCGCGAGGTTGGTGAACCGGGCGGGCCCCTCGGAGAGCCCGTCGGCGAGCAGCGCGGCCCAGCCGCGCCACCCGTCGCCGACGGGGTCGCCCACGCCCTCGGTCAGCGAGTCGCCGAGGGCCACGAAACGCGGGGCTCCCACGAACCGCGGGGGTCTCATGCCACGCCTCCGGGCACGTACGGGCGCACGGGGACGGCCGCGTCGTGCGCTGCGAGGAAGGCGTCGACCGCCGCGTTCCACCCGAAGCACTCCGCACGCGCGCGTGCGGCCTCGCGGCGGTCCGCCTCCAAGCCTTCCAGCAGCAGGTCCACGGCGTCCGCGAAGGCCTCCCCGTGATCCGCCGCGACGGACCCGGCGGAGCCGATCACCTCGGACAGCGCGGATGAAGCGCTCGCCACCACGGGCGTGCCGCACGCCATGGCCTCCAGCGCGGCGAGCCCGAACGTCTCGGCGGGCCCCGGTGCCAGGGCGACGTCGGCGGACGCCTGGAGCGCGCCGAGCAGCCCGCGGTCGGTGACGTGCCCGAGGAAGGTGACCGGCAAGGCGCTCTCGCGTGCCTGCTGTTCGAGCCGCGCGCGCAGCGGACCGTCGCCGGCCACCACCAGCACCGCCCGCCGCCCGCGCCGCCGCAGCGTCTCCAGGGCGTCCAGCGCCGTGCCGGGCCGCTTCTCGACGGACAGCCGTGAGCACATCACGAGCAGCGTTTCGTCCTCGCGCGCGTGCCGCGCCCGCAGCTCCGGATCGCGCAGCGCCGGGTGCCGCTGCACCAGGTCGACGCCCAGTGGGGCCCGGACGACGTTGCGTGCCCCGATCCGCACGAACTCCCGCTCGGCGAACTCGGTGGTGCACACCACGCGCGCGTAGGTGTGGGCCGTACGGACGTTGAGGGCGTCGGCGGCCCGCCGGGCGGCGCCCTCGGGCAGGCCCCAGGTGCGCAACACGCCGTCGGCGGTCTCGTGGGAGACCATCACGGCCGGGACCCGGGCGCGCCGCGCCCACTTGCCGGTCCACCTGAGGGTCGTACGGTCGGACACCTCAAGCCGGTCCGGAGCGAGTTCCTCCAGAAGCCGGGCCACTCGCCGCCTGTCAGCCAGAACGCGGTAGCCGCCGGTGCCGGGCAGCAGCGGCCCGGGGAGGGTGATCACCCTCCCCTGCTCGGTCTCGCGGTCACTCGCCCGCTCGCCGGGGACGACGAGGACGGGCTCGTGCCCCGCCGCCTTGAAGCCCCTGCCGAGTTCGCGCAGGGCGGTGCGCAGCCCTCCGGACGCGGGGGCGACGAAGTTGGCGAGCCGGACGATCCGCAGCGACTGGCCGGTCCCGATCGCGCTCACGCCGCCACCATCGCCCTGCGCCCGGCGAGCACGTTCGCGTAGTGCCCGATCAGCTGGTCGCCGACGGCCGCCCAGGTGCGGCCCTCCACCATGGCCCGCCCGGCGGCGCCGAAGGCGGCCCGCAGCGCGGGACCGTCGGCCAGGGACCGCACCGCGTCCCGTACGGCGGTCGCGTCGCGCGGCGGCACCAGCAGCCCCGTCTGCCCGTGCGCGACCAGGTCCAGCGGCCCGCCCGCGGCGGGTGCCACCACCGGCAGACCGCTGGCCATGGCCTCCTGCACGGTCTGGCAGAAGGTCTCGAAGGGGCCCGTGTGCGCGAAGACGTCGAACGAGGCGAAGACCCGGGCGAGATCGTCACCGGTGCGGCGGCCGAGGAAGACCGCGCCCGGCAGCGCCTGCTCCAGGCCGGGCCGGCTGGGGCCGTCGCCGACGACCACGACCTTGACACCCTCCAGGCCGCAGACACCGGCGAGGAGTTCGACGTGCTTCTCGGGGGCGAGCCGGCCGACGTAGCCGACGATCAGCTCACCGCCCGGAGCCAGCTCGCGACGCAGGGCCTCGTCGCGGCGGTCCGGCCGGAAACGTTCGGTGTCGACGCCGCGCGGCCACAGCTTGACCCGGGGCACCTGGTGGGTCTCCAGGTCGTTGAGGGCGGCGCTGGACGGGGCGAGGGTCAGGTCGGCGGCGCCGTGGACGGAGCGGATGCGCCGCCAGGCGGCGGCCTCTCCGGCGCCCATGTACGTACGGGCGTATCCGGCCAGGTCGGTCTGGTAGACGGCGACGGCGGGGATGCCGAGGCGGGCGGCGGCGGCCATGCCGCGCACGCCGAGGACGAAGGGGCTGGCGAGGTGGACGACATCGGCACGGTGCTCGATGAGGGTGGCGGCCAGGCGGCGGCTGGGGAGGGCGACGCGGACCTGGGGGTAGCCGGGGAGCGGGAGGGAGGGGACGTGGACGACGCGGCACGGCGCGGAGGCGTCGGGCTTGTTCCCGGGCGCCGGGGCCGGGGCGACGACGACGGGGGTGTGACCGCGATCGACGAGGTGCCGGGCGGTCTGGAGCGCGCAGTGGGCCACGCCGTTCACGTCGGGGGGAAAGGATTCGGTCACGATGACGACACGCATACCGGTGTTGTCGCCGGGCCGGACGTGGCCGCGTCAACGTGGATCTTTCCGAACGAGGAACGTCCTATGAGCGTTCTGAGGTGCACCCGCGCAGGTCAGGCCGCGTCCATACGCTCCTGACCCGCGAGTCACCCCTCGTTCACCCGGGCGGCCTGATTCCGCCCCGGCGTCCTGGAACGAGGGGGGTCACACAGCGGTCTCCTCGGGACCGATCCGGCTGCGGACGGCCGTCTGGACCTCGGCCTCCTCGGCCGGGTCGGCGGCGAGCCGGCGCAGTCGCTCCACGACCCGGGTGTCGCCGGTCTCGGCGTGCCGGGCGGCGATCTCGCGGGTGGTCTCCTCGCAGTCCCACAGGCATTCGACGGCGAAGCCGGTGGCGAAGGAGGGGTCGGTGGCGGCGAGGGCCCGGGCGGCCCGGCCGCGCAGATGGGACGAGGCGGTCTCGCGGTAGACGTGGCGGAGCACGGGTGCGGCGCAGGCGATGCCGAGCCGTCCGGTGCCGTCGACCAGGGTCCACAGGGTCGGGGCGTCGGGGCCTTCGCCCCGCACCGCCTCCCGTAGCGCCGCGAGGACCAGGTCCCGGTCGTGCACCCCGCCCAGACAGGCGAGGACGCGTCCGGCGGCGGCACCCAGCTCGTCGGGCCGGTGCGCCCAGCCGCGCGCCCGGTCCACGGCCGTGAGACTGCGCATCCGTTCGAAGGAGTCGACGGCGGCCTCCACGACGACCGTCGAGCCGGTGGCCATGGCGGCCTCGATCAGGTCGAGGGCGTCGGGGTCGTTGCCCTCGGCGAGATAGCGCAGGGCGGTGCACCGGGCTCCGTCGCCGCCGTCCTTCGCGGCCTGGACGATCTCGGCCCGGTCCTCGGGACCGGCCACGGCGGTGAGGCAGCGGGCGGCCGGGACATGGAGTGCGGCGCCCCGGTCGAGGCCTTGCTGGGCCCATTCGAAGACGGCCTGCACGCTCCAGCCCGGGCGCGGGCCCGTCGGCCGCATCTGCCGCTGCCAGCGGTCGAAGCTGCCGGTCTCGTGGGCGGCACGCACGCGGGTGGCGATGGATTCGCGCGGATCCTCGGCCCACAGCCGCCACGGCCGGGGCTCGAAGGCGTCGCGGACGGTGGCGGCCAGCTCGGCCTCGCCCTCCGGATCGGCCGGGAACCGGGCGAGGACGGGCGCGGCGAGGGCCCGCAGGCCGGCGTCGTCGTCCCTGAGGGCGAGTTCGTCGAGGGCCCAGGCCCAGTTCGAGCCGTGGGCGGCGTACCTGCGCAGCAGTTCGAGTGCGTCCCGCCTGCCGTAGGAGGCGAGGTGCCCGAGGACGGCGAGGGCGAGGCCGGTGCGTGACTCCTCGGCGTCGAGGACGTCCTCGGCGTCGAAGAGATGGGCCTCGATCGCGTCCAGCTCGCCGTTCAGGTCGAGGTAGAGGCGGGCGTAGTAGAGGGAGCGGTTCTCCACCTGCCAGTCGTGGCGGGGATCGCGCAGCACACAGTGGTTCAACGCCGCGAGCGCCTCGGGGCGCGGGGCGGTGAGCGCGTGCAGCGTGCCGTCGCCGCGGCCCCGCTGGAGCAGGCCGAGCAGCGTACCGCTGGGCGCTATGACCGGATCGAACATGGGAAACAGCCTCACATCAAGCGTCGACGCAACCGGGGACGTGTACTACCTGGCCGCGCGACAACACGTCGGAGTGCCCGCCGTTTCCTGCTTGCTGTAGACCATCTTCCTCTGCCTCTCGTCGGTGGCCCCTTGCGGACCGCGTCACGGCCCGCGCGGTGCGGCAACACCTGCCCAACCATCACGTCCGTGAACCACGTCGTCATGATGACTCGGCTCTTCCGTCTGCCGCGACCGAAATTTCGGCGGCCCTGTACCGCCTCCCCCGTTTTCTGTGTCGTTCCAGGTCAGACTGGTCGGCTCAGCGCTCGCCGAACAGTTCGAGCAGTTCCGTCCGGCCGAACATCCGAGCCGTGTCGACGGCCGACGGCGTGCCGGCGGACGGGTCGGCGCCGCCCTCCAGGAGGGCCTTGATGACGTCCGTCTCGCCCTTGAAGGCCGCTCCCGCGAGCGGGGTCTGGCCTCGATCGTTCACCCGGTCGGCCTCGGCGCCGCGGGCGAGCAGCGCGCGCACCGCGTCGGAATGGCCGTGATAGGCGGCGAGCATCACGAGCGAGTCGCCGCGGTCATTGGTGAGGTTGGCCGGAACACCCGCGTCGACATACGCCACGAGCGCCTCGGTCCGTCCCCGCCGGGCCAGATCGAAGATCTTGGTCGCCAGCTCCACGACCTTGGGGTCGGGGACTTCGGTCATCGGCCGGACCGCCTCTCCACTGCTCATCACGTCGGGTGCGCACGTCTGCGAGTGATGCAGCCGTACGAGTGAATCGCCAGGGTACTGGCTCGCGCGGCACATGACCCGATGTGCCCGAGGTAAAGATCACTACGGACCCGGGCGGGCACAACACCCCAGCTCGACCGGTTCCGGGACCACTCCGCAGCCTGTGGGAAACCACCCCTTTTCCACCCAGTTGCACCTTTTATCGCATGGATACATCCTGTGAGCCTGGAAGTACTCATGGTGACTGTCCCCGCGAACCAGGAGAACCCAAATGATCCTCTCCATCTCAGGCGTGGTCCTGCTCGGCATCGTCGTCTTCATCTTCTTCCGCAAGGACGGCCTCAAGGCGTCGCACGCCGTGGTCGCGATGCTCTTCGGCTTCTACCTGGCCAGCACGGCCATCGCCCCGAGCATCAAGGCAGGCGGCGAGAGCCTGGCGAGCCTCCTCGGCGGAATCAAGTTCTGACGGCCCCGCACCCCGTACGCATCCCGCCCGTACGCACTCTCTGGAGGCAGCAGTGGCCCGGCGCCCCCTCCCCCGCATTCTGAGCAACGGCAGCGCGCAGCTCGTCCGGAGCCGGGAGCTGGCCCGGACGGCCGCCGACAGCGCCACCGACGTCCTCCACCCGCTGATCACGATCACACGCGGGCTGCGCCGGCTGGCAGCGGCCGGACGGCGCAGATGGAGCGAGACCCCGAAGGACAAACGGGGAGCGCTGCTGTTCCTGGCGGCCTCCGTCATCCTGGTCGTGGCACTGATGCCGTACGGACCGCTGCTCGCCGCCATCACCCTGATGGCGGCGGCCGCATGGCAGGGCCGGGAACACGCCGCGGCGGCCTCCGATGGGCCCGACGAGTCGCAGGCCCAGCGCCTGCAGTCGCTGTACGAGGCGCTCGTGCCGTACTTCTCCACCGCCGAGGACCCCGAGCCGCTGTACTCCCACGGCGGCACCTGGGAGAAGGCCTTCCCCACCTACGCCTTCGACGGCACCGGCCGGATCTCGCACCTGGTGATCCACTACCCGGCGTACTTCGCCGACGGCGAGGCCGAGCCCCGCGCCCGGATCGAGGGCCTGCTCGCGGCCAAGTCGGGCCGCGGCCGCGAGTACCACTTCTCGTGGGAAGAGGAAGGCAACCAGTTGACGGTCAGCGTGTTCATGCCGCTCGCCGTCGACATCGCCGCCCAGCGCTTCGTCACCGCTCCGGGCGAGACGGTCCTCGGCTTCACCGACCCCACCCGGGTCCAGCGCACCCTCCCCCTGGCCCACGGCGAACAGCGGCGGGACGTGCCCCCGGTCCTGTGGCGCACGGGCCTGCGCTCCACCGAGCCCCATCTGCTCGCCCTCGGCCAGCCGGGCACCGGCACCTCGACCCTGCTGCGGTCCATCGCCCTGCAGGCCCTCCAGCACGGCGACGTGGTGATCGTCGACGGCGGCGGCACCGGCGAGTACGCCTGTCTGACCGGCCGGGACGGCGTGCTGGCCGTGGAGTGCGGCCTCCCCGGGGTGCTGGCGAGCCTGGAGTGGGCCGCGACCGAGACCGAGCGCCGGCTGATCGCGGCCAACCGGGCCCACCAGGCGGGCGAGCCGCCGCCGGACGACACCAAGCGTCCCCTGTGGATCCTCCTGGACCGCCCGACGGCGTTCACCCACCTGGCCGCCGCCCAGGACCGCAAGGACCCGCAGTCCCTCCTCCAGGTCCCGCTCCGGCACGGCCGCCCGGCGAACGTGACGGTGGTCGTGGCCGAGCAGCTGGACACCATGGAGGCCCTCGGCGAACCGGTACGCCAGCACACCCGCGCGCGCGTGGTCCTCGGCCCGGCGACGGCCGAGCAGCTCGAGTCCGTGCTGGGGGCGCCCCCGCACACCACCCCCGTCGAGGAGGTCCCGCCCGGCCGCGGCTACGCCCGCCTCGGCATGGGCCCGGTCCACCGCCTCCAGGTCCCGGCCACGCCGAACCCCTACGACGACGCCACGTCCGACGCCCACCGCCAGGCGGTCCTGGACCTCCTCCCGCCGCGCACGACACCGGCGGACGGGGAGACGGTCCCCGCGCCGGAGGGGACGGAAGCGGAGCCGCTCACGACGGATCCGAAGCCGGGATCCGTGCCGGATCCGGTACCGGTCCCGACCAAGGCGAAGGACTCGATTCCGAATCCGGTGCCGGTTCTGACGAAGCCGGCGAAGACGAAGGCGAAGGCGACCTAGCCGCGCCGGCAGCCCCGGCCACGCCGGCCGGGCGCCGGGACCGGCCCGGCGGCGGCTGCACCCTGCGCGGCTGAGCCGCGGAGCCCTACGCCACGAACGTCCTCGGTGCCTCTCCGGCCCCCGCGCCGCCCTCCTCCACGATCCGCGCCGCCGCGGCCAACCGCACAGCCGCCTCCTCGGCCACCGCACCCCCCACGGTGAACGGCAGCCGCACATACCCCTCGAACGCCCCGTCCACCCCGAACCGAGGCCCGGACGGCACCCGCACGCCCACCCGCTCCCCCGCCTCGGCGAGCCGCGACCCGGACAGCCCCCCGGTCCGCACCCACAGCGTCAGACCACCCTGCGGCACCTCGAACTCCCACCCGGGCAGCTCCCGCCGCACCGCCGCCACGAGCTCGTCGCGGTTCTCCCGCGCCTGCTCCCGCCGCACCTCCACGGCCTGCTCCCAGCCTCCCGTCCCGAACAGCCAGTTCACGGCCAGCTGCTCCAGCACGGGCGTGCCGAGGTCGGCGTAGGCCCGCGCGGCCACCAGACTGCGGATCACGTCCGGCGCGGCCCGCACCCATCCGATGCGCATCCCGGCCCAGAACGCCTTGCTCGCCGACCCCACCGTGATCACCGTGGACCCGGCCCGGTCGAAGGAACACACCGGCTTCGGCATGTGCACCTCCGGGTCGAGCCACAGCTCGCTCATCGTCTCGTCGGCGATCAGCACGGTCCCCGCGGAGCGCGCCGCGTCCACCAGTTGCCGCCGCTGGTCCTCGTCGGCGAGCGCACCGGTCGGGTTGTGGAAGTCGGCGACGACGTACGCGATCCGGGGCGCGGCGTCCCGCAGGACCTGCCGCCAGCGGTCCATGTCCCAGCCGGTGAGCCCCTCGGCCATCGCGACGGGCACCAGCCGGGCCCCGGCCTCCCGCATCAGCTGGAGGATGTTGGCGTACGAGGGCGACTCGACGGCGATGCGCTCGCCCCGCCCGGCGAACAGATGGCAGATCGCGTCGATCGCGCCCATCGCCCCGGTCGTCACCATGATCTGCTCGGGCATGGTCGGGATCCCGCGCGCGGTGTACCGCTCGGCGATCATCGACCGCAGCGCCGGCAGCCCGGCGGGATAGTCGCCGTGGGTGTGCGCGTAGGGCGGCAGCTCCTCCAGGGCGCCCTGCACGGCCCGGGTGAGCCACGGTTCGGGGGCGGGCAGCGCCGCACAGCCCAGGTCGATCATCGAGCCGAGGGTCTCGGGCGGCAGCGGTTCCAGGCCGCGCGCGGGCAGCGGGTTCCCGGCCGGTACGGCGGTCCAGCTGCCCGCGCCGCGCCGGGACTCCAGGAAGCCCTCGCCGCGCAGCGCCTCGTACGCGGCGGCGACCGTCGTACGGCTGACGGTCAGGGAGAGGGCGAGTTCCCGCTCGGCGGGCAGCCGGGCGGCCACCGGGATCCGTCCTTCGAGCACCAGCAGGCGGATGCCGTCGGCGAGTGCGCGATAGGCGGGCGGGCGGCGCGTGCCGGGCCCTGCCGGGCGCTCCTGCTGGGAGTTGAGCAGTCGGGCGAGCTGTGCCGCACCCACGGCCGAAGTCCACTGTGCCATCGGAATCAGTCCACCTTCCCCGGATTGGCCATGGATGACCTCTCCATCCAAGCCACAGGGTGTCATGCATCAGTCCACTCGCACCACTGGAGGGCACATCATGGCCACGCGGCGCCATCTCACCCGGCGGCTGACCCAGCTCTACGCCGGTCTCGCGCTGTACGGCGCGAGTTCGGCGCTGCTCGTCCGGTCCGGGCTCGGGCTGGAGCCGTGGAACGTGCTGCACCAGGGCCTCGCCGAGCGGACGGGGCTGTCGATCGGCGTGGTGCTGACGATCGTGGGCGCGGCGGTGCTGCTCACCTGGATCCCGCTGCGCCAGCGGCCGGGCCTGGGCACGTTCTCCAACGTGCTGGTCATCGGCATGGCGATGGACGCGACGCTGGCCCTGGTGCCCGACGCGCACGGCATGGTGGCGCGCGTGACGCTGTTGGTGACGGGGATCGTCCTGAACGGCGCGGCGACCGGTCTGTACATCGCGGCGCGCTTCGGCCCGGGTCCCCGCGACGGCCTGATGACGGGCCTGCACCAGCGCACGGGCGTCTCGATCCGCCTGGTGCGCACGGCCATCGAGTTCACGGTCGTGGCGACGGGCTTCGCCCTGGGCGGCACCGTCGGCTTCGGCACCCTGCTGTACGCGGTCTCGATCGGCCCGCTCGCCCAGCTGTTCCTGCGTGTGTTCGCCGTCCCCGCGGCATCCGGCGGCAGCACGGTCGTTGCCACCGGTCAACCCCGAGGAGCGATACTGCGTCCGTGACCCCGCGGATACGCCATCCCTATCTCGACCATCCCGGCCCGATCGCCTTCGCCCACCGGGGCGGGGCGGCGGACGGCCTGGAGAACACCGTGCGGCAGTTCCGGTGTGCCGTCGAGGCGGGCTACCGGTACATCGAGACCGACGTCCACACCACCAGGGACGGCAAACTCATCGCCTTCCACGACGCGACCCTGGACCGGGTGACGGACGGCGCGGGCCGGATCGCCGACCTGCCGTGGCAGGAGGTACGCCACGCGCGCGTGGCGGGCCAGGAGCCGCTGCCCCTCTTCGAGGAGCTCCTGGAGACCTTCCCCGAGGTGCGCTGGAACGTCGACGTCAAGGCGGAGGCCGCCCTGCTGCCCTTCCTGGACCTGGTCGGGCGCACGGACTCCTGGGACCGGATCTGCCTCGGCTCGTTCTCCGAGGCCCGCGTGGTGCGCGCCCAGCGGCTGGCCGGCCCGCGCCTGGCCACGTCGTACGGCACCCGGGGCGTGCTGAACCTGCGGCTGCGTTCCTGGGGGCTGCCCGCGGCGGTGCGCCGGTCGGCGGTCGCCGCCCAGGTTCCCGAGATCCAGTCCGGCATCCAGGTCGTGGACCGCCGCTTCCTGCACGCCGCCCACGCGCGCGGGCTCCAGGTGCATGTGTGGACCGTCAACGACCCCGAGGGCATGCACCGGCTTCTGGACCTGGGGGTGGATGGCATCATGACCGATCACATCGACACGTTGCGCAAGGTCATGGAGGACCGCGGCGTCTGGGTCTGACACCCCGCTCCGCCGCCTCCGCGCGTTCACGGGGAAGCGAGGGCACGGGTGGGCACCGACACCGTGCGGACACCGCAGGACGACGGGGCGGCTGATCTCAAACGCGAGCAGCGCGGCTGGTACTTCTACGACTGGGCGTGCTCCGTCTACTCGACGAGCGTGCTCACCGTCTTCCTGGGTCCCTATCTGACCTCGGTCGCCGAGTCGGCCGCCGACGCCGACGGGTACGTCCACCCCCTCGGGATCCCGGTGCGCGCCGGGTCCTTCTTCGCTTACTCGGTGTCCCTGTCGGTGATCGTGGCCGTGCTGGTGATGCCCCTGGTGGGCGCCGCCGCCGACCGCACCGGCCGCAAGAAGCCGCTGCTCGCGATCGCCGCCTACACGGGCGCCACGGCCACGGCGGCCATGTTCTTCCTGGACGGCGACCGCTATCTGCTCGGCGGGGCCCTCCTGGTCGTCGCGAACGCGGCGCAGTCCGTGGCGATGATGCTCTACAACTCCTATCTCCCGCAGATCGCCCCGCCCGAGCAACGGGACGCGGTCTCCTCCCGCGGCTGGGCCTTCGGCTACGCGGCGGGTTCGCTGGTCCTCGTCGTCAATCTCGTCCTCTATACCGGGCACGAGAGTTTCGGCATCTCCGAGAGCACGGCGGTGCGCATCTGCCTGGCGTCGGCCGGCCTGTGGTGGGGCGCGTTCGCCCTCATTCCGCTGCGGCGGCTGCGCGACCGCAGGTCCGCCGCGCGCGAGGCGGCCCTCCCCGGCTTCCGGCAGCTCGCGGCGACCGTCCGCGACATGCGCCGGCACCCGCTGACCCTGGCCTTCCTTCTCGCGTACCTCGTCTACAACGACGGCATCCAGACGGTGATCTCCCAGGCCTCGGTCTACGGCTCGAAGGAACTGGGTCTCGGGCAGTCCACGCTGATCGGCGCCATCCTGCTGGTGCAGGTGCTGGCGGTGGCGGGCGCGCTGACGATGGGCCGGCTGGCCCGGACGTACGGGGCCAAGCGCACGATCCTCGGCTCGCTCGTCGCGTGGACGCTGACGCTGGCGGCCGGATACTTCCTGCCGGCCGGGGCGCCGGTGTGGTTCTTCGTCCTGGCCGCCGGGATCGGCCTGGTCCTCGGCGGCAGCCAGGCGCTGTCCCGCTCCCTGTTCTCCCATCTCGTCCCGCCCGGGAAGGAGGCCGAATACTTCTCGGCGTACGAGATGAGCGACCGCGGCATGAGCTGGCTCGGGCCGCTGCTGTTCGGGCTCACCTACCAGCTGACCGGGAGCTACCGGGACGCGATCATCTCGCTGGTGGGCTTCTTCGTCATCGGATTCGTTCTGCTCGCCCGGGTACCCGTGGGGCGTGCGATCCGCGAAGCGGGGAATCCGGTTCCTGACAAGATTTAGCACTCGGCGCGAAAGGGCTGTAGTGTACGCGTTTGGCCTGCCAGGCGTACCGTTACTGCGCGTCAAAGATGCCGAAACGCTGGGTTACATCTGCTAGCAGATGTGACAAACCGGGCGCTGGTGGGTACTGCAAGGGTTGACAAGGCTGCGGCTACGACGGCGACGCATGACCCGGAACGGGACTCGGAACGGGAATCTTTACCGCCGACCGGACGTTGACCGGATGACGACGACAGCGACACCTGTCCTGTGGGCGACAAGCCCGGGAGGCACGATTCATGAGTGAGCGAGCTCTTCGCGGCACGCGCCTCGTGGTGACCAGCTACGAGACGGACCGCGGCATCGACTTGGCTCCGCGCCAGGCCGTGGAGTACGCATGCGAGAAGGGGCACCGGTTCGAGATGCCCTTCTCGGTCGAGGCGGAGATCCCGCCGGAGTGGGAGTGCAAGGTCTGCGGGGCCCAGGCACTCCTCGTGGACGGCGATGTCCCGGAAGAGAAGAAGGGCAAGCCCGCGCGTACGCATTGGGACATGCTGATGGAGCGGCGCACCCGTGAGGAACTCGAAGAGGTCCTCGAGGAGCGCCTGGCGGTTCTGCGCTCCGGTGCGATGAACATCGCGATTCATCCCCGGGACAGCAGCCGCAAGTCGGCCTGAGCCCCTCCGGGCCCGGCCGAACAGCGCACACCGCCGTCCAGCTGCACGGCGCCCGGGCGCTGCAACGCGGGCACCTGCTCGAACACCTCTACCGCGAGGTGCGCGCACCGCGCGTCTACGAG